>NZ_JAGTUL010000024.1:0-75616 GCF_018224605.1 Shewanella sp. M16 | reverse complement strand
ATTTCACATTATATATTTTTATCTTGGACACAACATTTGACATTATGACAGAGTAAAAAGTCTAATTGAGGTACTTTGACATTAGCAGCTTAGACCATAGCAAACTGCTGGTTAACATTTTTATAGCATATCGGGTTTATTGCTCACTGCAGTATTATTGTAATATAAAATCATCTTTATTGTCATATTGATACTTTAGCCTTAGTCACGAAATTTAATCCATCGTACTAGCCGGAGTAATATATGAGTAAGGCCACCTTTGATCCTACACTTTATAATAAAAGTAATAACGAGCCATTTAACCAAGTGTTGGATAAACATTTATCTCGCCGTAACTTCGTAAAAAGTGGTTTAGGCCTCAGTGCTATGACAGCTTTTGCCAGTGTAGGCTTAACTGCTTGCGGATCAGATGACGCCCCTGTTACAAAACCTGTTGATCCAGTGACACCTTTACCACCGACAAAAAGTACCGCCAAGCTAAACTTTACGTCAGTTGCGGGTTCTCGTTTAGATGCCGTCGTTGTGCCAGAAGGCTATACAGCGCAGGTACTTGCACCATGGGGCACGCCATTAAATGCAAAAGCAGCACCATGGAAAAGCGATGGTAGTAACACTGCCGATGACCAAGCGAACTCAGTCGGTATGCACCATGATGGCATGCATTTCTTTCCATTAAATGATTCGGGTAATGACGGTTTACTTTGCATTAACCATGAATACATTGATGAAGTTGCATTACATCCTGCAGGACAAACTTTTGATCCTACTTCAGGTTTGCGCACGATTATCGATGAGGTACGTAAAGAAATCAACGCCCATGGCGTATCGGTTGTACGGATAAAACTGGTTAATAATCAATGGGAGGTGGTTAGCAATGATAACCATAACCGCCGATTCACCGGTGCGACTGTAATGGATATTAGCGGTCCTCTCGCCTACTCTTCTCTACTCGAAACCCGCTATTCTCCCGACGGTAGTCAGGCTCGCGGTACATTAAATAACTGCGGTAATGGTTACACGCCTTGGGGCACTTATTTAACCTGTGAAGAAAACTGGCCAGGCTACTTCGCTAACCGTGGTACGTTAACTGCCGAGCAAAATCGCATTGGGATCAGCAAAACCAGCACACGTTATGGCTGGGATGATCTTGCAGGTCATGATGAAGAACGTCTCGATGAATTCGCGCGTTTTGATGTCACGCCAAAAGGTGCAAGTGCTCAAGATGACTATCGTAATGAAGCGAATGGTCACGGTTATATTGTTGAAATTGACCCTTTCAATCCAACATCGCGCGCAGTTAAACGTACCGCGCTTGGTCGTTTCCGCCATGAAGGCTGTACCTTTGGCAAATTAACCGAAGGTAAGCCAGTAGTGTTCTATTCTGGCCACGATTCACAATTCGAATACCTCTATAAATTTGTCTCGGCCGCGGCATGGGATGCAAAAGATGCTGACAGCAGCAATCGCATACAAACTGGCGATAAATATATGAATGAAGGTACTTTATATGCAGCTAAGTTTAATGCAAATGGTGGTGGTGTTTGGTTGCCTTTAACCTTAGATAGCCAGACTACGGACGGAAAAACCCTAGGCAATACTTTCGCTAGCTTAGCCGAGATTATTTTGAACACCGCGGGCGCAGCGGATCTTGTTGGTGCAACCCCTATGGATCGCCCTGAATGGTGTGCTGTCGATCCTTTCACAGGTTCAATTTATTTGACCCTGACCAACAACTCAAAACGAACTGAAACCAATCCAGCGAACCCAAGATTGAAAAACCACTTTGGCCATATTATTCGTTGGGATGAAAGTGACAAAGATACTGAATTTACATGGGATATCTTCGTATTCGGCTCACCAAGTGATGGTAACGCAGAAACAAACTTATCAGGCTTAACAGATCTTAACCAATTTGCCAGCCCAGACGGTTTGGCCTTCGATCAACGCGGTATTTTGTGGGTTCAAACCGACAATGGAGCCAAGGAGGTCGCAGAAGAAACCAACGATCAGATGCTAGCGATAGTGCCTTCAACGCTTGTTGATGGCCAAGAGAAACAGCTCGGCGTAACGGCTGATAACCAAATGGAATTAAAGCGTTTCTTTGTTGGACCAAACGACTGTGAGGTTACAGGTTTTGCTATTAGCCCTGATTACACATCTGTTTTTGCTAACATTCAGCATCCCGGTAATTGGCCTTATTCGTCCAATGCCGCTGAAAAAACGCCTGCGGGCACGACATTACGCCCTCGCGCCGCTACGGTCGTTATCCGTAAGTTAGATGGTAAAGAAGTCGCGGTATAAACAATTATGCTTGTGCGAGGTATCTTCTTAATATGAAGTTCCTATAAGTTAATTGCTACACATAAAAAATCCCCTCACTGTAGGGGATTTTTTATTTAAGAAGATAGTTAACTAGCCTTTTTCATAATAGATTAAATCCAACATCGATTAACTCTTACTACGACTTGCTTGTTCAAAGGCCAGTTCAAAAGCATCGGTAAAATCTGTAATTGGCAGAAGGTCCTCACGGCAACGGCGATTGCGGCCTAGTAAGGAAGATTCAACAAACAAATCAAACCAAGTACTTAAGGCTTTGCCATTAGCCGCTTCGCCAATCGCTCCTAAAGCCAATGATGCCACCTCGGCGGTGCCAAGTTGAAAATCATGACTACCTTTACGCAATGCATAGGTCGCGAGCGTGTCGGGATCGAAGGAAAGCAACGGCAGTGAGTGTAAGTAAGGACTCTTACGGAACATTTTAATCGCTTCACGCCAACTGCCATCGAGCATGATTAGCAGCGGCCGTTTACCTTCGGCCAATGTCGACATCGGCACTTGGTTCAGTACGGTTTGCCCTTGCTCTGCATACTGGGCAGGAAACACTAAATAGGGTTGATATTGCGGCGAATTCAGCAAAGCAAGCAACTCAGCTTCAGGTTCTGTACGTGACCAAATATAGGCGTGGGTATCAGGAATAAGATCCGCTATGAGTCGTCCGCTATTAGTCGGCTTTAACACCTCATCGTTATACATAATCAGCAGAAAACTGGCGTGAGTATCTAACTGACGGCGTAGCGCACAGGTACAGAACTGCTCACCTAAGAGGCATAATGGACAGCGGATCAGTTTTTTACCGCGGGCACCAAAGGGTTTAGTCGAAATAGACTTACGGTACTGATATAAATGGTGCACTGCATGGGGGGCTAAAGCCATAAAAACCAATTCTCTATCAAACTTATTAAGGATCGCGACCACATCAGTTAGCACTTTTTTATCGCGGTGGCGCAGTTTATCCCTTGGCCATCAATGGTGCAATCGCGTAATACATTATCGTGATAAAAGGCCGGTGTCAGTGGTTGTGGTTTCATCTGCAGCCTAACGTCAGCGAGATAATTTAAGAGCACAGAGCAACCATCTCTTAAAACATCTGTAATGTATTAATCTGTGTTGCCACTTAGTATGCAACACTAAACCGACCAAATTAACGTTTAACTTACTTATTGGGAGAGTATTGAAACTAAATATCAGTAATGACTTAACTTAGTGTGGAATTGCCCTAATATCATGCGAAAATCTACTCTACAAATACAATCTCAATGAAAGGTCAATTATGCACCCAAAAGCCCCGATCGCTTCTATACCGTTATTAAGCGGCGTACTGCTCACTGCTACGCTATTTTCTACTGTCACTACGGCCCAAACGCTTAATACCAAAGACATCCAATCAATTGTAGATTCCGCAGTTAAACCACTGATGGCCGAGTATGCTATTCCCGGTGCAGTAATTGGCATCACCATAGAAGGTAAACAGTATTTTTACCAATATGGCGTCAGTTCTAAAACCTCTGGGCAAAGTGTGACTGAAGATACCCTGTTCGAGATTGGCTCTATCAGTAAAACCTTTACCGCAACACTGGCTAACTATGCACAGGGCGAAGGTAAATTAACACTCACGGATATGGCCAGTGATTATGTTCCAGCATTAAAAGGCAGCCATTTTGATAAGATTAGTCTCATCAATTTAGCCACCCACACAGCGGGTGATTTGCCGATGCAAGTTCCTGATAAGGTCACTAATAACGCAGAGTTAATGGATTACCTTAAGCATTGGCAACCATCATTTGCCGCGGGGACCCATAGGAATTACGCCAATCCGAGTATTGGGCTGCTTGGCATGATTGCCGCGCAGAGTTTAGGGCAAACGTTTCCACAAGTACTTGAGCAAACACTATTTCCACAATTGGGTATGACAAACAGCTATCTCAAGGTTCCTAGCAACAAAATGGCCGATTATGCCCAAGGCTATGATAAGCAAGACATGCCAGTGCGAGTCAATCCCGGTGTATTAGCCGATGAAGCCTATGGCGTTAAAACCTCTGCCAAGGATTTACTGCAATTTGTTGAGGCCAATATGCAAATGCACCCGCTTGCCAAACCACTGCAAACGGCACTCGATGAGACCCACACGGGATACTTTGATGTGGGCATGATGACCCAAGATATGATTTGGGAGCATTACTCATATCCTATTGATCTTGATAAAATACTTATGGGCCATACTCAGGAAGTCGTGTTTGGCAGTACACCCGTTAAACCCATAGTGCCGCCCCTCGCGCCGCAGCAAAATGTGTGGATCAATAAAACAGGTTCTACTGGCGGTTTTGCCGCTTATGCAGCATTTATTCCCGCGCAAAAGCTTGGCATAGTATTGTTAAGCAATAAAAATTATCCCGTACCGCCTCGGGTGACTGTGGGGTATCAGATTTTAACGGGCATAGAGAAATTACAAAAATAGCATCTTGCTAGTCGCGACTATTAAAGGAGATAAGGAGATAGGCCGATTCGCAATCTCCTTTCTTATTTGTTCCTTTTAGCGTGATTTTTTTAGGGTGGCTTGTATTAAGCACCTTATCCACTTACTTACCTCCAATCTCTTAATAGCCAATATTTTTAAGCAAACTCCCATGTAAGAAAATAGGCAGTGAAGGGTTAATCTGAGTATTAATTCATTTGCAACTCATCGACCTAGTTAACAGACAAACAACCTATCGTAAGTTTAGCTTTACAGCTTAAAATCAGGATAAAAACTTATGCATCGCATTAAAAATTATTTCGTTAAATCAATATGATTGACACTTGAAGTTACGCTTTTAGGGAGTAAGATGCGCGCAAATACCTTAAGTGACCTTTTTCGGAAATATCATGTCAGGCACGCCACATTCTCCTATTCATCACGATGTCGCTCCCGCGGCGAGTCAGTCTAGCCTACTGTTAATGATTGTCTTTATGGTCGCCTGTGGCCAAATGGCGCAGACGATTTTTGTTCCAGCCCTTCCGCAAATCGCACTCGGGCTCCATGTGGACGCCAGCCAACTACAAGCCGTGATGGCCTGTTACTTACTCTCCTACGGGATGTTTCAATTTGTGTATGGCCCAGTGTCAGATCGCGTTGGCCGCAAAATGCCACTCGTCGTGGGTATCGCAATTTTCGTTCTAGGCGCTGTATTCGCGGCGAAGGCCACAAGCTTTAACCAACTAATTATGGCAAGCCTTATCCAAGGATTAGGCACAGCCAGCGCAGGCGCATTATGCCGTAGCATTCCCCGCGATCACTACTTTGGTGACCGACTGGTAAAATTTAATAGCTATGTCTCTATGGCTGTAGTGTTTTTACCTTTGCTTGCACCATTTATCGGCAGCGCCACTGCGGCCTATTTTGGCTGGCAAGCCGTATACTGGGTATTAGCGGGATTCGGTGTCGCGGTCTGGCTGTTGTTAATATTCCTCTTTAAAGAGTCTTTACCCAAGACGCAACGGGAACATCAAGCCGTTTTCAAATCCTATAAGCATGTCCTACGCCATAGAGCGTTTCGCGCTTATTTATTTTCATTGATCGCCACCTTTGCCGGTATTGCGGCGTTTGAAGCAATTGCTGGTGTACTCTATGGCCAATATCTCGGACTGACACCTTTTATGGTCAGTTGTTATTTTGTTGCGCCAATTCCTGGCTACTTACTGGGGGCACTCATCGCGGGCCGACAGAATAAGCCACAAAGAGTTGTTTACCAAGGTGTTGCGTTACTCGGTGCTGGCGCATTATTTATGTTGATCCCTGGTCTTTTTAATTTAGTGGTTAGCTGGAGTTTACTTATTGGATCAATTTTATTCTTCAGTGGCGCAGGCATGCTGTTCCCTACCCTAACATCTGCTGCGTTAGAGCCATTTCCACGTCAGGCGGGGATTGCGGGCGCATTACTGGGGGGATTACAAAATTTTGGTGCCGGACTTGCCGCATTAACTATGTCTTTAGTGCCTATGGGCGGCCAGTTGAGCATAGGTTTATTGAGTGCTGTGATGGTGGTTTTAGTGATCCTGTCTCTGTATTACGCCAAAGATCAAAATGATACTCACCAGAATTTAATGCCACAGATTTAATGGATATGATTTGAAACTACAATTCTTGGTTTAAGCCAAATCTATTACCATCAGTCAATAAAAAGCCCACATTGTTGTGGGCTTTTTAAATCGATAACACACTGTAATAAATCAAAAATATCGATTAATTTATTGCTTCTATAGCTTTAATCGTTACAGAATGCGACGCAGTAAAAAATCAGCTTTAAGGCGACGAATTCTAGTCATGATCTTCTTCACTGGCGCAGGATAGCTCTGTAAGGTGTCTACTTGGCTGTAGTGATATAACCGCTGTGTGTGTTCCAGAATATGTGCCTGCTCGGCTTCAAACTGGGCTTTCCAGCAGCCAATTTCATCTTGGATCAACAAACCATTCTCAAGATCCAGCGCCCAAGCTCTTGGATTCAAGTTCGAGCCTGTGATCAAATGCTTATTACCATCGGCACTAATGCCCTTGAGGTGATAACTGTTGATACCATGTTTCCACAAATGGATATTCAGCTGACCATTATCAATCGCCCACTGTTGGCGTTTAGCGAACTTACGCAATGATTGCTCATACATATAGGGCAATGCACCTATGGTCGAGAAATCCTGCTCTGGCGGAATATAAAAATCGTTAGCCGTCTTGTCGCCCACAACGATATCAATACGTTTGCCATTGCGTAAATGCTTCGCTAAAGCGCGCACTAAAATGTACGGCGGATTGAAATAGGGCGTGCAAATAAACAGCGAGTCTTTTGACTCTTCCACCAAGGCGACAACCACTTTATTGAGCAAGTTTTTCTTACGTCCTAGCCCAAGTAACGGCGTGATGCGATTGCCATCACGGGTTTCCTTAAACTGATACTCAGCGTCAGACAGTCTCAGCTTAAAGCTACGCATATCCGTCTTTGGTGGTAGCACTTCTTGCTCAGCATCTTGCGTTAATGAACACACAGCTGGATCAGAAATGATATTTTTCTGGATCATCGCGCGCATACTGCGCGCTAATTCGGCAGACTCAATCAAGTGATAACGATCGAAACGGTACTTATCGTGTTGTTGCAAATAGATATTATTGAGACTAGCACCGCTATAAATCACGGCATCATCGATAATAAATCCCTTAAGATGCAACACACCCATAAATTCACGGGATTTGACGGGTACACCTAAGATATCGATGGGATGTTCGGCTTCAGCCATAACTTTGCGGTACATCAAATAGTTACCGCTATCACCTTTATGGCCAATCAAGCCACGTCTCGCACGGTGAAAATCGACTAATACTTTGACATCAAGCGTTGGATTTGCCGCTTTGGCATCCATGAGGGCTTGTAATATCTCACGACCCGCTTCGTCATCTTCTAAATACAGCGCCGCAATATAAATACTGTGCTTGGCGCTCGCAATACGAGCGAGTAATTCTGCCTTGAAACGGCATGGCGTGAGCAACCACGTTAAAGCCTCGGGTTGAACGGCTATTCCACCAAGCTTATCTAGCAAGGCATCCTCCTTTAAACATGCTGACCACCCCGATAGGAAGCACTGGGGTTCAGTGATAAAAACATCACAGCAATATGTGTTAACTCTGGATAGGCCTCTGTCACTGCCAACCTGATCGTTTGTTCTACTTTAAGATGTATATCAGGGTCCTTAGGGAACCAGAGTAACTCAACTTGGACAAAGCGTTGATCAATTTTTCCATTTCGAAAACTGATGCTTGGGATCCAATCTAATGTGAAACTCTCTGCATTACCTTTACATATATCCGCCAATGACTGCAGTAATGTTTGGCTGAACGCTGCAACGACCGCTTGTGGTAAGCCGCGCATACTAATATGTGGCATGGTTTAGTTGTTACCTAAGAACCTAAAATCGTAAGGGGTAGAAATTACCGACTTCACCTCGTCTCGGCAAGACTTTTCTCCCAAAAGTCTTGTTAAACCTAACGGTTTTGCTGGTAATTTGACCTCACGCGATTTTATTCCACTTCAGTGCACCGATTTACCTAAAAATCCTCTTCATTTATCCTTGCTTGAAATCGCATTTTACAGTGAGTATTCACGGCATTATTTGCCCGTCCACACAATATTTCTCCCTAAATAGGGTGATTCTTAACGCTACAAATCAGTCCAAATTTCACTGAACTGCGCCCAAAATGTCTGCCAAATCACAAAATAATCTTCAAACCCATTTCATTCACCCCGAATCTACTGATTTAGCGTAAACTAAACCGCCTATTTGCGATTAGACCATACGATACAAGATTAAGACTATGAACAAAAAAATTCTGCTGACGTTAGCACTGACATTGCTGTTTGCTTGGGGTATTTTCCATTTTAAAACCCAGTTAGGGTTACTCATCCTGCCTTTGTTTATTGGGCTGGTATTGTTTGTTACCCTACGTTTATATCGCTTGATGGAAAAGGATGACGGCAGCAGTGAGGATTAACCGCACACAATACCAACCTAATCTTAATGATGTTTTGATAAAAATGGCCAATAGCTAACATGGAAACGTTACTGAAAACCACTCTATATGCCGGCCTGCTCCTCGCCGCAAGTCATAATATGGCCTATGCAGAGCAACATGATTCTAGGCCGATAAGTGCTCAAACCACTTCGCTTAGCCAAGCAATCAGCAAGATCAGCCCTCGACATTCACAAATCGCCTTACTGGCAATGGATATGTCGAACAATCAAGTGATCTATAGCCAACAAGCTGAGACCTTGTTTATTCCAGCCAGTACCCAAAAGCTGCTCACGGCAGTCAGTGCTATGGCTCAGCTTGGGCCTGATTTTCGTTATGTCACACAATTATGGACAGATGCACCGATACGCAAGGGCCATATCGCAGGCAGTGCTTATCTGCGTTTTAGTGGCGATCCCACGCTAACTCAAGCCGATCTCAAGGCCATTTTTGCCAATCTCGTAAAACAAGGCATTAATCGCATTGATGGACATCTGTATTTGCTCGGCGATAAACAAGAGCAAATGCAAGCTCCGGGTTGGGTTTGGGATGATTTGGGCATTTGTTTTGCCGCGCCAGTGTCGAGTTATATTATCAATCAAAACTGCGTCTATGGTCAGTTTAGCCCAAGCTCTACCAGCAAACCTTCACAGGTAAGTCTGCGCGCGGGGAGTTATGGAGTTAAAATCAGCAGCGATGCGGTGTTTGATCAAAAGGCGAGCCGCGAATTTTGCCAACTTGATATGGTCAGATTAGGTCAAAATAACTACCATTTACGCGGCTGTTACCCTGGCGGTGAGGCGATACCACTGGCGATTGCGGTCAGCGATCCGTTCAAATTTGCCCAAGATAACCTCACCTCCCTACTTAAAGGCGAGATGTCTCTTGCGGGTAAAGTACAACTCGGCACTAACTTACCCCAAAAGGCAAAACTAATTGCCAGCCATAGCTCGGCGCCCTTACCTGAGCTGCTCGAGACTATGCTGCTCAAGTCAGATAATTTGATTGCCGATAGCCTTTTTAAGCAACTTGGTAAAAGTTATTTTAAGACCCAAGGCAGCTTTACCAATGGTGCCGCTGCCATGCAGCGAATTTTAACGAATTTAGGCATAGATTTGAGTAACGCCAATATTGTGGATGGTTCAGGATTGTCACGCTATAACTTACTCAATGCCAAGCAGTTAGCAGCAGTGTTGGCGCTAATCCACCAAGATAGCCGCTTTAGTCCGTTAATCACGAGTCTGCCACAGGCGGGGATCAGCGGCACCTTAAGATATCGTATGGGCTACAACAAGCCGCCGCTTAAACAGCAAATTTTTGCTAAAACAGGCTCGATGCAAGGCGTGTCTAATTTAGCGGGCTTTATCCGTTTGCCCCAGCATAACGATACCCTGTTTGTAATCCTTGAGAATGGCATGAGTCCTGAATTGAAAAATCAGCATAACCCCTCATTCAATGCCGAGTTTCTTAAACAATTGATTTCAGTGCTGCAACCGTCATCAACCACTGCAACTGTAAATACTGCGGCTCACTAGAGTCATTAATTAACTGCTACAGAGTAAAAAAATTGCACAAAAAAGCACTGAGTCATCAGTGCTTTTTCAGTTTTTATCTAAACGAATATACCGAAGCCTTGTTAAAACAACTCCGCAGGCATCGCCATAGTCGTCGCATCACCAGCTCTGACTTGAGCGATATGGTAATCCGCTTTTGGCAATAACTTATCAAAATAGAACTTAGCCAAATAGACTTTCTGCTCGGCAAAAGCTTTATCTTCATGATCCGCGACCTTATCGACCATAGCCAACCAGTAGAAACCATACAGGGTGTAACCAAAGGCATCTAAAAAGTCGACCGCACACGCATTAATAAGTGCAGGCTGAGCCACTTTGCGATCATTAACTGACTCGGCAACGATGACCAAGGCATCTAAACGTGCACATACTGCCGCCACTTTCACCGCATCAACGTGAGTAAATGCGCGCATTTGTGCCTTCAAGTCAGCCACAAATTCATTTAATGCGGCTAAGTTATCGCCAGTGACTTTACGACCTAGGAAATCAATGGCTTGAATGCCATTGGTACCTTCATAAATCTGAGCGATACGGGTATCACGGACTAATTGCTCAATACCTGTTTCACGAATATAACCATGTCCACCAAAGACTTGTTGCGCCATGATAGTCGCATCTAGACCCCGATCGGTTAAAAATGCTTTCGCCACTGGCGTTAATAAACCCACATAACGCGCCGCTTTAGCCTTAACCTCATCTTGGGCATATTTTGCTAAATCCAGCTGTTGTCCTGTAAACACAGACAAAGCACGGCCCGCTTCTGTCATCGCACGAATGGTCAACAACATACGGCGCACATCGCCATGGACAATAATGGGATCAGAATCACTGCCCGTCGGTGAGCCGCCAGCGGCGATGCCTTGATTACGCTCTTTAGCGTAATCGGCCGCCATCTGGTACGCCGCCTGCGCACTGCCAAGTCCTTGAATACCAATTGCTAAACGCTCATAGTTCATCATAGTGAACATGCATACGAGGCCGCGATTAGGCTCGCCAATCAAGAAACCTTGGGCATTATCAAAATTCATCACACAGGTCGCAGAACCTTTAAGGCCCATCTTATGCTCGATAGACCCCACTGATACACCATTGGCATTGGCTAAGCTGCCATCGGTATTTACCGATATTTTAGGTACAAGGAAGAGTGAAATCCCTTTGCTATCCGGTAGCTTGGCAAGCACTAAGTGGATGACGTTTTCCGTTAAATCGTGATCGCCACCTGTAATAAAAATCTTGCTGCCCGTGATGGCATAACTACCATCATCCTGCGGTAAAGCTCGAGTGCGAATATTACGCAGATCAGAACCCGCTTGCGGCTCCGTCATATCCATAGCACCCGCCCATTCGCCGGAATATAACTTAGGCAAATAAGCTTGTTTCAATTCTTCGCTGCCGTGGGCATTGATACATAAAGCCGCCCCCGCGGTTAACGAGCCATAAAGCGTAAACGCATTACAAGCACTGTAAGCCATTTCGTCGACTAAGATCCCCAGCATCTTCGGCATCCCCATGCCACCAAATTCAGGATCGCCACACAAACCAATCCAACCGCCCTGGGAATACTGCTCATAAACGGCTTTATAGCCATCAGGGGTAATCACTTGATTGTCTTGATGCAACACGCCCTGCTCATCGCCCGTCCGGTTCAGCGGATGGATCAACTCACAGCTGATCTTGGCTGCTTCTTCCAAAATAGCATTGGCCGTGTCGATATCGACCATTTCAGCAATCTCAGGCAATTGTGCCCAAGTGTTTGGGGCATCAAATACCTGTTCCAGTAGGAAACGCATATCCGTCAACGGGGCTTGGTAAGGATTCATTGGTAGACTCTTAAACGTAGGATTAAAACAGTTGTTTTAATTTATACCAGTTCACTGTAGAAAACAATCTCATTACAAATACAGCTGTGAATAATATAAAAGTATGCGAGTGTGCGAGCTAAATATAAATTTAACCCATAAAAAAACCCTTAAGCTTGAACTTAAGGGTCTCTATTTTATAAGCTTTACAACAGGATTGTCTTAGCGTTAGGTCACAGGCTTGTGGCAATTACCACATTAAATCATCAGGAATTGCGTAATCTGCATAGGGATCATCTTCAACGACCACAGCTTTAGATTCATCCTGTTGCCACAGATAACCACACCACTGCGGCACCAGCAGTTTCACTCGCTCGGCTAACTTATGTGGTACTAAGTAACTCTTATCTTCGTAACGCACTATGCCTAACTGCCCTTTAAGCAATTCTGCCTGCAGTTTTTCATCTATGTATAAAGAATAAATTTTATTATCAAGAGTATAGTTAAATTTCACTTCAGCATAAGCTGGGATCTTAATCGCAGACTTAGTGAACTCTGTGATTAAACCGCGCACCTGTCCACGCTCAGATGCCTCAGCAAAACGTTGCTCATTTAGCACTTTATCTTTTTGCGCCTGCAACCGTTTTTGCTCGGCCACTTCTTGCTTAAAAGCACTTGAGCCATCATCAACTCGTGATTTTTTGTCACGGCGTTTTTGAGTCTTAACGTCGCGAACCTTTTGTTTACTGGCAAGCCCTGCTTTGAGTAGCTGCTCTTGTAATGCATTAGCCATGGATCATTACCTGCTTAATTTCTATAAAATCAAAGTTCTCGATTTTGAATATCAATAATCTAAAACCAAACTACATTTTTGCGGCCAGTTCGCCAAGCTCTGTCATCGCTATACTGGCGCCGCCAAGTGACCAACCGCCATCAACCGGCAGCACAACTCCCGTAATATAGGAAGCTAATTCAGAGCCTAAGAATAGCGCGGCATTGGCGATATCCTGACCTGCGCCGTTGCGTTTTAGCGGAACGGATTGGGCAACCTTTTGCTGTAATGCGGCGCTGGGTGCAAGGCGATTAAAGCCTTCAGTGTTAGCTATGGGGCCTGGCATAATCGAATTAATTCTCAGCCCCTCACAGCCCCACTCTAACGCTAAAGTTCGCGTCAGCATATCCACACCCGCTTTAGCCGCACACACATGAACTTGCATTGGCATAGCGATCGAAGCCTGCGGCGCCGAAATCTGGATAATATTGCCATTGGGGCGACGCAGCAAAGGATAAGCCTGCTTTAGCACTTGAAAACTGCCGAGCAAATCAATGTCCATCACCGACTTAAAACCATTGGCCGAAAGCTTTGCGGCGCTGGCAGGGAAATTCCCCGCCGCGCCGCTTACCAGCACATCGATAAAACCAAACTCAGAAGCGATTTTATCAAAACCGACTTCAAGGGCGCTAAGATCGCGCACATCAAAACTCACACCCAAATGAATACCGTCAGGATTGGCCTGTTGCAACTGCAATACCGCGGTATCGATTTTATCTTGACTGCGGCTCGCAACGGCCACATTTGCGCCAGCCTGTGCGAACGCAATGGCAATCGCGAGATTTATCCCACTGGTACCACCAACAACGACAACATTCTTACCTTGATAGTTAAACATCGTAGCATTAAACATGGGCGTTCTCCGTGAACAGTGAGATATGCACTCAGGGTGTGATTCATTATTCTATGCTGTCATTCAAGATACTATTTCAATTTTTATCCATCATATCAAGGATACCAACAAGCGATTCCAAGCCTTTTTTATTTAAACGACGGTCAAACGGCTTTCAAACCGCGCTTTAGACGGCTAGTGTGGCGTCTATGCCAATGATTGGTGAATCGCTTGCAATGCCGCTAACGGATCGGCGGCTTTGGTGATTGGGCGGCCAATCACTAGGTAATCAGAACCCGCTGCTATCGCTTGAGGTGGCGTCATCACGCGATGTTGATCGCCAGCATCACTGCCAACTGGGCGGATCCCAGGCGTCACGAGCTTGAAATCCTGACCTAACAGTGATTTCAAGGCTGTCGCTTCTTGGGCGGAACACACCACGCCATCGAGTCCCGCTTGCTGCGTGAGCTTCGCCAAACGTTGCACATGCTCAAACGCAGGCACATTGATGCCGAGTAATTTAAGATCGTCATCACTCATCGAGGTTAATACCGTGACCGCGATCAGCATAGGCGCTTTGTCGCCGTATGGCAGCAAGGCCTTTTTGGCCGCTTCCATCATGGCGAAGCCACCGCTGGCATGTACGTTCGTCATCCATACGCCCAGCTCAGCAGCAGCGGCCACGGCTTTGGCGACAGTATTGGGAATATCGTGAAATTTCAAATCAAGGAATAAATCAAAACCACGATCATGGATATCTTTCACCAGTTGCGGGCCAAACAAGGTAAACATTTCTTTGCCAACTTTAAGGCGGCACATGTTGGGATCGAGTTTTTCTATCAGTTGTAAAGCATGGTTTTTATTATCGTAATCAAGCGCTACGAGGATAGGTTTAGTCGTCATCATCTCTCCAACGGGGTTACACAAACTGTGTATTCTTCTAATAGATTATTCGCCGTCTAGGCCTCGGATCCGTTTAATGCTGCCCCAGTTTTTACAGGAAGGACAATGCCAGTAAAGCGCATGGGAAGGAAAACCACACTCCTTACAACGGTAACTCGGACGGAATTTAATTTGTTGTTCAACGAGCTGCTCTAGCATAGTTAAACTTTGCTTAGCTTGCCCTTCTTCGGCTTGGCGTAAATGCATCTGCATCAAGTGCTGAAAACCTTTCATGGTCGGATGGCGATATAACGCATCAAGTACCATGGTCTCTGCCGCTTTAATCTCATCAAGACTTATCATGTGCTGCGCTAAGGCGACCACTACAGAAGCTCCAGCGCCATCGGCCATGGCGCCCGCGAGTAATTCTTGAAAACCTTCTTTATCTTGCGTGTCGCGATAAACTTGTTTGGCCGTTGGAATCGCATCGGCAAAAAGCTCGATATCGGCTTTTTTCAGTTGCAGCAGCATGTGCTTACACTGGGCATAATCTTGAATATCGAGGAATTTTTTCGCTAGGGTCAATAATGCACGACCACATTGGGGATCTTGCTTCAGCGCTTGCTGTAGCAGTTTAATTTTCTGCGCGTCATCACTGGCTTCATCGGCTAACTGGCAATAGAAATGCGCCGTTAACGGCTTTAAAACTTGCTGACGCTTACGACTCAAACGCTTAGTGATATCAATGGCTTTCTGCCACTCTTTAATCACCTGATAAATAGCAATAAGCTGTGTTTCAGATTCTTCACTGTGATCGTCTTGGCTGACCAAGTTGATAAAGATTTCTTCAGCTCTGTCGTAAAAACCTGCTGCTAGATAATCTTTACCCAGCTCCATCATAGCGATGTCACGCTGCTCATTGGTTAATGTAGGCCGCGCGATTAAATTTTGATGGATACGAATAGAGCGGTCGACCTCTCCTCGCTTACGGAACAGCGAACCGAGTGACAGATGGGTATCGATGGTTTCATCGTCAACATCTAGCATACTGATAAACAAATCGACAGCTTTATCCGATTCGTTCGACAGTAAGAAATTGAGGCCAGTAAAATAATCCCGGCTCAATTGTTTACGTTGATTACTTTGATTCTGCCTTATGCTCCGTCGCCCCATATACCAGCCATAGGCGGCAGCAATGGGAAGCAACAGAAAGAGGATCTCAAGCATATTAGGCGTCTACATCCTGAGGGATTTTAGCGATCACTTGATTTAGTTTCTTTTTAGTTGCCGCTAAACTTAATTTCAAGCGAACAATATAGTAGCTAGCAAATAACCAACTCAAAATAAAACCAGCAAAAAAGACAATCGCTAAGACAACAGGTAAACGATATTCACCCTGTGCGACAAAATAGCTGATGGTCACCACTTGTTCGTTACGCGCGCCAAAAATCAACGCCAAAATAAATAACAGTGCCACAAGCACAGTTGCTACAAATGATTTCACGCTGCACTCCCTAAACGCGTTTCAATTTAATGATTATCCAAGAAATTTACTAAGCTGACCAGCATTGCCTTGCAATAGATACAAAAAAGCCTCCTAACGGAGGCTTTTTACTATGCGGTCAATCACACATTAACGGCGTCAACACGCTCGCGCAGTTCTTTGCCTGGCTTAAAGTGCGGGACGTATTTACCTTCCAAATCGACTGATGAACCAGTCTTTGGATTACGGCCAGTCCGCGGTGCACGATAGTGAAGCGAGAAACTACCAAAGCCACGGATCTCAATACGATCACCGCTTTCTAATGTTGTTGCCATTTGCTCCAACATTTCTTTGATTGCGCCTTCAACCTCTTTCGCCGACAGCTGCGACTGCCTGGTGGCGAGTTTTTCGATAAGTTCAGATTTCGTCATCCTAGCTATCCCCTATTATCAAGCCAAACACAGTCGCCTAATGGGGAGAGATGTCTCCCCAAACAACAGGCGATTATTTACGAGCTGCTTTAAACGCTTCAGCCATTGCATTGCTAATAACAGCGTCATCTTGTTTGTTCAGAGTCGCCATTACTTCTTTCTCTTCAGCTTCGTCTTTCGCTTTGATTGACAGGCTGATAGAGCGGTTCTTACGGTCAACACCCATGAACTTAGCTTCGATTGCATCACCTACATTATAGACAGTAGATGCATCTTCGATACGCTCACGTGAAATGTCAGCTACACGGATGTAACCTTCAACAGTGTCAGCCAGTTCAACAGTCACACCTTTAGCATCAACAGCAGAAACAGTACCGTTTACGATAGTACCTTTCTTCTTGTCAGCCAAGTATGCGTTGAATGGATCATCTTCAGTTTGCTTAACACCTAAGCTGATGCGCTCACGCTCTGGATCTACAGACAGAACCACTGCATGGATTTCATCGCCTTTCTTGTATTCAGAAACTGCGTCTTCGCCAGTACCGTTCCAAGAAATGTCAGACAGGTGAACTAGACCATCGATACCGCCGTCAAGACCGATAAAGATACCGAAGTCAGTGATTGACTTGATCTTACCAGAAACCTTGTCGCCTTTGTTGTAACGAGTTGCGAAGTCATCCCATGGATTGGTCTTACATTGTTTCAGACCAAGAGAAATACGACGACGCTCTTCATCGATGTCCAGAACCAGAACTTCAACTTCATCACCTAAGTTAACCACTTTAGATGGGTGAATGTTCTTGTTAGTCCAATCCATTTCAGAAACGTGAACCAGACCTTCAACGCCTTCTTCGATTTCTACGAAGCAACCGTAGTCAGTTAGGTTAGTAACGCGACCAGTTAAACGTGTGTTTTCTGGGTAGCGTTTGCTGATTTCTAACCATGGATCTTCGCCAAGTTGTTTCAGACCTAGAGACACACGAGTGCGCTCACGATCGTACTTCAGTACTTTAACGTTGATTTCATCGCCAACATTGACGATTTCTGATGGATGTTTAACACGTTTCCACGCCATATCTGTGATATGTAGCAGACCGTCAACACCACCTAAATCTACGAATGCACCGTAGTCAGTCAGGTTCTTAACGATACCCTTAACTGCTTGACCTTCTTGCAGGTTTTCTAACAGTGCATCACGCTCAGCGCTGCTTTCTGATTCGATAACTGCACGACGAGAAACAACAACGTTGTTACGCTTCTGGTCTAGCTTGATAACTTTGAATTCTAATTCTTTGTACTCTAAGTGAGCGGTGTCGCGAACTGGGCGCACGTCAACTAGAGAACCTGGTAAGAAGGCACGGATACCGTTTAATTCAACAGTGAAACCGCCTTTAACTTTACCATTGATGATACCGATTACAGTTTCAGCATCTTCATAAGCTTTTTCCAGAACGATCCAAGCTTCATGACGTTTCGCTTTTTCGCGAGACAGTTGAGTCTCACCGAAGCCGTCTTCAACAGAGTCAAGAGCTACGTCAACTTCATCACCAACAGCGATTTCTAAAACACCTTGAGCGTTTTTGAATTGTTCAGCTGGGATTGGGCTTTCAGACTTCAGACCCGCGTCAACCAGTACCATACCGTTTTTGATTGATACAACAGTACCACGAACGATAGAACCTGGACGGAATTCCAGAGTTTGAAGGGATTGTTCAAATAGATCAGCAAAAGATTCAGTCATGTTTAGGTTACTTTCTTTATTAAACCACTGTCCGTCCTAGACGTGGAGTCAGTCAAATTATCCGTATCATCCTTAATACGAATACCTATCCGGTGGGCTAACTAGTTAGTGTCGGATAATTTTTGGTTGATAAAGTTAAGCGCAAGCGCTAACACTTCATCAATACCCTTTCCGCTTGTATCTATAATGAGCGCGTCCTCGGCGGGGACTAAAGGAGCCACCGGACGATTCATATCGCGGTCATCACGTTCGATAATTTCACTTAAAAGGCGCTCGATATTAACATCGAAGCCCTTGTCCTGCAACTGATTATAGCGTCTTTGGGCACGCTCTTCAGCTGAGGCGGTTAAATATAATTTTGCCGGCGCACTTGGGAAAACCACAGTTCCCATGTCGCGACCATCGGCAATTAATCCTGGCGCCGTTTTAAAGGCCCGTTGACGACGTAATAACGCTTCTCTCACCCGTGGAAACGCGGCGACTTTTGAAGCGGCATTTGAGCACTCTTGAGTGCGAATGTCGGTGGTGACGTCTTCACCTTCCAATATCACTTGAACCGGATCGGTATCATTGCCTGTTAAAAACTTCACATCGAGATGTGCCGCTAACAGCGTGATCGATTCTTCATTTTCCAGTTCAACGTTATGATGAATTGCTGCGAGCGCAAGAACTCGGTAAATAGCACCACTATCAAGTAGTTGCCAACCTAGATGCTGAGCCAATAATTGACTAATTGTACCTTTGCCAGCACCACTTGGGCCGTCGATTGTGACTACAGGAGCCCGTTCAGACATACATTCCTCCGCAAAAAATAACCATCATCCGTGAGTTCATCAAGTGAGCCCCCGAAAATGAGCGCGCAGCATTGTACAACAAAAGACAAACAAAATCCGTGGATTTTTTATGAAGATTAGCAGCCGCGCAAATACGGCTGACTATTCTTGACATCAATAGTTGTAACAATGACGAAGCAGATTGGCTTAGCCTTGCAGACTCGCAAACTGCTTAAAGTAGTCTGGGAATGTTTTAGAAGTGCAATCAGGATCATTGATAGTAATACCGCAATCGGCAAATGCCAGCATCGAAAAACACATGGCCATACGATGATCATTGTAGGTATCAATTTCTGCGGTGTTAATCACCGCAGGCGGGGTGATTTTAATGTAATCGTTGCCCTCTTCCACTTCAGCGCCTACTTTACGTAATTCCGTCGCCATGGCCGCTAAGCGGTCGGTCTCTTTAATGCGCCAGTTATAGATATTACGAATAACGGTCGTGCCTTTAGCAAATAACGCTGCGGTAGCAATGGTCATAGCCGCATCGGGAATGTGGTTCATGTCTAAATCAACGGCCGTTAATTGAGAGCCACGGGCAATAATATAGTCATCACCCCACTCAATATCAGCGCCCATTTTTTCAAGCACATCGGCAAATTTCACATCGCCTTGAATACTTAAACGGCCCACACCGGTGACTTTGACTTCACCGCCCTTAATCGCTCCAGCGGCGAGAAAATACGATGCCGATGACGCATCACCTTCGACCAGCACTTTACCCGGTGATATATAACGCTGGCCTGCAACAATCTCAAAACGGGCATAGTCATGGTTGATGACAGTTACGCCAAATTGCGCCATCAGGGCCAACGTAATATCGATATACGGCTTAGAAACTAATTCGCCTTTGACATGGATATTCACGCTGCCCTTTGCAAGCGGCGCCACCATCAATAGGGCGGTTAAAAATTGGCTCGATAAATCACCCGCAATCTCAACATCGCCGCCATTAAGACCCGTTGCATTAATCGTCAGCGGTGGGAAACCGTCATTTTTAAGATAAACGACATTGGCACCGAGTTGCCTTAAGGCATCGACTAAGTCGCCAATCGGGCGCTCTTCCATGCGCGGCTCGCCCGTGAGGGTAAATTCGCCTTGGCCTAAGGTTAAGGCTGCGCACAAGGGGCGCATTGCCGTGCCCGCATTGCCTAAAAACAATTCCTGTGCGGATTCTGAGGAAATCACACCACCTAAGCCATCAAGTTCACACACAGTATTGTTTTGCGATAAACGGTAGTTCACCCCTAGCTGCTTAAGGGAGGCCAGCATGTGGCGAATATCATCTGAGTCGAGCAGATTGGTAAGCGTGGTCGTGCCTTGAGCTAAGGTCGCCAACAATAAGGCACGATTTGAAATACTTTTTGAGCCCGGAATATTGATCTCACCGCGGACTTGCACAACAGGTTCAAGACGTAATTGCTTCATGAATAAATCTTCTTTCTCTATAGGGCGTCATCATCACGATCACGCGGACTGAATACGCAAAATGGCAACTTCACGCTACACAGCGTCAAGTTAAGATTACAAATAAAAGGAGATTGGGGCCTTGTTGGTGCTTCGTCGTTATAAAATTACCGATTGTCGCTAAGGATTCAACCGTTTTTTCGAGAAAAATGGCTTTTTGGTCAGATTATTTACTGAGTTCAGTGTAAAAATAACAAAAACGCAAAATTTAAGCGGTTAATTTATGATTTAACCGTATTTTTGGCAGGCTTTTTTGCCAAGATAACTGGCGTGTAATCACAGTTTTCACTTTAAATACTTTACCTTTCCGCGCTATTCTAAGCCCCAAACGATAAATAACGCATATCTGATACAAACAATCACGTTTGCACTATAACCAGAAAGGTAGATGGAGCTATGTTTAACTCACTCATCGCAATGCCAGCAGATCCCATCCTTGGCTTGTTGACTCAGTACCGCGAAGACACCCACCCGCAAAAAGTTGATTTAGGTGTGGGCGTTTATAAAGACCCTACAGGCGTGACCCCGATCCTGAGCTGCGTAAAAAAAGCCGAGAAATTCCGTCTCGATACCGAAACCACTAAAGTGTATATCGGTCCAACCGGCTCGCCACAATTCAACACCTTGATGACTGAACTCGCCTTTGGTGCTGGTCACAGTGCCATCATAGCTAACCGTATCCGCACTGTATCGACACCCGGTGGTACTGGTGCACTGCGCGTGGCCGGCGACTTTATCAAACGCTGCAACCCGAATGCGGTGTTATGGGTAAGCGACCCAACTTGGGCAAACCACATCGGTTTGTTCGAAGCGGCTGGCATTACCGTTAAAACCTATCCGTATTATGACTACGATAGCAAATCATTGAAATTTGATGAGATGCTTGCTGCACTATCGCAAGTGAGTCCAGATGATGTGGTGTTATTCCACGCCTGTTGCCATAACCCTAGCGGAATGGATTTAACTACAGAACAATGGGATAAAGTGGTTGCCCTGACAAAAGAGCAAGGCTTTACGCCACTGATTGACATGGCATACCAAGGCTTTGGTGATGGCGTTGATATTGATGCCTACGGCGTGCGCAAAATGGCGGCAGCAGTCGATAATATGATCCTTTGCAGCTCATGCTCGAAAAACTTCGGTCTGTACCGTGAGCGTATCGGTTCGTGTTCTGTGATTGCCAAAGATGCCAATACCGCCAATGTCGCACAATCTGTGCTGCTTTATGTGGTTCGCTGCCTATACTCTATGCCACCTGCCCACGGTGCCGCGATTGTTGAGACGATTTTAGGATCGGCAGAATTAACTCAAGAATGGCTAGATGAACTGAAAGTAATGCGCGATCGTATTAACGGCAACCGCGCCATTTTAGTGGATAAACTTAAAGCCAATGGCGTAGACCGTGACTTTAGCTTTATCGCCCGCCAAAAAGGTATGTTCTCTTTCCTTGGGGTAGATCCAGAGCAAGTGGCGCGCCTGCAAAAAGAATTCAGTATTTATATGGTGGGTTCAAGCCGCATCAGTATTGCTGGGATCAGTGAAGATAACGTCGATTACTTAGCCCAATCGATCGCTAAAGTGCTCTAAGCGCCGCTGAGTTTATCTGCACCGCTCACTCTGCTGTATTCCCGCAATAAAGGAATACAGCAGAGTTCATTTACCGCCTCAAGTGTTAAATTTTTCAATCATCCCACCCGATCAGTTTTGGCAGTTCATTAACCTCAGTTTCATATCCACAATATGACAAGCAAGGCCACGTCTCACAGTTCAAGCATTTATTTTTAATTGTAAAACCACATTCTAGCGATTTTGACATCGCGGCGTTATCGCAATAAGCCACAAATTGTGACCTCGGTCGGCGGATTTCCATTTCATTAATCAGGACTGCGGCAATTTTCACTTTTTAAAGCCAAAGCCACTGAGTAGATTAGTGGTTATCATAGAACTTGTGGATATTCCGCCATGTTATTACCAGATAGATTAGTGCAAATCGTCACCAACCCGCAGCTTTCACCCAAGCAAAAATCCAACTATTTAGCATTAGAAGCGGAAGCCAGTTTGCCCTACATGCCGATATCGACTGAAGCAAAAGCCGCAATGAATGACGGTATTATCTGCGATATGTTTGAAGGCCATGCGCCGTTTAAACCGCGCTATGTGTTGCCAGATTATGCCCGCTATCTAAAGCAAGGTTCAGAATATTTGGAGCTTTCACCGGCGCAGGATTTAGATGAAGCCCTCAATGCTTTAACCATCCTTTATCACCACGTGCCATCGGTGACTAATATTCCAGTGTATCTAGGTCAGCTGGATGAAATATTAATGCCTTTCACCGAGGGAATGGATGCAGAGGTACTATATCGTAAACTTAAACTGTTCTGGATCATGCTCGACAGAACCCTGCCCGATGCCTTTATGCACGTCAATATTGGCCCGACAGACAACATTGTTTGTCGCACCCTACTGCGCATTGATGCCGAGTTAAAACAAGTTGCCCCCAATTTGACCTTTATGTACGACCCAGCCATCACGCCAGATGATTTGTTATTGCTTGCCACCACCAATATTTGTCACTGCAGTAAGCCGCACATCGCGAATTACCCACTGCACGCCAGTGCGTTTGATGAACTCGGTTTTGGTATTGTCAGTTGCTACAATGCCTTGCCATTTGCGGGCGGCGCCAATACCTTAGTTCGGCTTAATCTTAAAGAGGTCGCGTTAAAGGCCACTTCAATCAGTGATTTTTTTGATGCTGTCTTGCCAAATTACTGCTCACTCACCTTTGAACTTATCGAGGCGCGCTCGGCATTTTTGCATCAAGAATCACACTTCTTTGACAGTTTTTTAGTTAAAGAGCAATTGATTAATGAGTCGCGTTTTGCGCCTATGTTTGGCATTTACGGTATGGCGGAAGCGGTAAATATTCTGCAAACATTAACAGCCAGTGGAGAAGTTAAGTCAGCTAAACACTCGAGATATGGTCATGAAATGGATGCAAATCAGCTGGGCTACCGTATTTCTGCCACGCTCGATGCCATAGTGAAATCAACACCCGTCACGCATGGTTACCATGGGCGAGCACTGCTGCATTCACAGGGCGGCATCAGTATCGATAAAGACGTGACCCCAGGCGTTCGCATTCCCTATGGCACTGAGCCCAATCCCATCGCTCACATTCAAGCCTTAGCGCAACATCATCAGTATTATACGGCGGGGATTAGCGATATTTTGACTATCGATGAAACCGTAAAATCCAATCCTCAAGCCATGTTCCAACTGTGTAAAGCCGCGCTTGAGTTAGGTTTTAGGGAATTTACCGCCAATGTTACCTCTAATGATTTAATGCGCGTGACCGGCTATATGGTAAAACGCTCGGATATTGAAGCGTTTAAGCAGTGCGGCTCACGCCTCAATACCACAGGCTTAGCCGCAGAAGCGGCGGTTAATACGGGGATATTGCAGCGCCAAGCACGAGTCATAGCCCATGAGCACTCCCCTTGTGTCTTTGAATAGGCAAGTAATGGTCAGTCAGCTATTGCCCTTTTCCTGCGTTGACGGGCCTGGCAGCAGGCTCGTGTTATTCCTGCAGGGCTGCAACTATCAATGCAAAAACTGCCATAACCCACATACCATAGGATTGTGCGATGCCTGTGGCGATTGTGTCGCCACCTGCCCTGACAATGCGCTGACATTGATAAACCTCAATAACAAGCCCCGCATTCGCTGGGATAGTGAGCGTTGTAGCCAATGCGATAACTGTCTTGCAGTGTGTCCGAAACAAGCGAGCCCTAAGGTCACGCATTACACAGTTGAAGAAATACTAGGGATTCTGCACAGTCAGCGTCACTTTATTAATGGTATTACCGTGAGCGGCGGCGAAGCGAGCCTGCAATTGCCGTTCATTATTGCGTTGTTTAAAGGGATTAAGGCGACAGAGTCGTTATCACACTTAACGTGCATGCTCGACACCAATGGCAGTTTGAGTCTAACCGGTTGGCATAAACTGCTGCCGTTTTTAGATGGCGCCATGGTGGATCTTAAAGCGTGGCAGCAAGATACCCATAGGTACATTACCGGTCGCGACAACCATGCCGTGTTCAAATCCATTCAGCTATTGGCTCAACAGCAAAAACTGTATGAAGTAAGATTGCTGCATATTCCGAGCATCACGGATTATGAACAGGAGATAGAAGCGCTAGCGACCTATTTGCTTCAGCTAGGTGCGGATACACGGGTTAAATTAAACGCCTTTCACCACCATGGTGTTGTCGATGAAGCACTCAATTGGCCAAGCTGTAAACAAGCCGATATTGAACGCTTGGCCGCAAAGCTTGCAAAGCGAGGCGTTACAAATCTTATCTTGCCCTCTTGCTATATTTAACGACTGCAAAGCAAAATTTGCTCGTACAGCCAGCGCAGCGCGGGATCATTCATACTTTGTCTATGCCAAACGAGACTGTAAGCCACTTTGCCATATTCTATCGGTAAGGACTTGACGGTTAAGCCTTTAGCTTGGCTGGCAATGGATGCCCAGCGGCGCGAGCAGGTAAAAAGCAGTTCACTGTGGTGACACATTAACGCTGCGCTGCCAAAGTCAGGGACTGAAATGGGTACAGCACGTTTTTTAGATTGCTGGGCGAGCAAAATATCAAAAAATGGCGTACTCAGATCCGTATCGGTAATGCCAATATGGCGGTAACTTAGGTAATTATCGAAGCTGATCTGCGGCTGTTTAGCCAAGGGATGGGATGAATTCATCAGGCAGACCATTTCATCGCTGAACAAGGTTTCCCACACCAGATCATCTTGAAGATAATTAGGTTGGCTCAGATCGTGAGGTAACAGCACAAAATCTAACGAGCCTTTGATGAGTCCATCAAAACCAATATTGTCTTTGCTATAAATATCGAGATGGATATGGGGGGCCAAACTGAGAATATGGGCACTTAATTTGGCGGCCAGCAGTTCAAAGGTGCTTTCGCGCATCGCAAGTGAAAAACGCCCCTCAAAATGGGCTGGATTAAACGCATCTTGACTCATGATCTGATTCATATCATTGATCATTTGCTGCACGCTTGGGCCTAATCGTCTTGCCAATGGGGTTGCTACCAGTGAGTTGCCGTTACGATAGAACAGTTCATCGTTTAAACTGTCCCTGAGCTGGCTTAAGGTTTTACTGACGGATGAGGGGCTTAAACATAAACGTTCGGCGCTGGCGGTTACACTCAGGGTATCGAGCATCACATGCAAAGTGATCAAATGCTTCATACTAATCCGCGAAAGCTTGGCCAAATCCATCTGTAACATCCTATTGATTTATCGTGTATACACATCTAAAGATACGTTCTTTTAATTATGATAAACAATAACATACAACTAACCCAGCATCTTACTCAGTAATGCGCGTCAGCTCACAGGCTTTCTCAAAACGAGTGTTCTTGAAGGCATCTGGTCTCAACGTCATCTTGCTTAACGCTATTGTCGATAAATTAAAGCTAACAAAAAAGCGAATGCATTTGAGCATTCGCTTTTGGGATGTCTAACTTGGGATGGCTAACTGATGATCAACATTCAATAAGCATAACGTTGATATTCAGGCAGCAAAGCCTAGACACTAAGCGTCGCAAGCTAGTGAGTAACTCAATACAGCTAAGCCTAGCTATGTTTGTTTGCAAACTCATTCATAAACTTGACCAAAGCAACTACACCATCGAGTGGCATTGCATTATAGAGGCTAGCACGCATACCACCTACGATACGATGGCCCTTTAAGGCAACGAGTCCAGCTATTTGGGCTTGCTTTAGGAACTCACTATCGAGCGCTTCGTTGACTAATTGGAAAGTCACGTTCATTTGTGAGCGGTTCGCTGCAACAACCCCATTACGGTAGAAAGCATTACCATCAATGCATTGATATAACATCTGCGCTTTTTGTTGATTAATTTTTGCAATACTCGCAATGCCGCCAATGGACTTAAGCCAAGCAAAGACTTCAGCGGCGAGATACCAAGCAAAGGTTGGCGGTGTGTTGAACATAGAGTCATGCTCAACGGCTAAACGATAGTCCATGATGGACGACTGCGGTAAACTCGGCAGTTTTAACATGTCATCGCGCACTATCACTATCGACAGACCCGATGGACCTATGTTCTTTTGTGCGCCAGCGTAAATCAAACCGTAGCGGCTGACGTCGATTTCACGTGACATAATGGTTGACGATAAATCGGCAACAATTGGCCAAGGTGAGTCTAATTCATCAAAAATTTCGATACCATCTACTGTCTCATTAGGGCAATAGTGAACATAGCGATAATCGGCATCGATTTTATGTAAATCAGGTAAGACAACCGCATTGAGTCCATTGTGTTTTTCAACAATATTCAAGCTATCAATCTGCGCTTCACCCACGAGCTTTTGTGCTTCGGCTAACGCGGCAGATGACCATTGACCACTGACTAAATACAGGGCTCGGCCATGATTACCTAAAAAATTATTCACAACAGCGGAGAACTGTCCACGACCACCGCCGTGCATAAATAGCACATGGTAATTTGTGGGGATCTGCATCAGTTCACGTAAATCGGACTCGGCTTGTTGTGTAAGCGCGATGAACTCTTTACTTCGGTGGCTGATTTCCATCACGGAAACGCCTTGGCCATTCCAATCAAGTAATTCCTGTTGTGCTTTTTTCATTACCGCTGCGGGTAACATTGCAGGTCCAGCACAGAAATTATAAATCGCGCTCACTGACACTCTCCTTAATCCCAACCATGATGTAGGTATTGATAAAACGAAACCATTCTAAAACGAACAATGCTATCAACATCAATGCCATTAAAAAAACGAGCGTCCAATTGGACGCTCGTTAATATGACACTTAATTACTCTTCGTCTTGCTCATCATCAGCAAGCTCGTCTTCATCTTCGTCCAACTCTTCTTCGTCATCCAGCGCTTCTTCAAGCGCCTCGTCGGCTAATTCACCTTCGATAATGACAGGAACAATCGGTAAACCGTTTTCATCCAGCTCGATTTCATCTTCTTCAGTTTGGATTTCATCGATACGTTGTAGGCCGACCACTTTCTCGTCGCCCGCAGTGCGGATAATCGTTACACCTTGAGTGTTACGGCCAATGATAGACACGCCGCTCGCAGGTGTACGCACTAAGGTACCTTTATCACTGATGAGCATCAGTTCGTCGTTAAGACCGACTTGAACAGCCCCAACAACAGCGCCATTACGTTCGCTCACCTTGATTGAAACCACACCTTTAGTCGCACGGCTCTTCGCAGGATATTCAGACAGTTGCGTCCGTTTACCGTAACCGTTTTCAGTCACAGTCAGAATCGCGCCATCGCCTTTGGGTACAATAAGCGACACGACTTTCTGACCTTCTTCTAAACGGATACCACGAACGCCTGTTGCAGTACGGCCCATAGGACGTAAGGACAAGACTTCTTCACCGGTTTCAGGATCGGTTTTCACTTCGCCTGTTTCAGAATCACGAACTTTCTCACCAAAGCGAACCACTTTACCTTCGTTCGAGAACAACATGATTTCGTCATCACCGTTAGTGATATCGACACCGATCAGTTGGTCACCGTCTTTGAGGTTAACGGCGATAATGCCGTTTGCACGTGGGTTGCTATAAGCAGTTAGTGCGGTTTTCTTCACAGTACCGTGAGAGGTCGCCATGATAATGTACTTGTCCGCCGCGTATTCACGTACTGGCAGAATCGCAGTAATGCGCTCGCCATCGGATAACGGCAGCAAGTTAACAATTGGACGACCACGGGCCGTACGGCTCGCTAATGGCAGTTGATACACTTTGAGCCAGTACATCTTACCAAAATCAGAGAAGCACAAAATGGTGTCATGGGTATTGGCAACTAACAGCTTCTCAACGAAATCTTCGTCTTTCACTTTCGTCGCGGCTTTACCTTTACCACCACGGCGCTGGGCTTGGTAATCGGTCAACGGTTGATACTTGGCATAACCTAAGTGCGACAGTGTTACCACAACGTCTTCTTCGTTGATCAAGTCTTCAAGACTCATATCGACTTCGTTGGCATTGATCACTGTACGGCGCGCATCACCATATTCTTCAAGGATTTGAACTAATTCTTCCTTGATCACTTCCATCAAACGCTCAGGACTGCGCAGAATAAACAGCAGACCCGCGATAAATTCGAGTAATTCTTCGTATTCAGCGATGATCTTATCGTGCTCAAGACCGGTTAAACGGTGTAAACGCAGTTCCAGAATGGCCTGAGCTTGTTGCTCAGTCAGGAAGTATTGACCGTCACGAATACCGTATTGTGGCTCTAACCACTCAGGACGCGCGGCGTCATCGCCCGCTTTTTCCAACATACCTTGAACGTGGCCTAACTCCCAACCTTGCTCAACCAATTTCACTTTGGCATCCGCAGGCGTTGGAGAGGCTTTGATCAGTGCAATAATTGGGTCGATGTTAGCCAGTGCAACCGCCAGCGCTTCCAAAATATGGGCACGCTCACGGGCTTTACGCAGTTCGAATACGGTACGACGCGTCACGACTTCACGGCGATGCAGAATAAAGCATTCGAGCATTTCTTTAAGGTTAAACAGTTTAGGCTGACCATTGGTCAGGGCCACCATGTTAATCCCGAAAGAGCACTGCATTTGCGTTTGAGCATAAAGGTTATTGAGTACAACCTCGCCCACTTCACCGCGCTTAATTTCGATAACGATACGCATACCGTCTTTATCAGACTCGTCGCGTAGACCGCTAATCCCTTCAAGCTTTTTATCTTTAACCAGCTCGGCAATCTTCTCGATTAAACGGGCTTTGTTCACTTGATACGGGATTTCAGTGACGATAATGCGCTCACGGCCATTATCTTCGGTTTCCACATCTGCCAGAGCACGCATGATCGCGCGGCCACGGCCAGTTTTATAGGCATCAATAATGCCTTTACGGCCATTGATAATCGCCGCAGTGGGGAAATCCGGACCTGGAATGTATTCCATCAACTGTTCAATCGACAGTGAAGGTTCTTCAATCAATGCCAAACAGCCTTTCACTACTTCCGTTAGGTTGTGTGGTGGGATGTTGGTTGCCATACCCACGGCAATACCCGATGAACCGTTAATTAACAGGTTAGGTACGCGTGTAGGTAATACAGCTGGGATCTGTTCTGTGCCGTCGTAGTTAGGAACGAAATCCACTGTCTCTTTTTCAAGATCGGCCAGTAATTGGTGCGCTAACTTATCCATACGGATTTCGGTATAACGCATTGCAGCTGCTGAGTCACCGTCGACCGAACCGAAGTTACCTTGGCCGTCTACTAAGGTGTAACGCAGTGAGAATGGCTGGGCCATACGGACGATAGTGTCATAAACAGCAGAATCACCATGGGGGTGATATTTACCGATGACGTCACCGACCACACGGGCAGATTTTTTGTAAGGCTTGTTCCAATCGTTCTTCAATTCACTCATGGCAAACAGAACGCGGCGATGAACTGGCTTTAAGCCGTCGCGCACGTCTGGTAATGCACGTCCCACGATAACGCTCATGGCGTAATCAAGGTACGAATTCTTTAGTTCGTCTTCGATATTAATTGGCGAAATAGATGATGCCAGATCAGTCATAAACTGCTCGTTCCCCTGAAAAATAGCCGACAACGTATAATCCGTATCATTGCCTAGCCCAAAAACGTGATTTGGCATTCTAACACAGTTATTTAATGTCGCCAGACCTATCATTATCGAATTGAGAGTCTGGTGGCTTAATAGATGAAAACACTGTCAATTTGGTCGTTTGTGCGATAAACAAGCGTTGAAATTCACGGCTTACGATGAGGAAAAATCGTCAAAGGGATAAAGTAAAAGGTCGATACGGAGCACAACAATTAACATAAAAGCAGATAACTGCTGAAAATTCACTCAACCACAAGGGCTTAGCTCAGTCGAGCACTTTGTTTATCAAACATAGTCGTTATAATAGCCGCACAATACAGCTTCTTCAGGTAATAGCATGCATCAGAATACCAATGTAGACCCACAGGAAATCGCAAAGTTTGAACGTATGGCCGAAACTTGGTGGGATCTCAACGGCGAATTTAAGCCGCTGCATCTATTAAACCCGCTGCGCTTAAACTATATCGATCAAACCGCTGGCGGTATTTTCGGCAAGAAAGTGCTCGATGTCGGCTGTGGTGGCGGCATTTTGTCTGAAAGCATGGCCCGCATCGGCGCCGAGGTTGATGGCTTAGATATGGGTGATGAGCCCTTAGAAGTCGCCCGCCTACATGCCCTCGAAACGGGCGTGATCATTAATTATGTAAAAAATACTGCCGAGGCCCACAGCCAAGATCATCAAGCCTATTACGATGTGGTGACCTGCATGGAAATGCTCGAACATGTACCCGATCCACAATCTGTGATTAAAGCATGCTGTGACATGGTCAAACCCGGTGGTCATGTGTTTTTCTCCACCATCAACCGCAACATTAAATCCTACGTGCACACCATTTTAGGCGCGGAATATTTGCTAAAAATGCTGCCAGTTGGCACCCACGAGCATAAAAAATTCATTAAGCCTTCGGAGCTGATTGAGCTAGTAGATAATACCGATCTTATCTGTACCGATGCCTTAGGGGTAAGCTACAACCCATTGACGGGCATTTTTAAGTACACGCCTAAGGTTGATGTGAATTACATGATAGCGACGCGTAAGGTTGATTAATATGAGTCTGGCACAGATCAAAGGCGTACTGTTCGATCTCGACGGCACCTTAGCCGATACCGCGCCGGATCTGGTGCAAGCCCTCAATTTAAGTCTTCAAGATGTCGGCATCGCCGCGCAGCCGTTAGCGGCCATGCGCTACGCCGCATCCCACGGCAGTTTTGCCTTAGTCGATGCCGCGATCCCTGATGCGGCAGAAGATCTTCGGTCTCAAGTTCAGCAAGGGCTACTCGCCCACTATCAGCGTATAAATGGCGATCACTGTGCGCTATTTACAGGCATAGCGGCATTACTCGACTGGCTCGAGTTAACTCAGCTGCCGTTTGGGGTGATCACCAACAAGCCTGCGCGCTTTACCCGTCCCTTATTGCGAAAACTGAATTTACACTTGCGTATGCCCGTTATCATTAGTGGCGATTCTACAAAACACCCAAAACCCCACACTGCACCTATGCTGTTAGGCGCACAACAGCTGAACTGTGCTCCAGAATACATTTTGTATCTTGGGGATGCCGAGCGAGATTTGCTCGCGGCCAAGGCTGCTGGCATGTTAGGCGGCGTGGCCCTATGGGGTTATCTGGGCGTGAACGACAAGCCGTTGCAATGGCCAGCGCACGCGCATTTTGCGAGCCCAACTGAGCTACATCAAGCACTAATCGAAGCATTGGCTTAACAACATCAACCAAAAACAGCGCCTACAATGCTCACGAATAAGGCATCCAATACGTAACTTCACTGACGAACATCAGTGTGTCAGCATACTATTTATGACCCACGGAAAAAGTCAGGCGGATAAAAGATCGGCACTCGTGAGCGATCGCGATCTAAAGAAAAGATCGCCTAAAAATCCCCCATGAGTGTGACACGCTAACCTGAAATTGAGCTTCAAGGTTAGTCGTTACTAACGCAAAATTTTATCCTCACGTTATCCACAAGATGTCCCCTGAATTCAGACTTGCAAATAGGGGCAAACCTCACTATCTTGTATCCCATATAATTTAAAACACCATATCTTGTGTATAGGTAACAATCAGACACACTAGAAGCTCGCCGCTTAATTGACTCGTTTTTAACCAGTCAGCTGTATTTAAGGGACGATTATTGATTGTTTTACAAGGATACGTACGGTGATTTTGCTCACCTAAATACATATAAGAACCAAGGCCTATCTCCAAATGAATAGCACTATGACAGTCACAAAACGCTGTGGCGATCGTGAGAATATCGATCTCGAAAAAATACACCGCGTAATTACTTGGGCAGCCAAGGGATTAAAAAACGTTTCTGTTTCGGAAGTTGAACTTCGCTCGCACCTACAGTTTTTCGATGGCATCCCAACCGAAGCTATCCATGAAACCATTATCAAGGCTGCGGCGGATTTAATTTCTCCAGAATCACCGGACTATCAGTTCCTCGCTGCCCGTTTAGCGGTGTTTCATTTGCGTAAGAAGGCCTTCGGTCAGTTTGAGCCGCCCGCATTGTATGCTCACGTGACTAAGTTGGTTGAGCTGGGTAAATACGATCAACACATTTTAAGAGATTACACCCGCGAAGAACTGGATGTGATGGATACCTATATCGACCACTGGCGCGATATGGACTTTTCCTACGCTGCAGTAAAACAGCTTGAAGGCAAATATTTAGTTCAAAACCGTGTGACCCACGAAATCTACGAGAGCGCCCAGTTCCTTTACATTTTGGTTGCGGCTTGCTTGTTTGCCCGTTATCCAAAAGAGACGCGCCTGAAATACGTTAAAGATTTCTATGACGCGGTATCAACTTTTAAACTGTCGCTGCCAACGCCAATTATGGCCGGTGTGCGCACCCCAACGCGTCAGTTTAGCTCTTGCGTACTGATCGAATGTGGTGACAGCTTAGATTCTATCAACGCGACCGCTTCGTCTATCGTGAAATACGTCAGCCAACGTGCGGGTATCGGTATTAACGCCGGTCGTATTCGCGCCTTAGGTAGCCCAATCCGTGGTGGTGAAGCCTTCCACACAGGTTGCTTACCTTTCTATAAGTATTTCCAAACCGCAGTGAAGTCGTGTTCTCAAGGCGGCGTGCGTGGCGGTGCTGCGACCCTGTTCTACCCTATTTGGCACTTAGAAGTCGAATCTCTGCTGGTATTGAAAAATAACCGCGGCGTCGAAGACAACCGTATCCGTCATTTAGACTACGGTGTGCAGTTGAACAAAGTGATGTATCAACGTCTGATCAAAGGCGAGAATATCAGTTTATTTAGCCCATCTGACGTACCTGGCTTGTACGATGCTTTCTTTGAAGATCAAAACGAATTCGAACGTTTATATGTGCAATATGAGCAAGACAGCAACATTCGTAAGAAAACGATAAAAGCAGTTGAGCTGTTTTCACTGATGATGCAAGAGCGTGCTTCAACGGGCCGTATCTACATTCAGAACGTGGATCACTGCAACACTCACAGCCCGTTCGATTCAAAAGTCGCGCCGATCAGACAGTCTAACCTGTGTCTTGAAATCGCCCTGCCGACTAAACCATTGAACAACATCGATGATCCTGAAGGTGAAATCGCGCTTTGTACGCTGTCAGCACTTAACTTAGGTTCTATCAAAGAGTTATCTGATATTGAGCCATTAGCCGACCTCGCCGTACGCGCACTGGATAATCTATTGGATTATCAAGATTACCCTATCAAGGCCGCGCAAATCGCCTCGATGAATCGCCGTACCTTAGGCATAGGCGTGATCAACTTCGCTAACTATTTAGCGAAAAACGGCATGAAGTATTCTGATGGTAGCGCGAACGCTTTAACCCACAGAACCTTCGAAGCGATTCAGTACTATTTACTGAAAGCCTCAATGAATTTGGCCAAAGAGCAAGGTGCGTGTCCGTTATTCCACGAGACCACTTACTCTCAAGGTATTTTGCCAATCGATACCTACAAACGTGGCCTAGATAAAATTTGTGCTGAACCATTGCACTTAGACTGGGAATCACTGCGTAGCGATATCAAGCAATATGGCCTGCGTAACTCGACGCTGTCGGCATTAATGCCTTCAGAAACCTCGTCGCAAATCTCCAATGCGACCAATGGTATTGAGCCACCACGTGGCCTTATCAGCGTGAAATCGAGCAAAGACGGTCAACTAAAACAAGTGGTACCAGATTTCGATACACTGAAAGATAGCTATGAATTGCTGTGGAAAATGCCAAGCAACGACGGTTACTTACAGCTAGTGGGTATTATGCAGAAATTCGTTGACCAAGCGATTTCAGCTAACACTAACTACGATCCTTCACGTTTTGAAGGCCGTAAAGTACCCATGCAAACCCTGCTGAAAGATTTGCTCAATGCTTACAAGTTAGGTGTTAAAACGCTTTACTACCATAACACTCGCGATGGTGCGTCGGATTCACACGATGACATCACCAATTTAGAGAAAGAAGATGACGGTTGCGCCGGCGGCGCATGTAAAATCTAGTCTTTAACTTTAACGTTAACGGTTTTATAGGGATCCCTATTTAGTGGATCCCTATCCATTGGAAAAATAGCACCATGGCCTACTCTACCTTCTGTCAAACACCTAACGATGCCACCCGTGAACCTATGTTTTTAGGTCAATCGGTCAACGTGGCTCGTTACGATCAACAAAAATATGAAGTGTTCGAAAAACTGATAGAAAAGCAGTTATCTTTCTTTTGGCGCCCGGAAGAAGTAGACGTCAGTCGCGATAAGATTGACTACGGTGCATTGCCTGATCATGAAAAACACATCTTTATTTCGAATCTGAAATACCAAACCCTACTCGACTCGATTCAAGGCCGCTCGCCCAATGTGGCCTTTTTGCCGCTGGTGTCACTGCCTGAATTAGAAACCTGGATTGAGACTTGGTCTTTCTCTGAGACGATTCACTCGCGCTCATACACCCACATCATTCGCAATATTGTTAACGATCCTTCAGTGATCTTCGACGATATCGTCGTGAACAAAGAAATCTTAAGCCGTGCGACCGATATCGCCGCTTATTACGATCACTTGATCCAACTGACTCAGATATTCCATTTACTCGGTGCAGGAACCCATGTTATCGATGGCAAAGAAGTCATAGTCAATACCCGCACCCTGAAAAAAGCCTTGTACCTGTGCATGATGTCAGTCAACGCCCTAGAAGCTATTCGTTTCTATGTTAGCTTTGCGTGCTCATTTGCCTTTGCTGAACGTAAGCTCATGGAAGGTAACGCGAAAATCATTCGCTTAATCGCCCGTGATGAAGCCTTACACTTAAACAGCACTCAGCATATTTTAAGCATCATGCAAGGCGGTAAAGACGATCCAGAAATGGGTGAAATTGCTGCAGAATGCCAACAGGAAGCTTTCGATTTATTCTTCAAAGCCGCAGAGCAAGAAAAAGAATGGGCAAAATACCTATTCAAAGACGGCTCTATGATAGGTTTGAATGAACAGATCCTGTGCCAATACGTTGAATTTATTACTAATCAACGCATGAAGTCGGTGAATCTACCGCAACCATACCCAGAAATAACCAATCCATTACCTTGGATGAAAAACTGGTTAGAAAGCGATGCAGTGCAAGTTGCACCACAGGAAGTTGAAGTCTCTTCATACCTTGTCGGCCAAATCGACTCCGCGGTTGATGGTGATGAGTTCCTCGACTTCGATCTATAAGACACTTAAAAGTGACGTTACAAAATGGCATTAAAACAGTGACATCAAAAAAACGGCCACAAAACCTGTTTGCGAAGGCGCCGATCGTGCGCCTTCAAGGTCAACCTGTGTTGCTCTTTACCGAGCAACAAGGCACCTTGCTGCAAGCGCTCGAAGCTAAAAAAGTTAAAATCTTCTCAGAATGTCGCAACGGTTTCTGCGGCGCCTGCAAAACACGCGTCATCAGCGGAAAAGTCAGCTACTTAAACGAACCCTTAGCCGAACTCAAACATGATGAATGTTTGCCCTGCTGCTGTGTGCCAACCGAAGATTTAGAGCTGGACTTGTCACCTGAAGGTGCAGCTGTGGTCACCTATGCGTGTCAATCTCATCAGAATAAAGCCAGTTTGGCTAAGCCAAAACAAACACAAAATGTAGCAAGTGACACACGCACGCAGAAACAGGCAGTGTTTGAAGACTCATAACGGCAAGACTCGATTGTTCAATAAGCTGTTTTAAACAAGATGTGGCGTTAAAACCCAAAATCGCCTTAAAACAAAAATGAGCTTTTAAACAAAGAGTATCTCTTAAACAAAGAGTAGCTTTAAGACAAACTGCCCCTTTCAATACAGCCTTATTCAATCCGCGCCATTAGATACCAAACGTATTAAAACCCACTATTCTCCCTTCTCTCTATTTTCAATGCATTCACACTAAAAAACCTAAAACAAACTAAAACAAAAAAGCCTGAACACAGGTTCAGGCTTTCAGGATCTGAAATAGAATACTTAACGCTTAAAACGTACGACTTATCGACTTTCTATAAACGCATTGCCAGTTCAGCGCCTTGGCGGATTGCACGCTTAGCATCAAGCTCTGCCGCTACATCTACGCCACCAATCAGATGCACAGGCAGGCCCGTCGCTTTCATCTCATCCACTAACGTGCGATTCGATTCTTGTCCAGCACACAAGACGACGTTATCGACGGCCAGCACTTCAGCGGTTTCACCCACGCGAATATGCAGTCCTGCCTCATCAAACTTATCGTAACTCACGCCCGTTTTCATCTTCACATCATGTTGCTTAAGCACAAGACGGTGGATCCAGCCGGTAGTTTTACCTAAGCCCTTGCCCATCTTCGACGTTTTACGTTGCAGTAAAAACACCTTACGATGATCAGTATTGTCGGAATGAGGTTCAGTTAGGCCGCCCGCATGCTGGTAAGTTTTATCTATGCCCCACTGTTGTAGCCATTTATCGGGGTTCAAGGTGCTCGACTGGCGCTCACACAAAAAGTGCGCCATATCGAACCCTATACCGCCGGCGCCAATCAAGGCCACCGTATTACCGACAGTCACTTCACCCGAGAGCACTTTTTGATAATCGACCACCCGTGGGTCATCAAAGCCGGGTAAGACTAAATCACGCGGCACAACGCCTGAGGCGATTACCACTTCATCAAACTTTTCGGTCGCCAACACACTGGCATCGAGGCGAGTATTTAATCTCAGCTCCACCTTATGCAGCTTAATTTGGTTAATGAAATAACGAATAGTCTCGTTAAACTCTTCTTTCCCAGGAATTTTACGGGCGAGATTAAACTGACCACCCACCTCAGATTTCGCTTCAAACAAGACAACGTGATGGCCACGCATGGCGGCATAAACAGAAAACGCCATGCCCGCAGGGCCTGCCCCCATCACCGCAATACGCTTTTTATTTGCAGTGGGTAAGAAGTTGATTTCAGTCTCATAACAGGCACGAGGATTCACTAAGCAAGTTGCGCGCTTGAGGGAAAAAGTATGATCAAGACAAGCTTGGTTACAGCCAATGCAGGTGTTGATAAGCTCCGGCGTGTTCGCCGCAGCCTTATTTACAAACTCAGGATCAGCAAGGAAAGGCCGCGCCATCGACACCATGTCAGCTTGACCAGAGGCGATAATCTGCTCACCAATCTCAGGGGTGTTAATGCGGTTAGTCGCAATTAAGGGAACGGAAACAGATTGTTTGAGCTTTTCCGTCACCCACGCAAAGGCGCCACGGGGCACGCTTGTCGCAATGGTCGGTACTCGCGCTTCATGCCAGCCAATGCCCGTATTTAGAATGGATACGCCAGCTTGCTCTAACCACTGGGCCAGTTGCACCACTTCATCCCAAGTCGAACCGTTATCCACCAGATCGAGCATGGATAAACGGAAGATAATGATGAAGTCTTTTCCGACCTTTTCCCGTATCGCGTTAACAATCTCAATCGGGAATTGCGCCCGTTTTTCAAACGCACCACCCCATTCATCGGTGCGGGTGTTGGTGCGCGCACTGACAAACTGATTGATCAAATATCCTTCAGAGCCCATCACCTCAACACCATCGTAACCCGCTTTCTTGGCAAGGGCGGCGGAGTTGGCGTAATCCTTAATGGTCGAGCGCACTTGACGACTAGACATAGCAGACGGCGTAAAGGGTGTAATGGGTGACTTAATCTTACTTGGTGCTTGGGAAAAAGGATGATAGCCATAACGTCCCGCATGCAAAATTTGCATACAGATCTTACCGCCAGCCTCATGCACCGCCTGCGTTACCACGCGATGCTTACCCACTTGCCAAGGAAAACTCAGCTGACAGGCATGGGGCGTAAGGCGACCACGAAGATTGGGGGAAATACCACCCGTCACAATCAAACCTACACCGCCCAGAGCGCGTTCTTTGTAGAACGCTGCCAGTTTCTCAAATCCGCCCTTTTCTTCTTCCAAACCTGTGTGCATTGAGCCCATAAGCACGCGGTTTTTGAGCTGGGTAAATCCCAGATCTAAGGGTTCTAATAAATGGGGAAACGACATTCAAACATCCTTTTAAAACAAGTGATTTAAATCAGCATACCTTGTGTCAAATCTAAGCTCAACCGTTGGATCGAGGCCATCAGTCAAAATCCTTTACAATTGTGTTTAGCCTGTAGCGCCATTTTCAGTTAGCATTGGCAGATTGGACTTATAAAGGAGTGGCAGATGTCCGCTAACCCATCGTTTTTCAAGAGAATATGTTTGTTTATTTGGCACACCCTGAACGGGACGCGTAAACTCATCCTCAATCTAATCTTTTTTGGACTCTTAGCCGCGATCATTATCTCCATTGGCAGTAGCGAAGATATCCAAGTTGAAGATAATTCGGCACTGGTGCTTAATTTAGCAGGCTCTATTGTCGATCAGAAACAACAAGTCGATCCCTTAGAAGCCGCATTCAAACAAGGCCAAAATGCCAACGCCGATGGTGAAATCCTACTCGCCGATGTGCTTTATGTCATTGACAATGCAGCGCAAGATCAACGTATTAGCGTACTAGTGCTCGATCTGGTCGATCTTAAACGTGCTGGGATCAGCAAACTACAATCTATCGGAAATGCACTCAATCGCTTTAAAGAGAGCGGTAAAAAAGTCATCGCCATCGGCAACTACTACGAGCAAAATCAATATTTCCTCGCCAGTTTTGCCGACACCATTTACCTCAATCCCCAAGGCGGTGTCTCGCTTGATGGCCTGAGTATGTACAACCAATATTTCAAATCGGCCTTAGAAAAACTCAAAGTCAAAGCGCATATTTTCCGCGTGGGGACCTTTAAATCTGCGGTTGAACCCTACATACGTGACAATATGTCAGATGCTGCGCGGGAAGCCAGTAGTGCACTATTAGCCGATGTATGGCAAAGCTACACACAAACGGTTGCTGGCAATCGCAATATCGAACCGAATTCTCTGGTGCCCGACGCAACCACTTATTTGGCAGAGCTCGATAAGGCCAATGGCGATTCAGCCACAATGGCAATTAACATGAAATGGGTTGATAACCTAGCGACCACAGAAGATTTTCGTAAAACCATGCTAGAAACCGTAGGAAAAGCCAGCAGTGGTGACAGTTTCAAGCAAGTCAGTTTTTATAATTACTTGACCTTAGTGACACCATTACCCAACTTTGTAGAGCAAGACAGTGTTGGTATTATTGTGGCAAGTGGCACAATTTTGAACGGCACTCAACCTGCGGGCCAAATTGGCGGCGAAAGCACCGCCGAACTGCTACGTAAGGCACGTTTTGATAAGCACATTAAAGCCTTAGTATTACGTGTTGATAGCCCTGGCGGTAGCGCCTTTGCCTCTGAGCAAATTCGTCAAGAATTACTGGCACTTAAAGCAGCAGGTAAACCCGTGGTTGTGAGCATGGGCAGTTTAGCCGCATCCGGTGGTTACTGGATTTCAGCCAGTGCCGACTATATCTTCGCAACGCCAACGACGCTCACGGGTTCGATTGGGATCTTTGGCATGATTACTACCTTTGAAGATTCATTGGCCAGTATAGGCGTGCATACCGATGGCGTATCGACCTCAGAATGGGCAGGATTATCTGTTACCCGCACACTTTCCCCCCAGATTGAAGCGATTATCCAACGTCATATTGAACGCGGCTATTCGGACTTTATCTCCCTGGTCGCTAAAGAACGTAAGATGACCATAGAAGAAGTCGATAAGATTGCTCAAGGCCGTGTGTGGAGCGGTAAAAAGGCTCTTGAACTTGGCTTAGTCGATGAACTGGGTGATGTAGATGAAGCCATAGCTAAAGCCGCTAAACTCGCGGATATGACGCTATTTGACACCCGCGTCATCGAACAAGAGCTGACACCCGAACAAAAATTCATACAGCAGATGTTTGCCTCAGTATCGAGCTACCTGCCCGCCTCACTAAGTCAGTCATCGATGTTAGAGCAAATGCTACAACAGTGGACTAGCAGTTTGAAAACGTTAACCTCTTTTGATGATCCAAATAACGTCTACATCTACTGTGATACTTGCAATATGATGAACTAAATCTGCTAGCGTCTAGGTTGCAGCTCGCAACTTCAAGATGATGACAAAGACAAAGCCCGGATCTCCGGGCTTTTTTATTGGGTTTATGTCAGTAAAATCGTATAATTCGGCCACTTGAAGCTAAGAAAACGACAAGAATGACTAAACGCTCCATTTATGTTGCCTATACTGGCGGCACCATCGGTATGCAAAAGACCGATAACGGCTTTGTTCCCGTCGCGGGATTCCTAACTCAGTGCGTGCAATCTATGCCTGAGTTTTACCATGAAGAAATGCCGACATTCGTCATCCACGAATACTGCCCGCTTATCGACTCTTCCAATATGGCACCAACCGATTGGCAGATGATCGCCGACGATATACAAGCCAATTACGATAAGTACGATGGCTTTGTGATCCTTCACGGCACAGATACCATGGCGTACACAGCTTCGGCACTGTCATTTATGCTGCAAGGTTTGTCAAAACCTGTGATAGTGACGGGCTCGCAAATTCCTCTCGCCCAGTTGCGCTCAGACGGCCAAACTAATTTATTGAACTCACTCTATATTGCGGCGAATTATCCAGTTGCGGAAGTGTGTTTATTCTTCAATAACAAACTCTTTAGGGGTAATCGCTCGACTAAGGCCCACGCCGACGGCTTCGATGCTTTCGCCTCACCCAACTTCCCGCTACTGCTTGAGGCGGGGATCAAAATCAATCTGCGCGCAGGCAAAATCACCGTCGCCAACGATACCCCATTAGAAGTCGCTCATATCAGTCCGCAACCTGTCGGTGTGGTGACCTTATATCCAGGGATCTCAACACAGATTTTTGAGAACATTCTGCAACAGCCAGTTAAAGCCCTCATACTGCTGACATTTGGTGTGGGTAACGCGCCGCAGGATGCCGCCTTACTCAAAACCTTAAGGCAAGCAGATGAACGTGGCATAGTGCTGGTGAATCTAACCCAATGTTTCCAAGGTAAGGTGAATATGGGCGGCTACGCCACAGGCAATGCATTAGCCAAAGCAGGCGTGATCAGTGGCGCCGATATGACTATAGAAGCGGCCTTAGCAAAACTGCATTATTTGCTATCTAAAAATTTGCAACCAGCTGAGATAAAGGCAGCCATGTTACAAAATCTAGTCGGTGAACTGAGCATAGATTAAAGATAGTGTCTTCTAATCTGTTTGTTGCCCTCAAACGCTAGCAACAAAAAAGCCCATATTTGATGGGCTTTTTTGATTTAAACTCAGACTAGATTTCAGCTCAGACTAAACAGCACTAAATGAATATTTATTTTAAGACTTTTGCGGACCAAGATTTGCATTGAAGTTATTTGATATCAAATCAATGTTAGTCTTGATATCACTAACAAAAGATAAAATGCCAATCCCCTTGCTAACCTCAGACTTACGCCTAATACCTATAATAAAACACCCCTTACATGCCAATCAGTACGGCCAGTCAGAAATTATAAATCCTGCGCTTTAAAGCCGGCAATTGGCTCACCACGGAATTGCTTTTTCAGCTCGGCCTTAGACAGCTCATTAATTTTACCGTCAGATGCAATAGTGAAATGCTCTGTTTGCTCAAGCTTACGTGCTTGATACAACATCACCACCTGCAGAGTCGATTCACGCTGAGTCTCACTCAACACAGTACCATCCTCCCACTTACCCAGCTCTGCAGCACTGCGAAGCCTTTCATAGACTTCAACGGGCATTTGGTCGATCACTTGATTGATATCCGTCATACACTTTTCCGCTTATGTAACACGATTCTGACTCGTGTAATGAGATAACCTACAAAACCAAACACAAAGCATATTCCGGCGATATTCGCACGCATACCTTCGGCGGGTTCCCCACCCCAAAACCAAATCACCACACCAGCAATGAACAAGGTCATAGCAACGAAACTCTGATTCATTAAGCTGCTGGACTTTTGAATATGGCTAATGCGCGATAAGGACTCATTGTCGCCATCGGTTTTTGCTTGGCAATGGGGGCATGAAGGCGCTTTGCTCGACATACGTTTACGACACACCGGACATTCAATTAATGCCATATCAGCCTCGCCCTAACGTAACTTATCAACAACGGCGAGCATGGCAATTAGCGATGCTTCACCTAAATAAATACTGCGTTCTGGTGACCAACCCACAAAAGGATCGGCCAGATTGTTATTGTCTTTAAACGGCATCTCAAGGGTATTTGATAAACACTTGAAGGTCTGGGCAACCCAATTAGACGCTACGGTCAGATTCGCTTGACCGGGCTCATCTTTATCATACCCATACTGAGTTTGAAAATCGGCACTGGCTAAGGTCAATGCTTGACTAAAGTCCGCTTGCAGCTGCGCGAGTTTATCATTATAAGCGGGGACGCCTTCACAACCCGCTAGAAACACATAAGGTAAGCCTTCATCACCATGCACATCATAAAACAGGTCAACACCCGTTTGCTGCATCTTGTTGACGACGTGATATACCTCAGGGCTTTTTTCTAAACTCGGTGTTTGCCACTCGCGGTTAAGATTAATCCCAATCGCGTTAGTGCGCAGATGGCCTCTGACACTGCCATCGGGATTCATGTTGGGCACTATATAGAAATTGGCCTTATCAAGCAGCGCCTTTGCCGTGGGACAGTCATTATCGAGTAAACGATTCACTAGGCCTTCAACTAACCATTCAGCCATCGTTTCACCCGGATGTTGTCTGGCGGTGATCCAAATATTGCGTTTAGAAGGATCGCCATTCCCTACTTTCATCAGAGTAATATCGCGGCCATCTAAGGTCAGGCCTAAATGCTCTAAATTGACATCTGGGTGTAACTGGGCGCCGCTGAGTAAATCTAAATGACGCTCATAGCTGTAGGGTGCAAAGTAAGCGATTTGAATGGCATCGCAATCTAACTCTATGCTAATGCTCAGTTTACCGTCTTGATATTGAGTCGGAATACGGAACCAATGCTGGCGATCATAACTGGCCACCGCCTGATAATCTTCCCATCCCTTGGTATAAGAAGCGGTTCCCGCATTGATAATATTCAAGGTGTAATGGTTACCCACTTCACCTTCAAATCGAAAATTGAACCATTGATAAAACTCACCACCCGCATCAGGGCGGATAGCAAGTTGAATATCGTCTTTATTATCAAGATTGACGACTTGGATATTTCCGCCATCAAAGTTGGCACTGATCCGCATAATGATTCCTAATAGGTTGTTAAAACTAAGGGCAATTTAATGGCGTGCGACAGATATCACACGGCACATTTTATTATATGGCCGATAGAATAAACCAAAACATCCCAAGGGGAAAACGAAAGCCATTAAATTCAGTCAAGACACTTGCAATCGGCCTTTAATTAACCAGTTAACACGCCTAAAATCCACAAAAAAAAGAGCCTTTCACTATAAGTTAATGAAGATATTAAACCATAAAACTATAACCTTGGCCTCGTACTGTATTAATCAAGTTACGCGGCAAGCTGATGTTAGCTAACTTGCGGCGAGTGTTACTAATGTGCATATCCAGATTGCGGTCAAATCGGCCCAAATCTTTCTGTAGCACTGAGCGCTGCAACTCTTGCTTAGTGATGACTTGGCCTTTTCTTTCAAAAAGATATTTAAATAATTTAAACTCGGTTTGGGTCAAATCGACATAGCGGGTACCAATAGTGATCCTATAACTCATTTCATCGAAGTTAATCACTTTAGCCGCCACAGTCGCCATTTGCGGCGAGTGAGAGTGACCGGCACAGAGACGCCGCTCTAAGGCTCGTAAGCGGACAAAAATCTCTTTTATGCTAAACGGCTTACTCAGAAAATCATCTGCCCCCAATTCATAACCAGTGATGCGATCATCTTCATTGTCACGTGCTGAAATCATCAATACTGGCGTTGAACATTCACGCGCTTTTAGCAACTCAAATCCATTCATCTGTGGCATCACTAAATCAAGCACTATGATGTCTGGAGCAAAACTTTCAATGCATGCCAGACCCTCGATGCCATTAACCGCACACTTAACCTCATGCCCTTGCGTACACAAGGCATCAGCTAACCACACGCTAAACAATGGATCATCATCGACCAAGAGTATTTTACTCATCCTTAAAGCCCAAACGAGAATCTATATCATTTATATTACCATGCGAATCGAGACGACTCTAGCGCTATTACATTAGTGAAGAAGTGTGATGTTGAAAACTGTGAACAAAATACGATATTAACAACCAATTAACGGATGATTAGCGACTCTAAACTCATCTCGTAAACTCCCAATAAAAAAGCGCCCTAAGGCGCTTTTTAGAAACTAAGAGTCTGAACTTAGCTTAGAATTTAACAGTTACACCACCGTAAATCACGCGGCCGATTGTGTCATAAACTTGTGGAACTGTGCCGCCATCGCTACCGTTAGAAACACGAGAAGGTTCTTCATCTGTGAAATTCTTAACCCCTAAACTAACTGTAGTCATATCATTTACATGATAAGTACCAGCAATATTATGGTATAGCACTGCATCAACATCGTAGCCTTTAGCAAGATCAGACATCTCACCAATATAACGGTTGAAGTACATTAGGCTCCAATCTCCTTGGCCCGCAGATAGACTGAAATTATTTCGAACCCGAGCATAAGCACCGAAGTTACCGTCTATAGTACCTGTATACGTTTTGCTCTCTTGCTCAAAATTAATCAAATAAGTCGTATCGTTGTTAATTTTCCAATCTAAACCTAAGCCTTCGAAACTATAGGCTAAATTAAAATCGATACCACTAGTATCTTGGCTACCCACGTTAGTTAATGGATTAGTAAAGTTATCCAAATTACCATCAAGCGTGATCTTAAAGGTCTCACACGCAATTTCATCACCAGCATGACAATCTTTTAAACCAGCTTGCGCATCTAAACGAGTAATCGCATCTGATACTTTAAAACGCCAATAATCTAATGTGACAGACATTCCCTCAACATAACTAGGTGAATATACTAAACCAGCAGTGTAAGACTCAGATTCTTCTGGTTTCAAATCAGGATCTGACGTGTAATTCACTAAAATTTGTGGATCTTGCTCATTGCCCCAAGGATCATCTAAATAATCGTATGAACCAGTGTTACCACCGTATAGTTCACTGACACTAGGAGCTCGGAAGCCCGTTGCGGCCACGCCTCGAACCATCAAATCATCGGTCGCAGCATAGGTTAAACCTATCTTCCAAGTGCTTGCTTTACCAAAGGTTGAATAATCGTCTAAACGTAATGCGAATTCACCCGTTAATTTTTCAGTGAAGGGCACACTCACTTCTTGATAGACAGAAATGACATCGTAACTACCATCAGTTGGATCCTGTTGTGCCGCAGTGCTATCACCTGCAATCACTACTGGATCAGGATTGTAATACCCACTCTCGCGGCGATACTCAGTACCGATAGCAAAACCGACTGCACCAGCACTTACATCAAATAGCTCACCACTCAATACACCTGCTACAGTGTGTTGCTCATTGCCGCCATTAGCTTGTTCAAAATAACCCACATCATCAATAATATCTTGAGTTAATGATTGACCATTAAACCAAGCATCTGGATTAGCATAAACAGATTGTTTCATTTTAGTGGCATTAATCGAATTCGCGACAGAGGTTGAAGCCTTATTCTTGCCATAGGTATAAGACACGTCCCAGTTCATACCAGTATGAACATCTAGTGTACCAGCTAAATCACCTGAAATACGATATGTATCAGTATCTTGCTCATATACACGAGCACCAACATCATTAGTCCGACGACGATAGTTAACACGACCTGTTTTATCGGCCTCAATACCACCTGCAACCATAGCATTATCAAGTGTTATGCAAGGTGCACCAGCAGGCACACCTGCGGCATCACATACATTAAGCATGATATCTGCTGGTTGTGCGGCGAGTTGCTGATCGGACTTACGCTTGGTGTATAAAATATCACCTGATAACACCAGATCATTACCCAGTTCCTGGGTCATATTTGCAAATAAGCTATAACGTTTGCTTGGCGTTTGATACCAACTGTCTTTAGTAAAATCATAACCATTTTGCATCGCTCCCCATTCTTGCCCTTGGAGAGTTTTCATTTCCTGTACATTCTTACCATTTTCGTCAAGCACTGGCTGACCATTCTCATCTAGTTCATTACCTAGGAATGCGCCATTAGGGACAAAAGAGCTAGAACCTGGTTTCGTCCAATCACGATCAGATTGGATCACACCACGACGATCTGAATAAGCAGCGCCGAAGGTGTAATTACCTCCATCGGTATTAAAACCGTATAGCGCACTGACCTCACCATTTTCGCCATCGCCTTTGTCTGTACTGCTACCGTTAAAGTCTAATTGGAAACCTTCAAAGTCTTTCTTCGTAATGATGTTAACCACACCTGCAATGGCATCTGAACCATAAACAGCAGAAGCGCCGTCTTTCAGGATCTCGACTCGAGCAATCATAGCAACAGGGATTGAGTTCAAATCCACAGAGCTGTTGGCACCAGAACCAGAGTTCACCATACGGCGGCCGTTCAGTAGCACAAGCGTACGCTCTGCACCCATACCACGTAAGTCAACTTGGGCAACCCCGTCAGCACCGTTGTTTGTGGTTGAACCCACTGCCGCACCCGCCATCGAAGTCTGTACTTGCAACATTTGGTCAACCGATGTAAAGCCTTCCGCTTTAATCGTTGCAGCATCAATAACGGTCACAGGAGATGCTGTTTCCATATCTTGGCGTTGAATGCGTGAACCTGTCACTTCAATACGTTCAACTTTTGCTTTTTCTTCAGCAGCAAATGCGTTTGACGTAACAAATGCACCTGTAGTGATAGATGCAACGATAGCTAAGTTAATAGCTGACGCTACTTTAGTTCTTTTGATCATGTATGAATGCTCCCTAGATCTTACTATTATTTTTATGCTTACAGCTTGTACAGTTATTGCTGTACTAGTGTTGCACCTGATACTGAGGATTCACTTTAACTCCGTCAATGCTCAAAATTTTAACCAATAAAAAACATATTGTTAATTATTGTGATTTATTTGGTTAATTAATTTGACGGTTATTTTTTAATACCCTTTTTTTACACACAAAAACAGAGTTAGTTACTACAAAATATGAATTAGGCAGATCTTAGCACTGTTAACAAAAAATATATCGGCAACATTTTGTACATTTAAAAATGTGACTCAAGTCACACTTTTAAATATTTATCAAAGCTATCTAAAAGAACATCGTATTGATTAACTATTGTTAAATCTGCATATCTAGCAATATCCACAGATAGCCAAAGCGCTAAAATACCGATAAACATAGATAAATTGCATTAAAACAGAGATACACTATGTATCAATTGTGCTAATTATGCATTTTAACAACGTCTAAAATTATGGTTTAACAATTAAGGTACAAATAATTCTACACGCCTTTGAAATGACTATTTGTTACTGATCTTGCTTATTAATTTTGAATATAAGTATTAGCTTCCAATCCCTCTAAACACTCACTATTTCTTATTCTTAAATAAATGACTTACATCTCATACGGACCACATTCAAGAACAAATTTTCTTTATAAAAAAAGCGACCACTTAGGTCGCCTCTTATAGTCTGTATCATCAAACTGATGTTTACTCGGGTTTGATCAACTCAAAATGTTGATATGCCCGTGCGGTTGCAATACGGCCGCGGGGCGTGCGTTGGATAAAGCCTTGCTGGATCAAAAATGGCTCTAGCACATCTTCAATGGTTTCGCGTTCTTCGCCTATGGCTGCTGCTAAGTTATCGAGTCCAACTGGGCCACCCATAAACTTATCGATAATGGCGAGTAGTAACTTGCGGTCCATGTAATCGAAACCTTCATTATCGACATCCAGCAAGTCTAGTGCATGGTCTGCAACAAACTTAGTGACAGCGCCATCATGCTTCACCTGCGCGTAATCCCGCACGCGGCGAAGCAGTCGGTTAGCTATCCGCGGTGTACCACGTGAACGGCGTGCGATTTCAAATGCACCTTCAGCATCAATATCCAGTTCCATCACCTGCGCCGAACGCGTGACTATGGTGCTTAAATCTTTGATGTTATAGAATTCAAGCCGTAGCGGGATCCCAAAACGCGCCCGAAGTGGTGAAGTCAAAGCTCCTGCCCGTGTTGTCGCACCCACTAGAGTGAACGGCGGTAAATCGAGTTTGATGGAACGCGCTGCCGGCCCTTCACCTATCATGATATCCAGCTGATAATCTTCCATCGCCGGATACAAAATCTCCTCCACCACAGGGCTTAATCGGTGGATTTCATCGATGAATAACACATCACCGGATTCGAGATTGGTCAAAAGCGCGGCTAGATCGCCCGCTTTTTCCAGCACAGGCCCCGAGGTGGATTTAATGTTCACCCCCATCTCGTTCGCAACAATCATGGCTAAGGTGGTTTTACCCAATCCCGGCGGACCGTAAATCAACATATGATCTAAGGCTTCATTACGATTCTTTGCCGCTTGAATAAACACCTTAAGCTGTGCCCGAGTGTCATCTTGACCCGTGTATTCATCGAGCATTTTAGGGCGCATCGCCCTATCGATGGATTCATCTTGAGCTTGGATCTGCGGCTGGATGAGTCTGTCTGCCTCAATCATTATTATTCCTTATCGCAGCTTTCATCTTAATTATCATCATTGTTCAATTAAAGCATCGATTTAAGGGCGGCTTTGATCAGAGTTTCTGAATCCATGCCCTCTTTGTAGGCTGCAGAAACCGATTTGCTCGCCTGCGGCGGTTTATAACCCAGCGAAATTAAAGCTGAAATAGCATCTTCTTCGGCGCTATTGACTGTCGGTGCGGGTGAGTAATTGGATTGCAGCACGAACTCACGCTCTGAGCCTGCTGAGGCTTCCATCAAGCTCTTGAGCTTATCGCGCATTTCTACCAGTAACCGCTCGGCGGTCTTCTTACCCACTCCCGGTAATTTCACTAAGGTCACTATGTCATCGCGCTCAACGCAGCCCACAAATTCTCCGGCTGTCATGCCTGATAAAATCGTCAGTGCGAGCTTGGGACCGACACCATTGGTCTTGATCAGTAAGCGAAATAACGCCCTTTCCTGCTTAGTGATAAAACCATAGAGTAGCTGTGCATCTTCACGCACCACAAAGTGGGTGTAGACCATAGTTTCATGATTAACTTCAGGCAGCTCATAAAAGCTAGTAAGCGGCATCTGCAACTCGTAACCAACACCATTAACATCGATCAAAATTTCTGGTGCTTGTTTCTCAACGAGCACGCCCCGTAAACGACCTATCATCTGTACCGTCCGTATGTTCTTGCCGTTGCCCGGCCACTCAATGCAATTAAACTCTGGCTGGTGTGATAATGACACACAGCAACACCGAGTGCATCTGCGGCGTCAGCTTGTGGGGCCGCAGGTAATTTAAGTAGTTGTTGGATCATGTGTTGTACTTGGGCTTTCTGCGCTCGCCCCGTACCCACGACTGCGCTCTTAATTTGAGTCGCACTGTATTCCGCCACAGGTAAATTGGCGACAGTGGCGGCGACAATGGCCGCTCCGCGTGCTTGGCCAAGCTTGAGCGCAGAATCGGCATTTTTTGCCATAAATACCCGTTCAATCGCAAATTCGTCCGGTTGATACTGACGAATAATTTCAGTGATCCCATCAAAAATTTGCTTGAGCCTACCAGGAAGCTCTTCAGACGAAGTGCGAATACAGCCACTGCCGAGGTAAATCTGATGCCGCCCCTGACATTGGATCACGCCGTAGCCTGTGATCCGTGAACCTGGGTCAACACCTAAAATAATTGCCATTACATGCCTTATATGGGATCTGAATGTTCGTCTCAGTTCCTAGGTTAGCGAGTGTCCTACGTTAGCGTGTGCGAGCTGAAATTGACCTACATTGACGCCCAAATCCAGCTCACAGTCAATCTAACCTAGGCTTGCCATCACGTCATCGGAGATTTCCGCATTATGATACACTTCTTGCACATCGTCATGATCTTCAAGGGTATCAATAAGGCGCATAAATTTTTCGGCTGTGTCTAGATCAAGCTCAGCTTTCGTCGAGGCTATCATCGCGATTTCGGCATTATCTGCCACAAAACTCGCTTTATCGAGCGCATCTTTCACCATATAGAAATCAACGGGATCGGTGAAGACGTCAATCGCGCCATCATCATAGCTGACGATATCTTCCGCACCCGCTTCAAGCGCCGCTTCCATCAATGCATCTTCATCGGTTCCCGGCGCATAGGATAACACCCCACGCTTAGTGAACAGATAAGAAACCGACCCATCCGTGCCTAAGTTACCGCCCGATTTACTAAACGCATTGCGCACACCGCTCACAGTCCGATTACGATTGTCCGTCATGGTTTCGACCATCACAGCGGTGCCGCCTGGGCCATAACCTTCATAGAGAATGGTTTCGAGTTGCTGACCTTCCAACTCACCGGCGCCGCGTTTAATCGCACGCTCAACCGTATCTCGGGTCATATTGCCGCCGAGGGCTTTATCAATGGCGACACGTAATCGTGGATTGGAATCGGGATCTGAGCCGCCTTCACGGGCTGCGACGGTTAATTCGCGAATGAATTTAGTAAAGAGTTTACCGCGTTTAGCATCTTGAGCTGCTTTACGGTGCTTAATGTTGGCCCATTTACTGTGACCTGCCATGGGAAGTCTCCTTAACTGAGGTGTCATCGCATAGCTTATCAAGAGCCGAGGTGTAATGGATTGAATAACGGCTATTTAGAATTGAACTAACAGATATGATAAGCAAAGAAATGACGGTTCACTAAAACAGACCGAGGCTCATGCCTCGGTTTTCGGTACGACTAAAAATAACTGACTTTGAATAAGGTCGATTTACAAAAGTCGCCTTACAAAGCCCTCTTACAAAAGATCAGTCTTCCGCTTTAACAGCTTTCTCAACCACAGCAATACCAAGTTCAGCTAACTGCTGCGGATTGGCAAAACCAGGCGCGTTAGTCAACGGACAAGCGGCAGTGGTGGTTTTCGGGAACGCCATCACATCACGGATTGAGCTTGCGCCCGTCATCAGCATGATGATGCGGTCTAAACCAAACGCTAAACCAGCATGTGGTGGTGTGCCGTAACGCAGCGCTTCTAACAGGAAGCCGAACTTTTCTTTGGCTTCATCGTCAGTAATGCCCAGAATACGGAATACCGCAGACTGCATTTCTTGGTTGTGAATACGTACTGAACCACCGCCTAATTCGCAGCCGTTTAATACCATATCGTAAGCATCAGAAACGCGATTTGCTGGGTTAGCTTCAAGTTCAGCTGCCGTTACGCCGCGCGGTGCGGTGAACGGATGGTGAACCGCGTGGAAGTTGCCGTTGATTTTCTCAAACATTGGGAAGTCAACTACCCACAGTGGACGCCATTCACCTTGCAATAAGCTGAAATCTTCGCCCGCTTTAAGACGCAGTGCGCCCATAGATTCGGCAACCACAGTCGCCTGATCTGCACCAAACAGGATTATGTCACCAGTTTGCGCGCCAGTGCGGCTCACGATTTCATTGACTATGCTTTCGTTTAAGAATTTTAGCACAGGTGATTGAATGCCTTCTAAGCCAAGGCTTAGGTCATTAATCTTCATCCACGCTAAGCCTTTAGCACCATAGATGCCAACAAATTTAGTGTAATCATCGATTTGCTTACGAGACAGCGCAGCACCGCCCGGAATACGCAGTGCAGCAACACGGCCTTCTTCATCGTTCGCAGGACCAGAGAATACCGCAAATTCGACTTCTTTGAGTAAATCGGCAATGTCCACCAGCTCTAATGGGTTACGTAAATCTGGCTTATCTGAACCAAAACGACGCATCGCTTCGTTGTAAGTCATGCGCGGGAACTCGCCGAGATCGACGTTCAGCATTTCAAGGAACAGACCACGCATCATCTCTTCGGTCTTCGCCATCACTTGCTCGGACGTCATAAATGAGGTTTCGATATCGATTTGGGTGAATTCTGGCTGACGGTCGGCACGTAAGTCTTCATCACGGAAGCATTTTACAATTTGATAGTAACGATCAAAGCCTGACATCATCAGCAGCTGTTTAAACAGCTGTGGTGATTGTGGCAAGGCAAAGAACTGACCTTTATAAGTACGGCTTGGTACTAAATAATCGCGGGCACCTTCTGGGGTAGCCTTGGTCAGGATCGGGGTTTCTATGTCTAAGAAACCGTTTGAATCGAGGAAACGACGCACAGAACTGGTCACTTTAGCGCGGAACATTAAACGCTGCGCCATCTCTGGGCGACGTAAATCTAAGTAACGATACTTAAGACGTTGCTCTTCGCTGTTGTTCTGGTAGTTATCCATGCTCAATGGCAGTGGATCGGCAGCGTTGATAATCGTCAAGGCTTGACCTAAGACTTCAATCTCACCCGTCTTCATTTGACCATTGACTTGGCTATCAGGACGGGCACGAACTAAGCCTTTGACCTGAACGCAAAATTCGGCGCGCAGCGTGCTGGCGACATTGAACACCTCAGGTAAGTCTGGATCATAGACCACTTGGATGAGACCTTCTCTGTCTCTTAAATCTAAAAAGACAACGCCACCCAAATCACGGCTACGATTAACCCAACCTACCAAGGTAACTTCTTGTCCAACGTGAGACTTATTGACGTCTCCACAATAATGACTGCGCATCTAACTCTATCCTTTATCCGGAAACCGGTGCTTTGGAAATAATCAAAACGAGATAAAAGCGGCATTATAGTCAAATAATACCGATTACCAAAGTACTTCACTCTTAGGCGGTGAAGTATCAAACAGTTTTACGCCCTTGACTAGAGGCGAACGCACTATCTGAGCATGAGCGTTCAAAAAAACATCAAGCTGAGCGATAACAACGCCCACCGCTACTTTTTGCTTGGTACATAAGCTGATCGGCTTTTTTCAACAAACCTATCGCTGTGTCACCATCGCGGGGGTAAATCACCACGCCAATACTGACGGCTATGCTGACACTGACGCCTTGAATAAGCAAAGGGCTCGACAGTGCCTGTAGAATATTATCAGCAACTTGGGTTGCAGCATCGAGATCTTGCACACGATTTAGCAGGATAACAAACTCATCGCCGCCAAATCGCGCAACGGTATCTGATCCACGGATAACCTTGGTTAACTTTTGGGCGACCAGTACCAGTAATTCATCGCCAATAGGATGACCGTGTTGGTCATTGATTTGTTTAAAACCATCGAGATCGATGAATAACAAAGCGAAATGTGCCTGTTCTCTGCGATGAGATAGCAAAGCTTGGGTTAGTCTGTCATCAAGTAAGGCACGATTGGGCAACTGAGTTAAAGCATCATGATTAGCCACATGCAACAAACGTTTTTCTGCCACCAATCGCTGGGTGATCTCACGATTTAAGCGGCGATTCACTAATAACACCGCCACCATCACTAAGCACAAGATTATCACGCCAAACACGATATAACGCAGCCATTGCAGATATTTAGCACTCTCTGTCGCCACAGAAAATGACACCCAGCGCGTATATATTTTTTGCTGATGTTGAGCATCAACCAAAGCCAAAGCTTTATTAATCAGCGGCACCAGCGGCGCAAATTGAGGATAAACACCAATATGACTGTGTTGATCAGCGAGATCACTGAGCAGCGACATTTTCAGTGTCGGATAGTGGCTGGTTTTAAGCTCAGAAGCTAAAGTCACCACTTTATCGATAAACACATCCGCATTGCCATTCGTCACCGCCGCTAATCCGGCCTGCGTATTTGGCACTATGACTAACTTGAGTGAAGGCTCCAGACTCATCAATTGCGCCACTAAATGATATCCCTCAACCACGGCCACCCTTTGACCTGCGAGCTGAGCAATATTAAAAACCGAGACTTGTTCCAGTTGCGACACTAAGGCCCACGGCGATGGCCAATAGGCTTCACTAAACGCTAAACGCTGCTGGCGCTCCGCCGTTTGCGCGACACTGCCGGCTAAACTCACCTCGCCCTTTTGCAACGCCTCGATTAACGAATGCCAATCATCAAAGGCAACGGGCGTGAGCTTAAGTTTGAGTTGTTCCTTGAGCAATTTGACGATATCGCTATTGATCCCCGCAAACTCACCCTGTTCATCCATAAACTCCATCGGTGGCCATTGTTTTAGATAACCGACTTTGAGCTCACCTACGCTTTCCACATAGGCCTGCTCAGCGAGGCTTAAGCTGACATGACGCTCAGCTTGGGTAAAAACATGATCTTTAGGATTGAGCATCCATTTATGTTCAATCTCAGCAAATTCTTGATTGCTAATACTGTTAAACCCATTGGCTATCCTCTGTGTAAGGCCAGCATCATCGCTACGGGTCAGCACATAAATGTTGGTGCTAAATTCGAGATCAGGATACTGGCTAAAGTCAGACCAGCCTTTATTGAGCAGTAAATAATGGGATGTCCATGCACCCGCGGCGATAAAACCGACAACTTCTCCAGACCTCGCCCCCGCCACCATGGCATCCATACTGTCGTAATAACGCAGTGACACTTGAGGTAACGCTTTACGCAAATCCACCAAATAAGGCGCTGTCGGTACCACACCAATACGTTTACCTTTTAAGCTGTCTAAATCGGTTAACTGTTGCTGATAGAGAAAGAGTCGACTCTTCACTGTATATAAATGCCAAGCCTGAGTAAGGCCCGTTTTAACATCATCACTTTCAGGATAACCTATGTGGGCATCGGCGAGACCGCGACGAACATCGTCCACGCTGGAGTTCATATCACCAGAAATAAAATCAACGGCAATACCCGTTTTCTCAGACCAAAGCTGCCATATGTCCACATACAAACCATGGGGTAAACCATCGACCCCTAGGTCCACAAAAGGCTCGACGCCCAGTTGCATCGAAATAACGAGTCCAGCTTGTTGACGTTGATAGCCAAGCCAACGTCGCTCCGTTTGCTGAATAAAGTGCGCATCGAGCGCAGTGAAACCTTTATTGATTTTATCGACTAATGCAAGATTGCCCTTTTGAACTGCGGGTACAAACTGCATCGCCTTAATTTGAAGGCGGGCAGTATTGGGAAAGTTTGCGGCAATCTCTTGGGATGAGTCGGGATCTTTCAAATAGCCTTCTAACCCCGCAAAGACTACGATCTCGCCCGCGGCGACCCCTGCCAATAATTTCTCACGACTTTCGTAGCGTTTAAACACAAGCTGCGGTTCGATACGGTGTAATTCCGCTTCATGGGATGAAGCCGCTACCACACCAATTTGAAAGGGGATCAGTTCTTTGATGGATTTTTTGCCCTGCAAGGATTTATGCAAATACAAAAAAGTACCCACATCCGCAATGGGCACTGCAAAATCAAATTCTTGCTCTCGCTCTGGGGTTTTCCCCATGCCGATATGCACTTGCGCCTTACCTTGCCGCAGTTGATCAAGGGACTCGTGCCAGTGGCGCGCCACAAAAACCACTTGGGTATGGCTGTGTTTAGCCCACTCTTTCCATAAATCAACCAGTAATCCAGTCGGCTCGCCATCGTTGTCGACATATTGATAGGGAAAGCTATCCTCACCCATAACGATGATTAATGGCTCAGAGGACAACGGACTTGCCTGCCCTGTTATGCTCAAAAAACAGCTGCACAAGATCACAATTAAGTGGATCACAAACTTCAAGTTGAGCCCTTAGTACTTGATGTACATGTAACGATTTTGTTATCTATTAAGTATTAGACAAAAATTTATCGCAAATTACTAGCATGAGACTTGCTGCTAATCGCTCTGATTCGTTAAAATGCACAGTTGAATTCCCATGAAAAATCTCAGATGAACGTTTCTCAAGACACTATCTACGCTCAAGCGAGCGAGCATATTAGCGATTTCCAGTTTGATAACCGTGTAGCAGGCGTCTTCAGTGACATGATCCGCCGCTCAGTGCCTGGATATACGCAAATTATCAATACCATAGGCGATTTTGCAGATCGTTTCGTCATGCCAAATACTCAAATTTACGATTTGGGTTGCTCACTCGGTGCCGCGACCTTAAGTATTCGTCGCCAAATCCAAGGCCGCCAATGTCGCATTATTGCTGTAGATAACAGTGAATCTATGGTCGCACGCTGCCAAGAGAACCTGAATGCCTATGTCAGCGATACGGATGTCGATCTGGTTTGCGGTGATATTCGCGATATCGATATTCAAAATGCGTCATTGGTGGTACTCAATTTTACATTGCAGTTTTTACCGCCAGAAGACAGAGAAACCCTGATAGCAAAGATTTATCAAGGTCTGAATCCCGGCGGGATATTAGTGCTGTCAGAAAAAATTCGCTTCGAAGATGCTCCTATCCAAACCTTATTGGAAGAGCAACATTTGGACTTTAAACGCGCTAATGGTTACAGCGAACTTGAGATCAGCCAAAAACGCAGTGCGCTGGAAAATGTCATGAAGCCCGACACCTTAACCACGCATCAACAACGACTCACCCGCCAAGGCTTTAGTCACTTTAGTCTCTGGTTCCAATGCTTTAACTTTGCTTCTATGGTGGCCATCAAGTGATCAGCTTTAGCTCGTTTTACCAACAAATCGCCGATTCGAATCTACAGCACTGGCTCGAAACCCTGCCGAGCATTTTAGGCAAGTGGCAACGGGAACATAAACACGGCAACCTGCCAAAGTGGGAAAAAGTGCTCAACAAGCTGCACTATCAAGCACCCGACCAAGTGGATTTTGTTGATAGCGTGACCGTCGGTAGCGGCGAGCAACTTAGCCCAGGCGAAAAAGAGAAGCTTGAAAACCTGCTGCGTTTGTTTATGCCATGGCGTAAAGGCCCCTTCCACATTCATGGCATCCACATCGATACCGAATGGCGCAGTAACTGGAAATGGGACCGCGTTAAGCAACATATTTCGCCGCTGAAAAACCGCACTGTGCTCGATGTCGGTTGCGGCAGTGGTTATCACATGTGGCGCATGTTGGGCTCAGGTGCCAAACGTGTCGTCGGTATCGACCCTTCGCCGTTGTTTTTATGTCAGTTTGAAGCCGTCAAACGTTTAGCGGGCACACATCACCCTGTACACCTGTTACCATTGGGTATTGAAGAGCTGCCACCGCTCGATGCATTTGACACTGTTTTCTCCATGGGCGTTTTATATCACAGACGTTCGCCTATCGATCACTTGTTACAGCTGCGTGATCAATTGCGCACCGGTGGTGAGCTCGTGCTAGAAACCTTGGTGATAGATGGCGACGAAAATGCCGTACTCGTGCCTCAAGATAGATATGGCAAAATGAATAATGTATGGTTCATTCCATCTGTTGCCGCGCTCATGCTCTGGTTAAAGAAGTGTGATTTCACTGATATCCGTTGTGTCGATACCGATGTCACAGCCCTTGCCGAGCAACGCCGTACCGACTGGATGCCCAACGAATCACTGGTTGAATACCTAGATCCTAACGACATAACCAAAACGGTTGAAGGTTATCCTGCGCCCAAACGCGCCACGATTATCGCGGTAAAAAATCAGCCTAATCTGGATTTAAACTAACCTTTTCAGTCTGAAGTAAGCGGATATCAGTCATTGCGTCCTCAGGGTTTGAGTTAGTAATGGCTGATATCAAAAGCCGAAAGATCACCATTCCTCTAGTTAATCTGGAATATGTAAGTGTTCAGCAGATCATTGTCACTCCTTCCTTGAATAACAATACATTGGCGACTCCCACCCTTATCGTTGACATCCAGAACAGAACAGGGTTTCATGCATAACAATGACTTGAGCTAACTCAATTGGATACTAAGTCAAAGTTAACTCATTCCATCACAGATGCAGAACACATAACCCATGTTAAAACCCACTTTACTGGTTAGCCTGTTTGGCTTGAGCCTTTATGTTACGAATGCCGCCTATGCGGCGCCAAGCCCTGTTCCCCTTTTAGTTGAACAATGCCTGCGCTTGCCAAGTATTAATCTTGCGACTGTGTTCGCCAATGCGCGTTTAACTGCGTCTGAATTAACCTTGGCCCAGCGCGCGCTTATTTTTGAGCAACAGATGTTAGGGCTTAATAATATCAACGACAGGCTCAACTATTACCGTGGGTTTAACTTACCAAGTGAGGAACGCGAGGGTCTACTGCAATGCCAGCTACACCTCGCCGACACCCTGTCGCAACTTCTCAGCCAAACTGAATTGAGCCAACTCGCCTACGCCTTAGCCCAAGGCAATGCAGAACAAATACTGCTGAGCCAACAGCTTAAACAATTGCTACAACAACATTGGCGCGCCGAGGAGAAAGCGAAATTACATACAGCGCAAGCCAGCATAGGCCAAGGGTTAGGCAGTCAACAATTTAGTCTTGCCTTCAATGACAGCCAATGCCAACCTGAAGTGACTCAGCAACATCATCTGCATAAAAAAGACGATAAAAGTGACGAGCCGAAGCCCGACAGTTCAAAGCAGAGCGACTTTTCTGGCACTATCGCCAGTTACTTACTGACGCAAGAAAACGCCGTATGTCGCAAAAATGTATGGCAGGCCTACCAAGCCAGAGCCAGTGAAACCAATCAAACGGCATTAGAGCGAATTGCTGAGCAGCGCCAACAAGCTTCCACTGCTGCAGGCTTTACCGATTACAGCGCATTAGTGCTTAGTTCGCAGCAGTTATCATCCCCTGAATTAGTCAAAGCCTTTCTCGATAGCCAAACCCAAGATCTGCAAGTGGCTCCCTGGGATATTGGGCGAACCCTGTCACAACAAGCATCAGCCAAGGGGCCGACATGGCAAACCTCTGACGTCTTGAGTCGCAGCTTTACTTATCTGCAAGAGTTTGGTTTGCAGTTTGAGACCATAGCAACCGCCAACGCCGAGAAAACACCAACCGTTCCTAATCGGCCGCATATCGTCAGGGTCTACCACCAGCAAAGATTGTTGGGTGAAATCTATGTGGCTTACAACCATAATCCACAGCAAGGTAGTCAACAGCAGACATTGCGTCAAAGTGTACTCGGCCAGCAATTTGGACAACAAGCTTTAGATCTCAAGCCACAGCTGAGTAACTACAAAGACATTGAGCAATTAACCGAGTCTATCGCAGAGGCTGTCACTTCCCTTGCTAAAGCGAGCCATTTCTACCTCAACAATGCCATGGGACAGAGTCAAGATAGCTATTTTGTGGCGAGTCTTTGGTTAGCAGAAGTACTGCGCCATCAACTCTTTCCGCAGTTTGAGCACACCTATTTACAGAAGCGTGAAACACTGGCTAAAGCTTATTCGAAGCAGCTTAAAGTCTTTCGCGCTAAGGTTGCAGTCAACTTTTACCAAAACTCAAGTGCACAAGTCTACCCCGATCTCGGTGCGGAGTTTAATGCGAGCTTTGGTCAAGACTGGCCACAAACACAGGATTATCCTTATAGCTTCAATGCTATCGCCAACGAAGGACCGCTCTACTACCAATCACTCTGGCAAGCATCGCTAGCCCAGCTGGTAGCTCAATCCACATTCAACTGCCAAGACAAACTAAAATTATTCAATGTATTAGTCATCAATGAAGACGCTTTGAGCTTAAGTGACCAATTAAAAGCGGTCATTGGCGCCCCCGTTGATAGTGCTGCGCTGATCCAAAGAATTTCAAATAGCACCGCTTCAGAACATGCTGACAGCTCCAACAATCAAGCTTTCGACGCAATAGGTTCTTGTGCGTTTTAAGTGTTAATGCTTAGGATGTGTTTGTGACTCGCTCGGGCGCAAACACAGCTAATTGTCATTATTCGCCTATCTATCCCCTCAATAACTTAGCGCGACATAGTTAGCAGTATGTCGTGAAAACGACTGACTCTATGATATTTAATTGAAAAAGTCGTAAGAAGTGGCCACTATAAGCCCCAATCTATCGTTTTTTTGAGATTATAATGACTCGAGCTAAATCTACCTTAGAACAATGGCGTATTTTGCAAGCGGTGGTCGATTTTGGCGGCTATGCCCAAGCAGCCGAAAAACTCAACAAGAGTCAATCGTCACTTAACCATGCCGTTGCCAAATTACAGCATCAGTTAGGTATCGAGCTACTCGAAGTCAAAGGCCGTAAAGCCTATCTCACCCCGCAGGGCGAAGTGCTGCTGCGCCGCTCACGGCATGTTACCCAAGCCGTCAACGAGTTAGAACAACTTGCGAGTAATCTCGAACAAGGGTGGGAGCCGACACTCACGATTGCCCGTGAAATTATCTATCCGATGGAAAGCTTAGTGTGTGCCCTCAATGCGTTTCTGCCCCACAGTCGTGGCACTCGAATCATCATGCTGGATTCTGTGATTACTGGCACTCAGGAGCTCATTCTGCAGAGTAAAGTCGATATTGCTATCTGTGCAGGGGTGCCGCCTAAAGGGTATTTATCCGAACCCTTATGTGAACAAGAACTCTACCTCGTCTGTCATCCAAATCACCCACTCGCTGACTTAGGCACAATTGAAGACGATAAACTACTGGCACAATATTTACAGTTAGTGATTAAAGATACAGGAGTGCAATCCAACATTGATATCGGCTGGCTCAAAGCTGAGCAGCGCTGGACAGTCTCTAACTTCCATGAAGCTAAAGTCATTTTAAATCAAGGTATTGGTTTCTGTTGGATCCCCTCTTTCTTAGTCCAAGAAGAATTGGCTTCGGGTAATCTAGTACGTTTACATCTTGAGGGCAGCCAAAAACGTCGCATCATGTTGAGCTTAGTGATCCCTAAAAGAGATCAACAAGGGCCTGCATCAAAACTGCTTGCTTCCTTGATTTTAAAACAGCATGGAATTGAAACGACGAATAGTCATTAACAGCAAGATACCAAACGAGTTATCAATTCGAGTGAACAAAACGATAAGTGCTAACTGCTGATTAAATGCTTAGTTCTTAGTGGTACTGAGAAGTTGTTTCGAAAAAGATGATGAACAGCGAATCATGGAAATAGTTAAAGCCTAATCTTACACACTAAAGTCGACATAGCGCGCTTGTTGATAACCCAAATATTGCGGCTGAATAAATCCCGTCTCCTGTAAGAGGTCATCCTTCACATATAACTCGCTCTGCAAAGACACATTCGTATTCGCGCTAGCACTGATATTTGAAGACTGCTCATTTACATCGTTTGCGGACAAAACATCCGTAGATTGCAAATTGCTAGGCAGCTCATTTGAAGATGCCAGATACGAAGGCTGAATATTGGCTTGCGACGTCATATCGACACGAACTGAAGGTCCAGCACTGGCTTGTGCAACCGCGGCATAATAACGGCTTGCAGCACTATCGGATCTTGAGATAAAACCCGTCGCTAAATCCGCTGAAGTTGAAGCTTCTCCAAATGCTAAAGTTGCGGTCGGTGGCTCAATCGTTTCCACTGTGGTCGATGTAGTGACTGAGTCACTGATATCAGAAGAGGTTTTCGAACCCGTATCAATGACTTTCGTGTTGACCGTTTGCGCCTCGATCGCTTGTTTTAGCTTATCAAGCGCAGTAGAGGCGGGGGTGAATACAGCCTCTTGGGGCTGAGCAATATTACCGGACTCATCAACGTCTCCCGTCACTACAGGTGTATGTTTTTCTAACGGTGGCAACTCTTTGATTTGAGCATCCGCGTCTATTAATGTTTGAGCCGTTTGCAAGTCAACAATTTGTTTTTGTCGCTCCTCTGCCAGCATCACCTTAGCTTCATTCATTTTTTGCAAGGCTTCCGCGGCAACACGGATATCCGCTGATGACGGGTCAACAGGAGCCATTGCTGCGGCATAAACTTGCTTCATTTTGTTTATCGTTGCAAGCGGGTCGCCTCCCACTGGAGAGACATCAATCTGCACTTCGCCATCGGTGGCGTAACGTTGGCCATCAGCACCCTTTTCATACTTAAAACTCGGGCTCTGAGCGTATTGTCCTCCGACGGTTGCGTGGGCATGCTCATGGGCTTTAACCTCTGAATCTCGAGTTTTAAGCTCATCGACTTGCTGTTGCTGTTGAGCCTGCACTTTTTCTTGGGCTTGTATCTCTTGTTCCTGAGCCTGTTGAACCAGTGATTGCTGCTTTGCCTCTTCCGCTGCTGCAATTTGCTGTTTCTGCGATTCTTCTTCCTGTACTTGCTTTTCAAGCTGATTATCATTTGGGGCAAAGACAGCAGCTAAGACTTGTTGACTATCATCTGGATTAGACGCTGTCGCAGGAGCATCTACAGGACCAGCTTGAGCCTGAGCTTCACCGAAAACTTGAGTAAATTGTTCTAACACAGTCGGTTGAGCAACATCATTGCTAGCTGATTGATCTAAGGCTTGCGCAGAGTTTGACTGACCAACAGGCCCTGCACTCGTTGCTACACTCTTATTTACAGCACTCTTATTTACAGAACTGTTAATTGCAGAATCGGACGTAGTGGGATCAACTAACGCAGCTCCAGTAAAGACAGTTTGTGGTCCAAACACTGCCGCTAAATCAGGCATTATTGGAGAAACATCACCCGTGCTAGATGGATTGAAAGCAGGAATATCAGTACCACTAGTGCCAATTGATGGACTCAGAGGCGTAAAAATATCAACGGGAATATTGCTCGTTACACTGAGATTTGGACTTATTGTAGCCAAGGAATTTACCCCAAGTCCGCTGTTACTAGTACTCGCGACTGGCGAAAATACCTGAGTAGAAATAGGTGTCGCAATCTGTCCCCCGCGTACACCAGAAATGGATCTTGGTCCTGTTAACAAACTAAAACTCGCATCGGCATGTAAGCTAGCTCGGTCATTTAACGTATTTACCTGAGGATTGCTCCTTGGCGTTGGTACGGAAAAAGGAGCGACCTCGAGTGCTTGGCTTGCACCATTCACTACAGGAAGTACAGATGCAGCAGTTGATGAAACAGCACTAGAAGCAGCAAAAGACACATTCGGTGATGAGTGGAGAGATTGAGAAACGTTAGCAGCTAATGAAGTAATAGGCGTGGCTTGAACTGGAGCAAATGAAGTTCCAGTAACCTGTAGTTCATGGACACCACTCGCTTCAATTTTTGAGGAGCCTGCAGTGTGAGCGCTGGCTCCTTGATAAGTGCTATTAGCGTGACTCTGGCTTAGATTCGAGCTGAGCATCTTATCATGTGCCGAAAATGAAGAGGATGGCGCTCCAACCTTAGGTGATAGCGCCACAACCGACATGATATTTACACCTTAATATTAATGATCGAACCTATCGTTTCAGAATCAGTTTCAATCACTTCTGTTGATGCTTCCCCTTGTCTTAATGACTCATTAGTGGTAAGTAATGCCGAGGTTTTATCGGGCTGGGCAACATCTTTTGCAGGCTCTGCCGGAGATGCACTTTGCGTCGGTGTCGGTTTAGCCACATCTATTGTTGCTTGAGTGAGCCCAGATTGAGCACTTTGCAAGCCTTGCAGACCGGATGAATAAGCAGATTGGATTTGCATAACGGTATTCCTGCACGCTGTGATTAATGGGTCAATTATTGACCAATTACCTGCAAAAGTACAGGTTTTATCCGCATTCTCACCATTTATTTACGGTCTTATTTATCCTGTGATCCAATTGGCTTCCCAATCCTTAAATACGGGATTAAAACCCTGCCGTTGCATCTGTTCGATGACTTGCTCGACGCTGCGATCATCGCTTATCTCAAATTGATCGAGTTGACTGTCGGGTGCTTGATAGCCGCCCGGTTGTGTCGAACTACCCGCACTGATTTGAGTAATTCCAAGTGGTAAAAGATTATCCCTCAGCTCAGGGCTTTCCCTTGTCGACATACTGATATCAAGCTGATGATTAAAAAGTCTAAATGCACAAATCATTTGTACTAAACCTAAATCCGATAGAATAACTTTTGGGGTGATCCCGCCAGTACAAGGCCTTAACCTTGGCAGCGAAATACTAAAGCGAGTGCGCCAATAGCGACGCTCTAAATAGTCAATATGATATCCCATCATTAACGCATCTAAACGCCAATCATCCAGCCCCAGTAATACCCCAAGACCAATTTTATCGACCCCCGCCGCCGCAACTCTGTCCGGTGTTGCTAAGCGATAGGCAAAATCCATTTTTTTACCTCGGGAATGGTGACGAGCATAAGTCTCGGGCTGATAGGTCTCCTGATAAATCATCACAGCATCTAAACCTAGCGCGACTAACTGGCGATAATGGTCCTCACTCATGGGTTGGACCTCCATCGCCACATGGCTAAATTGCTGCTTTACCAACGGCAACATTTGCTTGAAATAATCGATGCCAACCTTAGTTTCATGCTCACCCGACACCAGTAAAATAGAATCAAAACCTCTGCCTTTGATAATAGCTATTTCAGCCATCAACTCCTGTTCATTCAAGGTCTTGCGTTTGAGTTTGTTACTCATGCTAAAACCACAGTAATCACATTCATTAGCGCACAGATTCGAGACGTATAGCGGTAAATACATGCCAAGATTTGCGCCAAATCGCTGCCGCGTAAGCGCCGCAGATTGTTGTGCCATGATTTCGATATAAGGTTCAGCCGCAGGTGATAACAATGCCAGTAAGCTGCGCAAATCCCCTGCCGGGCTCACTAACGCCCGCTCGACATCTTGGGCTGTGCAAGAATACAGATCGAGTAACAGTTTATCCCGTGGGATGTTGGCAAATTCCGCTACAAAACTCATTGGTTTAAAAATCCCGTCAGAGGACTGGTCTGTACCGCGCCAGTTTGTACTAGGCCAAGCCCTGCTTCAAAGGCTCGCCGACCGCATTGCACCGCCTCCTTAAAGCACTCGGCCATCACTATCGGCGACGCGCTGCTGGCGATAGCAGTGTTGACGAGCACCGCATCTGCGCCCAGCTCCATTGCCCGCGCAGCCTGTGAAGGCGCGCCAATACCGGCATCGATCACCACTGGCACCCGCGCCTGCTCTATGATGATTTTTAAAAAGCTTTCAGTGACTAAACCCTGATTACTGCCAATCGGACTCGCCAGTGGCATAACAGCAGCGCAGCCCACTTCTTCCAAACGACGGCACAGCACAGGATCGGCATGCACGTAGGGCAACACGATAAAGCCTTTCTCACAGAGGATTCTGGCCGCCTCTAAGGTTTCAATCGCATCGGGCATTAGGTACTTAGGGTCTGGATGGATTTCGAGCTTAATCCAATGAGTTCCCAGCATTTCACGGGCAAGCTCAGCCGCAAACACCGCTTCCTTGGCGTTTCTCGCCCCCGAAGTGTTAGGCAATAGCCGGACACCCGCTTGACGTAACGGCGTGAGTAAATCATCAAGCCCCATTTTAAAATCAATTCTTTTCATCGCAACTGTCACTAACTGCGATTTTGAAGCCATTATCGCCTCGATCATCACTTGGCTATTACTGAACTTTCCCGTTCCTGTAAATAACCGCGACTCAAACTCCACATCAGCAATCTTTAACATATTAGCCTCCCGCCACTGCTGAAAAAAGTTCTAATTTATCTTCATGTTGGCAGAGAATAGATTGCCAGCGGTTGCGCGGAACCACCTCAGCATTCAACACGATAGCAACCGAATCGAGGGCTATATCTTGCGCGAGGATCACAGCCGCGAGTGACGCCGGTTCAGATAACGACTGCGGGATATTGTTTATGTGAATTAGAATCATATCAAACCTCAAGACTATCTATATTTGATGATAGATAAGCCCCTTTGGGACAACACACGTCACAATGGGGATCCCGCGTTAATGCAGCCGCTGTCCATGAAAGCGATTTAGCGTCAAAGCGCCAAAAACGCCCCAACAAGGCATTTTTCGGTTCATCGCAACCGCTGTCCACACTCAGCAAAAGTTGCATGACCACCAAAGATTGCATTGACGCCATCACACCCACGCTGGGGCCGAGTACACCTTGGGTACTGCAACTCTGCGACACTCTCGTCTGTGCGGGGAAAATACAGTGATAGCAACCACCAGAGGGGAGCTGCATTTGATCGACTGCTAACAATTGGCCGCTAAATGCTGCGATTGACGCACTAACTAAAGGCAAAGCAGCTTCGATACAGCAGCGATTAATGGATTGGCGAGTCGCAAAGTTATCTGTGCAGTCAAGCACGAGCACTCTTTTACCCTGTTGTTTTAATTGTAAAACCTCAGCGAAGTGATGAGCTGATGTCTCAGCACTAAATGCAGTTTCATGGGCTGTAACAGTGCAATGCGGCGCTAAGCCTTTGAGCTTTTGCTTGGCAACTCGCGCCTTATTGAGTCCAATATCGGTATCGTTGAATAACAATTGTCTTGGTAGATTCGATACTTCAACCTTATCCATATCGATTAACGTCAAGTTGCCAATACCTGCACAGGCCAAATATTGCGCCGCCAATTGCCCTAAGCCGCCAAGACCGATAATAACAACGCTAGCGTCGGCCAGTTGCAATTGCCCTGCCTCACCGGCTTCTGGCAATAAGACTTGCCGAGAATAACGGATGAAATCGGCATCACTGAGTGTATTCGCGCTTTGTGTACCGTCGCAATGAACCACTGGGTGAGAAAGCGATTTGTTTTTACTCATATTTTGCATCCAACTTATGCTTTACATCAAACTCATCCTTTGCAGCCAGTTCTTCAGACAAGCTACATTGCTCCCAAGCTTGGCTCAGCTCTGCAAATGCTGCGACTGGATCCTGAGCCTCGGTTATTGCCCGCACCAGAGCAATATTGCCCACCCGAGTGGCTTTCACCTTTGCCAGATTATCTAAGTCGATGCCGCCAATGGCGACCAAGGGATAATAGTCTTGGAGTAACGCCACATAGTGTTTAAGTTTTGCGAGCCCTTGGGGCGCCGAAGGCATTTGCTTCGTCGTGGTTGGGAATATATGCCCAAGCGCTATATAGGATGGTGAGTATTGATGCGCCAGTAGCAACTCAAAATAACTGTGGCTGGATATACCTAATGCGAGCCCTGCCGACTGAATGGCCGCTAAGTCGGTAACGGCGAGATCTTCTTGGCCTAAATGTACCCCAAAGGCATGGTATTTTATCGCTAACTGCCAGTGATCATTGATAAAAAGCTGCGCATTAAAATGCTTACCTAAGGCAATGGCTGTTTGAATTTGTGCTTCTAAATCGGAGCCAATTAACTCATGTTCGCCTAACTTAGATTTGCCTAAATCAGATTCGGCTGGCGCTGCACTAGTTGACCCGCTGGTATCGGTTTTTATCCGTAACTGCACGGTTTTAACACCCGCAACTAACAAACTTTCCAGCATGATTAAGTCACTCACCACGGGATAAACACCAAGATCGGCATCGAGCACTTTAAAACAGTGGGATAAAATATTTTGAGGTGGCGTCGAGGCTATTCTTACCTGAGCGGTTGCCTGATCTGTTGCGGATAAAACTGTTGCAACTAAATCACTTCTAACATCAAGATGTTGGTTGAGTTGATGACTAATAAAATTGCCATCACACAGATTTATCTTGGCATAGCGGGACAAGTCATTGGGCCACCCCGTACGGGCCAACGGCCCTGGACCTTGCCCTAAACCAATCGCCGAGCTTAAGCCTTGACTCACATAGGCTTTTGCAACAACCACCGCATCTTGCAATACAAAACCCTGCGCTAACACGGCGGCAATGGCCGATGACAAAGTACAGCCGCTACCATGGTTATGACGAGTATTAACCCGCGGGCTTGCCAACCAGAAACGCCCATTTTGATGCAGCTCAGAGCTAGCGCGTACTTGATGGCAAACCAGATAATCCTCGGCAAGCCCATGATCCCAGCCGTTGCTATCGAGAGTGCTAACATGAACGTTAGCCTGAGTTTGAGCATGAGTATCATCAAGAATGTCAGTGCAACCAAAGCTCACATCGCCCCCTTTGGCGAGCACACTGCAATCAAGACTCTGGGATAAAGCCAGTGCTGCTGCAGCGAATTGCGCTTTAGTCGAAACATCACTGTGAGTTAACCGCCCAAGTTCAAGCACATTGGGCGTGATAAGTTCGATTAAGCCTTTGAAAGGATTAAAATCTAAAGCTGATTTGGCAGTACTTTTTATATCCTGACAGTTATCTGCTGCTAATGCATCACCACAGCTGGCGACCATCACAGGATCGACAATCACAGGCACGGTAGGATAGTGGATTTTAAAACTCGCGATCCAATCTGCCAGCAATGCCACTTGAGTTTGATCTGCCAGTAAGCCGATTTTAATTGCTTTGGGTGGCAAGTCTGACAGTAAAGTGGTCAACTGAGCCATTAACATCGCCGCTGATACGGGCTCGACTAAAGTGACCGCCACTGAGCTTTGCGCCGTCACTGTGGTGATCACGCTGCAACCGTGACAACCCAAATCTTGAATCGTGGCCAAGTCCGCCTGAATACCGGCACCGCCGCCGCTGTCTGAACCGGCTATAGTCCAAACAATCGCGGGGCGCTCGGTATTCATGGGCAATTTCCCCCCATGAATACCCAGCATAATTAGGCTTCCTCAGCTTCGGCGACAAGCTTGTCTATCACCTGATAGATCTCGGCGCCCGAGGCAGCAAATTGTGCCGATTTTAGCGCCATTGCCGCTTCCAACTCCTGCGGCGTCTTGATTGTGACTTGCATGGCTTGGGCAGCCGCTTCAACTTGCTCCGCTTTCGCTTGTGCCGCCTCTAAGCCAGCGGCATAGGCGCGCACATCTTGGGTGATTTTCATCGAACAAAATTTAGGGCCGCACATAGAGCAAAAATGCGCGACTTTAGCGGATTCCTGCGGTAAAGATTCATCGTGATAAGCACGCGCGGTGTCAGGATCGAGTCCTAAGTTATATTGATCTTCCCAGCGGAATTCGAATCGCGCCTTTGCCAGCGCATTATCACGAATTTGCGCACTCGGATGACCTTTGGCCACATCGGCGGCGTGGGCTGCAATCTTGTAAGCAATCAAACCTTGCTTAACATCTTGTTTATTCGGTAACCCTAAGTGTTCTTTTGGCGTGACATAACACAACATAGCGCAGCCGTACCAAGCGATCATGGCCGCGCCTATGCCGGAGGTGAAATGATCATACCCAGGTGCGATATCGGTGATTTGCGGGCCAAGCGTGTAAAACGGCGCTTCATCGCAGTGAGCTAACTGCTTGTCCATGTTCTCTTTAATAAGCTGCATCGGGATATGTCCCGGCCCTTCGATAATGGTTTGTACGTCGTATTCCCACGCGATTTTGACTAGCTCACCTAAGGTTTCAAGCTCTGCAAACTGGGCAACATCATTGGCGTCGGCAATCGATCCGGGACGCATACCATCACCTAAAGACAGGGATACATCGTAGGCGACGCAAAGCTCACAGATCTCACGAAAATGGCTGTAGAGGAAGTTTTCCTTGTGATGACTCAGGCACCATTTGGCCATAATTGAACCGCCGCGAGAAACGATCCCAGTAACACGTTTAGCCGTCATCGGCACATAACGCAGCAGCACACCAGCATGAATAGTAAAGTAATCAACACCTTGCTCAGCTTGTTCAATCAAGGTATCGCGTAACACTTCCCAGGTTAAATCCTCTGCCACGCCGTTCACTTTCTCCAGCGCTTGATAAATCGGCACTGTGCCGATGGGCACTGGTGAGTTGCGGATGATCCACTCGCGGGTTTCGTGAATATAACGACCCGTGGATAAATCCATGACAGTATCTGCGCCCCAACGGGTAGACCAAACGAGCTTTTCCACTTCTTCCTCGATGGAAGAGGTCACCGCAGAATTACCGATATTGGCGTTCACTTTCACCAGAAAGTTACGCCCGATAATCATAGGTTCGGCTTCGGGATGGTTAATATTCAGCGGAATAATCGCGCGGCCACGGGCGACTTCAGAGCGGACAAATTCGGCGGTAATCGGCTCGCCGACTAAGGCACCAAAGGCTTCGCCCTTAGCTTTACGATTGAGGATTTCATCCTGTACCTGCGCAAGTGCCATATTCTCGCGGATCGCCACATATTCCATTTCGGGAGTAATAATCCCTTGACGTGCATAGTGTAATTGACTGACGCGTTTGCCCTGCAGCGCTCTACGTGGGCGGACAATGGCACTCGAACCTGCTTCAAAACGCAGATGGTCTAAACCATCATCGGCGAGTCTTTGTTGGGTAAAGTCTGAGGTTGCGCAGGGTAATTGCTCTGTGTCGTTGCGGGCTAGGATCCAGTTTTGTCTTAATTTACCAAGGCCTAGACGCACATTGATGTCGGCCTCAGGATCGGAATAAGGTCCGGCGCAATCATACACACGAATTGGCGGATTTTTTTCCATGATAGGCACCTCAGCTGTACCGCCGACAAGGGTGTCCGTCTGCAGAATTTGCCGCATGCCAACGCGAATATCGGCACTGGAACCTTCGAGATAAATCTTTTGTGAATTAGGATGTTGCAGTGGCGCTAGCGTATCGATAAAGGCTTGGGCCTGCGCACGGGTTTCGCGGCGACTCGGCGCCTGAGGCACGATTGATTGACTAGACTCAGTCGATTTATTTGGGATTGTCGATTCTGGCGCTGTGATTTCTATCGCACTGGCAGCTACAGCTGGGTTTGGGTTTGAACTGGACATAAGCAATCTCACGTTAAAAAATGGAGTTGCTTGTCTGGAGAATTGAGTTGTTGATAGCTGGGCATGGCAATCAATTTTTGTGGCCAACACTGGCTTCAAAAATTGAGCTACCCTGCTCAATAACAATTAAATCTAAACATTAAGGCTTAAAACACTGCTGAGTTAACAGGTGCTCAAGCCGTCTATTTTGGCGATTTAATGTGTGTTATTACGCTTGTTTCCTTCGCAGGTTTTAACCTGATCAGGTTCAACGGATCCCGAATAAACGGTCTCAGCCAAGAGGCACTCCGACAAGATGAGTGCGCAGTATAGACAGAAGCGGCAGCAACAAACAAGGAAAAAAGCAATTAAAAATCTTAACCACCAATCCAAAATAAAGATTCATAATTAATTGTTTTTAATTGATTAAATGAAATGAAACTAAAAAATCTATAATTAGCATGAAAATAAATCATAAAAGAAAGTCACTATTTATGGGGTTTGAGCATCATTTTGTTTAATCGAGATTGAATGGCATCATCAATAGCTTGATTGATTTTTTTGCCACTGCAGTTAATGGGAAAACCTAAATTTTCGGCGTTAGGATTAACTTGAGTGCCGACCTGTACCACGCGATAACAAGTATCTCCTTTACGCACAATACGATTTGGGTCTAAGGGTAAATCTAGACTCGTTGTGCCACCGAAATCATCGGCGTTAGGGACAAATAGCACCTCCATCTCTGGGCTCATTTCACTCATATTCGATTTCCGGGTGAACTTATCGGCCTGTTCAATCACGAGATCATCGAGCGCTTGCTCGCGCTGACGTTCAAAATATTGCTGCGTGAATAAACTCATGCTTGAGCTTGTCGCTATTGTGCTCTCACCTTCTGCTGCGGGCGAGCTCTTAGCGCCAAGCTGCGGCTTTATTTCTGTGGTATCAAGCGTATTAGTTGGTTTTTTTGCCATCGCTTCAGTGGGTTGAACTTCACTTGGGGCAATTGATTGAGTTTTCTTTAATTGAGATTGGCTCGATTGAGTGATGTCCGGTTTAACCGTATCTGGGTTTGCTTTTTCCGACTCTACTTTTTCAGAGACGGCCTTTTCGGGTGCTATTGTTTCAGGCATGACCTTTTCAAGTATTGGCAGAGGCTTCACTTGAGTTTGAGGTGTGGGAACAATTGTAGGCGTAACAGAATTTGTCGCTTCAGTCTTATCCTCGGCCTTGATCTCAGTTTCGGACTCTGAGGTTTCGGCTTTCTCTACCGCGGGAGCATAAATAAAGTAAGCCTTGATCGCTGCCACTTTAGGGCCACGGCTTTCTATTTCCTTCAATCCAAAGGGATTTAGCTGCGGACGCCACAAAATGCAGATAAGTAAAAATAAACACACATGCACTAAGAGTACGAAAAATAACAGACTTAATTCTTTGAAATATGGCTGACGAGCACGCAAAACTGATCTCGTACCCAATCCCTGAGCACTAGTTTGTATTGTCCTAGACAGTTCAGGTTTGGATTCAGACTCAGGAACCAATTTATGTTGATGTTGATGTTTAGCACGGATTTCTTGCAGTACTAAATCTTGGGCTTGCTCTTGGTCTATAGCTTGGGTGTCATGCTTAGAGGCTGAATGACCTGCATCGCTATTGAACGCTAATGTCTCCGCATTAGTGGTAAAAACAGGCGTTTGAGCAGCATCCAGTTCACCGAGGTGATGATCAAATGCGATAAAAGTCTCACCTTCTGGCGATGTGGCCGAAATCAGCAAAGCACTATCGACATCATCTCCAATCGCTATCGCTGTAGGAGATGCTGTCAATAAAGGCGCGGCCTTGGGTTGATGTTGAAAAGGCAAAATCCATCCTTAGGTTTTGTATAGTATCCATTGATTTCAATGATGCTTAACGTGGAACGATTACACTCTAATTCAATATCAATCCAATATCGGGTTGGTGAATATTGAAAGCGAATTATCTATTGATTGCATTTACTTACGAGTGCTCAACGCAGATTAGAGGAGGCAAACAGAGCAAAGTTCAATGCGAATGCAACCTGCTACAAGCACAGTACTTTACGCCAGTGCTTGATAAGTCACTTGCCAGTTAAGACAAATAAGGCTGGGAATTGGGATCATAATCGCGCTAAATTGAATGTTAAATCTCACGTCTTGAAGCGAGTAGCATCATCAATGCGATGCACTGATGGGAGTGCAAGACGGCGTTAAAAATCTAAAAGATGAAAAATAGAAGCCAACCATAAATTTAAGCTTACAAGTGTACGCTTAAATATGGTGATTTATTTTTCTAACTGATAGACTCAGTCATTATCGTTTACGAGTGTGTATCTACCATGTCGAGTCAAAGTGTTACCGAACAGCCAAACACAGTTAAAAACCCGGTAAAATCTGGACCATATAGTATCAAAGAAGAGATCGCTAACAGTGTATCCCATGGCCTAGGTGTCATTGCGGGGATTGTGGCATTGGTGCTCATGCTGCTTAAAGGTCAAGATCACCTAACGCCAATTCAACTTACGGGCGTAACCATTTATGGTGCGAGCATCATAGTGCTTTTCCTATGCTCGACGTTATATCACAGCGTTAGCCATTCAGGCTGGAAACATAAACTGAAGATCGCCGATCACTGCGCTATTTACTGTTTAATTGCAGGAACTTACACACCTTTGATGCTGATAAGCTTACAAGGCACGCAGTCGATAGTGATTTTAACGGCTATTTGGTCGCTTGCAATTGGTGGGATCCTATTTAAGACACTGTTTATTCACAAATTCAAAAAGTTAAGCTTAGTCTTGTATCTCGCTATGGGCTGGCTATGTGTCACTGTGATGGGCGATTTAACGGCGGCGATGTCAGAGGTAGGCTTTAATCTATTGATCTTAGGCGGGTTATTTTACACCTTAGGGGTTGTATTCTACGTCGGTAAACGCATTCCATTCAATCATGCCATTTGGCATTTGTTTGTGCTCGGCGGTGCCATGAGCCACTTTCTGTGTATTTATCTGACTGTTATTTAAATGATTATGATTTAACTGATGGTGATTTAACTGATGGTAATATAACTGGCTCTGATTTAAATGACTGTGACTTAACAGATGGTGATTCAGCTGACGGTGATTTATCTATGGGTCAAAGCTAAAAGTCGTTAATTATCTATTCATGCACTTCCTCGAACACTCTCTCAAACACTGCAATCAAGTACGGCTATTCAATTCAGTAAACAGCGACGCTAATAGCGTCGCTTGTTCTGCTCTGCCACACTGGCGCCAAAGCGCAATAATACATTCTGCGGTACACAACCCCCCTTCTTGCTGATTACGCCGCAATATAAAGGCGGATTCAGGCATAAGTGGCGGCAAACTGACTCGTGCGGCTGTTTTGAGATAGGGACTCTGGCGCAGCATCTTACGCGCCTCCTGCCAGGTCGCATCTAAAATCACCACTTGGCTCGGCATTCGTTGTGCTGCTATGACTGTAGATTGTGCAGGCGCTAACAAGGCTTGGGCGTTCGAGAGCACTGGCTCAGCTAAAACCGTATCTAAGGCATTATGATCAATGGGCCCAGTGTGCTCAGTATCACTTGCTGGAAACAACAGTTTAGCCTGCTGCGATGCCAACATAGCCACTAAATCGTTATCAGGTGCCGTTCTCGACCAGACGATGCTTTTCACCTCTTCAGGGAATGCGGCTAACGCGAGTTGGCCAGTATTCGTTTTGCGGGTTAACTCGCGCTCGTGGGTCAATAAAATAATCTGCATTGCCTTCCTTGCTGCGGCAAAAGAGTGAGAAATAGCCTTAAACATCCACAGACTCAGGCACAGACTCGAAGCATATCCGCTTAAAAGATCAGGTTAAAATAACGGTGTTCAATCGCCAACAAGCCAAGCCAAGCCAAGCCAAGCCAAGCCAAGCCAAGCCAAGCCAAGCCAACTAAGTTTGACGTGAAATAAAATCATAGATTAAAGTTATGATTTAAAAATGGTAAAATTTAAAAACATTCCAATACTATCTGTTTTAGCAGAAAAAATTTATGATATAATGATTATATCTCTTATTTTAATCTGAAACTTCCAAGGTCTA
>NZ_JAGTUL010000023.1:0-77003 GCF_018224605.1 Shewanella sp. M16 | reverse complement strand
CAAAAGCGATGTCGTTGTGGGATAGAGCGATGCTGTCGAGACGTTTCATCATAGAAACCATCAACGACCAGTTAAAAAATATCTCTCAAATAGAACACTCAAGACATCGCAGTGTGCATGGTTTTATACTGAATATGATTGCGGGGGCTTATAGTCTATCAATTGAAAGACAATAAGCCACAACTGAACCTCACTAACGGGGAGTTTAATGCTATTGCAGTTATGGCTCGTTAAACCGATCTCAGGTTAAAGAGATTGTTGGGTTCAAGGCGGCGTTAAATATGACTGTTATACGTGAAGACTGAGGGTTACCCGAGCGGCTGTGATAGAGTATTGTCGATTCGGTCTGATGCTATGGCTTCGCTACGTAAACCAGTTTGCTGTACTTGTTCAAAAGAAACGCTTTGGGTGTGGGCATAGTCACCTATGGCCATCGTTTTTTTCTCTTGCTGCCAATCCGCCCCATATACAAAAGCCAGATAATCTTTGGTATCGGCAGGTATCTTGATTGTTGCGCCATGCCATTGTATGTCATCGCACACTTCAAAATGTACCGCTGGGGCATACCATAGGCCAAGGCTCGCGAGATGCACTGACTTACCTTGTTCGTTCCGCCTAAAACACACCGAAATCTCAAAAGGTTGATAATCCGGATTTTGATGCCTCAGGGTGTAACTCGCGACCCTGTGCTGCTGATCAATTAGCTGATCTAGCTGCCATTGTACTGGCGCCTGATATTGTTCAATAAACTGTTTTAACAGGGCGAGTACCGCGGCTTGTTCTGCCTCATCGACGGCAAAATCAATGTCATCATCCCAAGGCAGGATATCTTGATTGCGTATTAAACCCAGCAGGGTGCCAAAGTCTGCTACTAAACGGATCTGCCTTTGTGCCGCCATCTCAGATAATGTACACAACATATCACGGGCTAGCTGATGGGTTGCTGCATCGGCAAAAGGGGCTGCCGATTTGAGCTGATGTTTATCCGGTACCTGCAGTAGCTCAGGGGCTATTTGATATTGCTGCATCAGTTGTTGGCGTACTTCCTGAAACCACTGGGTAGTGATCACTAATCTGTCAAATTGTAAGTTGGCTAATTGAGCGGGACCGATCACAGGATAATTGGCAAAGGTGCTGCCATGCTTGGTCACATCATTATCACAGACGGCAATCACCTGTTCAGTGGCTGAGAGCTGTTTGATATAAGCTCTGGCTCCCTGACCAGCACCAAAAAGTACCAGTTTTTTCATGTATTACCCGCCTCTGCCAGTTGTAGTGCGCGTTGCAGCAATAAGTGGATCTCATCTTCATTCATTGGCAATACAAAATTGTCGGCTCGGCCGGGATTAACCATTTCCGGCACCAGCGCAGATAGCTGTTGCCATGACAGATATTGTGTCAGTTCGGAGTAAAGCGGCAACTGCACTAACCAGTCAGACAAACGGAGCAATAAGGGGTGTATATCTTGTGGTATAGCCTGCTTCGACAACACCAATTCAATAATAGCAGGCAGACTGAAACTGCAGGCTAAGCCGTGAGGCACAGCATAATGGCTGGTCAGCGGATAAGAAATCGAATGGGCGATGGCGGTTCTGTTGATGCTGATGGCAAGCCCCGCCAGAAAGCTGGCCTTCTGTAACTGCTCTCTGCCATTTAACTGATCCGGCTGTTTTAACACTGTCGTCAGATGCTGCATCACCAGCTCCAGCGCCTGAATGGCGTAGCCGCAGCTTATTGGCGTGTTGTGTTTATTCCACAAGGTTTCCACACTATGCGACACAGTATCTAATGCTGTATATAAAGTTTCTTGCCACGGCAGACTTAGCGTCAGTTCTGGTTGTAATAAGGTTAAAACCGGATACATGCCCGGATGAGCAAGCGAATACTTTTTATGAAACACAGCATCCCAGACGGTGGCAAAAGGGGTCACTTCTGCACCTGTGCCTGCTGTAGTAGGAATAGTAATTAAAGGCAGTGAAGGCAACCAGTCCAGAGGTTGTTTTTGTCTGAAATGCAGGTTCAGCAAACCATCAGCATGCTCCGGCTGCACCAGCGTTTGTGTCAGTACTTTCGCTGCATCCAAAGCGCTGCCGCCGCCCAAAGCAATCAGCAGCTGTGGTTTTAACGGACGAAATTGTGCCGTGAGTTTGTCTAATACATCCAGTTCAGGATTAGGAGTGATGCCATCAAACAGCAGAACTTCTGTCGCTTCGGTTAAATGCTGTGTTAGCTCTGCAACCACACCCCGTTTAGTAAAACCAGCACTGGTGATAATCAACACTGTTAAACCACGGCATTCACTGCTTAATGCTGCAAATGCACCAGGGCCAGTAACTAATAGAGTTTGCTGCTGCACGGGCAAATCGGACTCAGAGGCCGGCATCAATATACCTCATAAATGCGATTTTGTTTTGTTCTGCCGTGCTGTCCGGCCGTCCCAGATCATCCCGTGAGCCCTGAGCGATCAGCACTTCCAGTAATACAGGGCCTGTCAGCTGTTTTGCTTGTTGCATCGCCGCAGCAACTTCTGCAGCTGTGCTGGCTTTTAAATAGCTTTTATAATTTAGCGAGGTCGCCAAAGCGCCTATATTAATTTCACCAGCTACAGTAGGTTGCCCACCGACAGACTCGTGCGACTGATTGTTTAATACCAGATGCAATAAGTTAGCTGGCGCAACAGAGCCTATAATAGCCATAGCACCCAGATGCATCAGCATTGAACCATCACCATCAATACAGACCACAGCACGCTCTGGTTGCGCCATAGCCACACCTAATGCAATGGATGAAGTATGCCCCATAGCACCTACAGTTAAGAAATCACGCTGAGTTTCACCACGTTGTTTACGTAGCTCAAAGACTTCTCTGGAGGTTTTGCCGGTGGTGCTTACTACGGCTTCATCACCGGACAGGTTGTCCAGCACCACAGCCAGAGCTTCTTCACGTTTCATGGATGAAGCTGCAATCACCGCTCTGCCTGAATGGTAGTCGGCGAAGGCACCTTTACGAACCAGTAAGGCAACTGGGGACTGATGTCGTTGTGTGTACTCAACGGCCTGTTGTACCTGCAGCTGATAGTCAGAAGCAGAGTCGAGTACAAAATAAGGAATACTTAATAAATCCAGCAGAGCAGGGGTGATGCGGCCTTGTTTGATATGCTGAGGCTCATCTTTAACGCCTGGTTCACCACGCCAGCCGATAATCAGCAAAGCCGGAATTTTATACACTTCAGCGTCGGTCAATGAGGTCAGTGGGTTCACCAGATTACCCAGACCAGAGTTTTGCAGATAAACCGCTGCAACTTTGCCTGATGCAAGGTGATAACCCGCGGCCATCGCCAGCGCATTGCCTTCGTTGGCGGTAATACGGTGCTGGCTGGCTGGCAGCTGATCGTCGACATAAGCGCAAAGATTCGCTAATAACGAATCAGGCACACCAAAAAACATCTCGATCTGGTGCTGCTTTAAGCTCTGGGAAAAGGCATCTGGCTGGATCACTACTTCCCTCCCGGGATCAACTCAAGAATTTGTTGAATAGGCATCATATCGGCGTCTGCTTCGGCAGAGCGGCTATGGGTCAGGATAGACTGGGCAGTTTTGACCATAGCAGGGTAAGCGCTACGTAATAGCTGGTTGGCATAAATCACTACGTTAACACCATGGTCTTTCAGCTGTTTTTCAGTGACTTTGTTGTAACTGGATGGCACTGCCACCAGAGTTTTACGATTCTCTAACGTGTTGTATCTTTTACAAAATTCAAAAACTTCATCCGGCGTTTTTTCTCTGCTGTGGATCATAATGCCGTCGGCACCTGCATCGAGAAAAGCTTCAGCTCGTTCCATCGCATGATCAATACCCATGCCTAAAATCAGGCTTTCAATCCGGGCGATAATCATAAAATCACGGGTGGCCTGAGCATTTTTACCAGCGCGGATTTTGGCGCAGAAGTTTTCAATACTGTCCTGAGTTTGCTCAACATCAGTGCCAAACAAAGAGTTTTTCTTCAGACCGGTTTTATCTTCAATAATCACGGCCGACACGCCAAGGCGTTCAAGTGTTTTTACGGTAAAGACAAAGTGTTCAGTTTTGCCGCCGGTGTCACCATCATAAATAATAGGTTTAGTGGTTACTTCCAACACTTCGTTTAAGGTCACCATACGGGACGATACGTCTACCGCTTCAATATCAGGTTTACCTTTGGCGGTGGAGTCGGTCAGGCTGCTGCCCCACATGCCATCAAATTCCTGTGGGCCATCAGGGGTGTTCACTTTGGTATTTTCAATAATTAAACCGGACAGCGCGTTATGAATATCTAAAAAACGCACCAGAGGTTTAGCGGCCAACATACGGCGCAACGAACGCAGACGAATATCAGGCGTAGTGCCAATTTCTTTCATGGCAGCATGTAAGCGGGTAGAGGAAATACCCTGAGTGTATGGCACTTCTACCAGTTTACCGCCCCATTGAGCTAATGCATCAATCACCCGTTGTCTGGTTTTAGCCTGCACGCCATCTTGCCAGTCGTCACCGTGCACCACAAAATCAGGTTTTAATTGTTTCAGATTGGGCACGTAATCCAGCGTCGTTTGAGGGATCACTGTGCAAACGCCTTTGATATTTTCAACCACAATTTTGCGTTGCTCAAAGGTCATAAAAGGCACTCTTTTATAACTGGCAATGGCTTGATCGGTCAGCAATCCTACGGTGACGTCACCCAGTTCAGCTGCTTTTTTTAAAATATTCAGATGACCCGGATGAACCAGATCGGCACTCATACCTACATAGACGGATTTTGTCATGATAATTTTGGCAACCCTGTTTAAACATTTAATGAGAGTGGATCTATGTTACTACCTAAGTTAAGTTATCGTCCAATAAAGGAAATAGTTTAGAAACTCTGTTATTCAGCGACATTATTTTTTATTCTGTGATATTGCTGTAATTGGCATGGCTCCAATCCTTGCGTGGAATATGCCAGTCCTCTCCGTACAGCAACTGTAAATATTGCCTTGCATCGGCGGGAACCGTTAAAGACTGAACTTGGTACTCTAGGCTGATCCGTTCTGAGGTTAGGTCATTCGGCGCTTGCAAAAGTGGTGGTGCCAATCAGCATAGCAGCTCCAACTATATGGTTGGCATTATGGCTAAACTGGCAGCCAATATCAGTAATGAAAATCCTGAATTCCTGCAGATTTTTCATCCGATGTTGGTTTTGTGGTGGAAATATTTTTTGGAAGGAGAGCAATTATACATTGAAAAATCTTTTGTGTTGGATCAGGTCAGTGTCAGTTATTTAAGAAAGATAAAATAACCTGAGATCACTGTCAGAATTACAGCCTTGGGCCTAAATAGTATTTCAAGCCCAAGATTGTAGTGGCCTAATATTACTGAGTAATACAACGTTCAAGTCAGCCGATTTGCTTTTGATGATCCCGCAAGTACCACCAGTCAGGATGACAGCTGTTATTCAAAATATAACTGACATTGTTGATAAAATAATCTTCGCTGCGCCCATCATTAAATAGGATCTGTTTGCTGTGCTGTAATATTTTTTCAGCATACTGGCCAGGATTCTCCAGCATGGTAGCTATGGCTAAAAGTAGTGAGTTGACATCTGACACTGTAACGCCAAAGTGTTCGCGGTCCTGAATATAATCAAAATGCCCCAGTTGTTCTTTCAATAAGTGGTTACCTGGAGAAAAAAATACTACAGGGCGTTTGGTTGTCAGTGCAAAAGTAAATGCAGTTGACGAAGTGTCTGAGATTAACACTGCAGCACGGCCATAATTAGCCAGATAGTCTCCTCTGGAGCTGTCTAACTCGCAGCGAGAATGCTGGCAATATTCTATTGCTGCACGTATAGCATCTGCTGTTGGGCTATTTTTCCCTGCCCGTACTCTGGACAAGTCTTTAGGGTGAGGACGAAACACTATGCGATAGGACGGAAATGCCTGAACCAAAGCCTCAAGAATTGCGGATGCCTGATAAATAGAGTAGGTCAGCTCGGTTTTGTCCGGCATTTCAACACTGGCCGTAGGGGCGTATACCAGAGTATCTGATGCTTCAGCCATTTGCTGAAGTTTTAGTCTGTTGTAGTCCAATCGTGGATAACCACCAGGGATCAAGATGACTTCATTTTTATAGTCACCATCTAACAGTAGTTGTTTCATGCCATTAAAAGCTGGGCGCGATGAGGTGAAAATGTAATGGCGTTTTGGTTGCGAAATGGATTTATACAAAACGTCCTCAAACAAACAATAATCATAAATTACATGCATAAAAGTGACTTTGCAGACTGATGGCGCAGAACAAGGTATAAAGTGTGGTGTTATGGCTAGATCAGCAGTGTTATTGAGTACCGCAGAGAGATTACTTTGTAGATGTAATTGAATAGAATTATCGCCCGCTAAATCAGTTTCATCAGAGTAACTGATCACTTCGTAGTGGTTAGTCAGCTTTTCCGCCAAAGGATTGACGTGCTGACGAAAACCACCTCCTCCGGCACATCCGCCTGCGTAGAAATTAAAACTGATTAGGCTTTTTTTTCCGACTACTTTGGTTGATTTTAGTTGGGTTATGCGTTGTTCTAATGAGGGAATGTCACTTAATGGGACTTGCAGCAATTCAGGCAGCTTGATGCCTTCCTGATGTAAAGTTCGCAAAAACGTCAGGCTCGTTTCTGACTCTAAATTCAGGATTAATAACGGGTTTACCCCAGCAACTATAAGTCGGTTGCGGGCGGCTTCTTGATGTTTTTCCAGCGAAATTGCGATTAGTACACAAGTGTTGCTGGTTTGAACTGTGGCCTTTATTTGATCGCTGCTGTAAATAGGTAGGCTCTCTTTGGTGCCTGTAGCTATTTCGTCAATAAAACCCTGTACCACAACGCCCGTATCGGTGAGCATTTTCAAGGTCAGGGACGCAAAACTCCCCGCTCCGGCAATGTAATACGACAATGGCTGCATATAAACTCCTCGTGATTCTTGTCGTCTATCGGCTAGTAACTTTAATCTGTGCTGTATCTGCATAATGTGCGGAATATTGCAATAACAGCTTGATATAATTTGCATTTAATGCGAAGGCAAAATTGTCTGTACCGCCTGGTGCCAGCATCTCTGGCTGCAACAGATAAAGCAGCTGTCAGTCAATATACTGACTGAGTTCAGCATAAAGTGGCAGCTGCAAAAACCAATGGTATAGCTTTTCTAGCAATTGCATATCTTCCACCACAACTTCATGTGTTTTTAACCGTTCAATAATAGCTGGCAGACTAAAGCTACTGTCTTTGAGGCACGCCATAGTGGCTGATCAGCGGATAAGAGAACGAATGCGCTATGGTGGGCGGTTCTTTGATACTGATGGCAAGCCTTCCAGAAAGCAGGCTTTTGTAACTGTGCTTTGCCGTTTAGCTGATCCGGCTGTTGCAACATGGTAGTCAGGTGCTGCATCGTTATCGTCCAATAAAGGAAATAGTTTAGAAAAATGCCCATTTTTGTCAGGGCTTATTCTGTGATATTGCTGTAATTGGCATGGCTCCAGTCTTGTTTGGGTATATGCCAGTTGTCCCCGTACAGCAGCGTCAGATACTGCTGAGTGCTGGCCGGAATAGTTAAGACATGACCCTGATAATCCAGACTCACCCGTGCTGAGGTTAATTCGTCCGGAGCCTGCAAGGTCGTAGTGCCAACCAGCCAGTATCTTAAAGGGCCAACCTTATGCTTAATAATAAAGTCCACTAAATGCTCTGCAGACATGCCCGCGCTTTGCAACGTCACTTTAATAATACGCCAGCCTTGCTGTGGGCCTTCAGCTGTATCAAATATACCTGACTGATAACTGACCTGCCATGGCGTTGCGTGCTGAGCGTCGGCCGCGAGAAAAGATTGCAGCACTTCAAATGCGGCTTCTGCATGCTCAGCGTCAATGGCGATATCCACATCATTATCCCAGGGCAATAAATCTCCTTCCCTGACCAGTCCCAGCAAAGTGCCGTGGTCAATGTAATAGGGAATGTTTTTTTTGCTTAATACGCTGGTCAGTTGCAACATTAATTGCCTTGCCTGATGGTACAACTGCCCTCGTTGTAGCGGCTGTAATCCTTTCAATACTGTGGCTGATGCCACGGAAATGGCACTGGCTACTATGCCATATTGCCCTATGAGCTGCTGGCGGATTGGCTGAAAATACATGCTACAAATTACAATCTGACTCCAGTCGTACTGCTGGATTTGTGCCGGGCTAATCACCGGCACCTGATCAATAAAAGTGCCTTGTTTAGTGACGTCATTATCTGCTATTGCCAGCACAGTGGTATCCGCTTGCTGTTGGTACCAGTATAAGGCCCGTTGTCCACCGACGCTGGCACCAAATAAAATAATGGATTTTTTATGCACTGTCTTATACCTCTGTCAGCCCACACTCAGATGAATTTTTAGCTTCTGTCTTACTGTATCGTACTGGCCTGTTTATTGCTTTAACATTCAGATTTTACTAAGGTAGCTAAAGCAAAGGCGTGATGGAACTAAACAGAGAAAAAATGGGATCTGAAGTCAAAGTATATATTGCAGGCGCAGGGTCTTTTGCCGTGACTGTGTTGCATTGCCTGTTGCAGCTTGAGATCTCTGTTGACGGCGTTATTGATGAGCAACAGCAAAGCCCGTGGCACGATTTGCCGGTGTACAAAGCTTCTGAACTGGACGCAGCGATTCCTTGTGTCGTTTTTCTGGCGGTTTCCAGTGCAGTCCATCAACAGGCCGCATTACAAAGATTAACCTTAGCGGGTGTGCAGCGCTCACAGATCCTCAATGTGCAACATGACTCCGCTTTAGTTTTGTTAGAGTCTTTGTTTCAGCTGAATTACCCGGTCAAACCAGTGCTTTTAAGCCCTCCTTTAGTGGATATGGCTACTGTGGAACAGCGGATTTTGGGTCCTTTGTCAGAACGATTGCCTGCTCCTCAGCCAGACAGTCCTTTAATCAGTTTTCATTTTTATGGCAGGGCTGGTGCTTATCGTCAGCATTTAAACCCTGTAGCACAGCAGTTAGCTCAGACCTATCAGCTGGTCACTTTTTCTGACGAGCCAGATAAAGCCGAAGAAAAATCGGTGAATTTAGTGCTGCAATCTTTAAGTGCAAGTGAGCAAAACACCAGCTCAGCGCTGGCTATCTCATCCCGCTTCTGGCGTTGTGCGCATCCTGCTGTACCAAAACTAAGCTGTATGCATGTGATTTATGATTACGATCCCTTTGACCGTAAAGCTGATATAGCCCAGCCAGAGCGGCATTATATTTTTGCGTCCTCAAAGCCTGCTTTTGACCGGATGCAACAGGAATTAATAGCGGGTCAGTTTAAAAACCAGGTGGTGTTGATCCCTGGCGGTTACCCGAGGTTAGACAGCAACAGAGCCCAGTTTCAGCAGTATCAGGGGCCTGTCGATTGTATTATTTATGCACCTACCGCCAGTATGTTTGATATCCCGGATTGCCAGTGGAGTTACTCGCTTTATCATGGTGTGCAAATTCTGGCTGCGCTTGAGAAACACTTCCCGCAGTACCGGATTTTATTCAGACCTCATCCCGGAGATTTGGCCTATCTGCAATCGGGCAAACCGGCCAAAGCAGCACAGGCGTTGCGGGATACGCTGGCGTTTTGCCAGCAATCCCGTTGTGAACTGGATTTAGGCGGCTCCAGCTATATGGCAACCTATCAGCGCAGTGCTTTGATGGTATCCGACACTTCATCGACGGCTTTTACCTTTGCGTTAACCTGTCGCAGACCTGTAGTGTTTTACGCCCCAGATAATCAGAAACTAATGGAAAAATACGGTAATTTTTCTTCCATTAAGGACAGACCGGCTTTTGGCGCTTGTGTTTCGGATGTTCAGATGCTGGTCAGTACAGTACGGAATATGTTGCAGGCTCCAGGCCATTATAGGGAACGGATAGAGCTGCAGACTGAAAAAGTGTTGTTTAATGATGGCAATACAGTGAGCTATTTTAAAGATACAGTTAAAGCCATCCTTGGTGGATATGATTTACCAGGCTGGTGGCGTTTAGAATCGGGGCGGTGCAGCTGAAAATGTGGATTAAATAATGACTGATGTAATACAAAATAATGCTAATACAGGTCTGTGTCTTTGGGTAACAGGCTTGCCTGGTTCAGGAAAAACAACACTGGCGCAGCTGTTGCAGAAACAAATTAAAAGTCTGGTGGGCAGGCAATTTTTGTTGCTTGATGGCGATGAATTACGTGAGGTATTTGGCAGTACAACTTTGCATCAGTCAGAGCAACGCAAAAATTTGTCGTATCAGTACGCCCGGCTGGCACGGTTGCTTTGTTCGCAAGGGGCAAATGTTATTGTTTCAACTGTCTCAATGTTTGAAGACGTGCGGCAATGGAACAGAGAAAATATTACAAATTATCTGGAGATTTTTATTGATGTGCCGATAGAAGTCTTAATAAGCAGAGACAAGCATGGCCTCTACAGCGGCGCTATGCGTGGCGAAGTGAACAATGTATTGGGTATAAATGCCAGCTATGAGGCGCCTTTGAAACCAGATATCCGGATATGCCCTATGCCGGAGGACGAGGTGGAGAAAAGTCTGAAGCAGCTGATCAATGAATTAAAGTCAAAGATTGTGGAGTTAAATAATGAAAACTGAGTGGAATTACACTGAACTTGCGGAAGCCTATTTAAAGCGTCCTGACTATGCCGATGACGCTATCGACCAACTCTTTGCTCTGGCTGGCTTGGCGGCGGGAAAACATGCCTGTGATGTCGGTGCTGGTGTTGCACATTTGACTTTGCATTTATTAAAACGTGGTTTACAAGTCAATGCCGTTGAACCGAACGATGCAATGCGAAGCCGCGGAATTAAACGTACTGAAGGCATGAATGCAATCTGGTTTGAAGGGGTAGGTGAAGCAACAGGACAACAGTCTGGCGTGTTTGATATTGTTACTTTTGGCTCCTCTTTTAACGTCTGTGACAGACCAAAAGCTTTGTTGGAAGTAAAACGTATTGCCAAACCACAAGGCTGGTTTGCAGCTATGTGGAATCACCGCGATTTAACAGACCCAATTCAGTCTGAAATTGAAGCCCTGATCCGTACCCGTGTTGAAGGTTATGGTTATGGAGTGCGCCGTGAAGATCAAACCGAAGTGATGGAGCAAAGCGGCTTGTTTAACGCCGTTCATTATATTGAAGGCCATGTAGTGCATCAGCAGGATATTGCATCTGTAGTTGAAGCCTGGCGCTCACATGCCACTCTTGCCCGTCAGGCTGGCGACTTATTTGAACTGGTGATTGAAGATATTGAAAAATTTCTGCTGGCTTTAGGCACTGATCATATTCAAATCCCCTACACCACCAGGTTGTGGGCCGCGCAGCTGAAAGCATAAAGGGGCTATTATGGGGTTGTTGTTTGGTACTAAGGCACAGACGTTAGCCAACCTGGAAGGTCAGCTACAGCATGCCAGCGTATTGCCCCAACTGGTTGCCAACACGGCTGTATTGCAGCAGCCTGAATCACTTCAGCTGCTGCGCTCAGAACTGGAGAAACGGCAATGGCTGGATACTGATCTGGTGGTGCGAAGCAGTGCACAAAATGAAGACAGCTTTGAGCATTCTCTGGCAGGGCATTATGACTCTGTATTGCATGTGCGGGGATGGTTGGCTTGTTGTGACGCTATGCAAACCGTGGCCCGGTCTTATGGCCCATCCGCTGTAGATGAACAACTGCTGATCCAGCCCCAATTACTGGATGTGGCCCTCAGCGGTGTGATTTTCACTCGTGACCCTTCTACTTTGGGACACTATTGGGTGATTAATTATGATCCGCTGTCGGGTCGTACTGACTTAGTTACCTCTGGCGAAAAAGCCGAACTGGAAACCTGCTATATCGCCAAAAGTTGTCCTTTGTCTTATTACCCCGAAGGGCCATTAGGCAAATTGTTGCTGGCTGCAAAAGAGCTGGAACTACTGTTTAACTGTGACCATCTGGATATAGAGTTTGCTTTTGACCAGCAAGGCCACTGTTTTATTTTACAAGTCAGGCCTTTGGTTAAAGACTGGTCTGTGGCACCAACAGCAACGGAGTCGGCTGATGTGCTGGCTCAGGTGGCGCATAAGTTTGGCCAGTTAAACCGCCGTCATCCGTTTTTAGGCGGTGAGCGCACTGTATTTGGTGTGATGCCTGACTGGAATCCGGCTGAAATTATTGGTGTCAGGCCACGACCACTGGCTATGAGTTTATACAAAGAGCTGGTGACCGATAGTATCTGGGCTTACCAGCGTGATAATTACGGTTACAGAAACCTGCGCAGTTTTCCGCTGCTGCATAGTTTTGCCGGTGTGCCTTTTATTGATGTCAGGGTGAGTTTTAACTCTTTTGTGCCCGGAGATCTGGGCGATGAACTGACCGACAAGCTGGTGGATTATTACATCAGTCAACTGGTGAAAAACCCGACCCAACATGACAAAGTGGAGTTTGAAATCATTTTGTCCTGTTACACCCTGGATTTACCCCAGCGGCTGGAATCACTTAAAGCCCGTGGCTTTGACGATGATGAACTGATGTTATTGCAGCAATCATTACGGGGCCTGACCAACAGAATTATCAATTCTGAAAACGGTTTGTGGCTAAAAGATATCGAAAAAATAGAGATGCTAAAAACAAGGCAACAAAGCTTGTTTGACGCTGATTTACCGGTCTTTGATAAAATTTACTGGATCATCGAAGACTGTAAACGTTATGGCACTTTGCCTTTTGCCGGTTTGGCCCGGGCTGGTTTTATTGCAGTACAAATGCTGAAATCTATGGTGACAGTGGGCATTTTGTCAGAGCAAAATTACGCCAGCTTTATGAATTCTCTGGAAACCATCAGCTCTGCGTTGGGTAAAGATCAACAGCAGATGGAGCCGGACAGCTTTTTAGAACTCTATGGCCATTTGCGCCCCGGCACTTACGACATCACCAGCTTACGCTACGATGAAGCGCAGGAATTTTATTTAGCCAAATCAGCCGCCGTAGGCACTAAAAGCCTGGATGAATTCCATTTGTCATTAAAGCAGCTTGAGCAATTACAAAGTGCTTTAGACTCACATCAGCTGCAACACACCATCATCAGCTTGTTTAGTTTTCTTAAAAAAGCCATTGAAGGCCGTGAATACGCCAAGTTTGTCTTTACCCGCAGTCTGAGTCAGGTGCTGAAATTGCTGGCGGATTGGGGTGAACAGCATCAGTTAAACCGGGATCAGATGTCCTATCTGGATTATTCGGTGATCCGGCAGATGTACAGCAGCACAGTGGATGCAGGCCAGTTAATCCGCAGCAGCATAGCGTCTGGTAAACAGCAGTTTAAACAAACAGAATCTGTGGTGTTGCCAGCCTTAATTCATTCTGAGCAAAACATTTACCAGTTTCATTTAAGTGCAGATGAGCCGAACTTTATCACTTTGCAGTCCTGTATCGGTGAAGTGCAGTCCTGTACTTTAGGTCAGGATTTAGCGGGCAAAATTTTACTGATCCCAAGTGCGGATCCAGGCTATGACTGGATTTTCTCTCAGGGCATTATTGGTTTTATTACCAAATATGGCGGAGTGAATTCTCATATGGCCATAAGGGCTGCAGAGCTGAATATGCCGGCCATTATTGGCGCAGGTGAAAAGCTATATCGCCAATGTGAGCAGGCCAGAACACTGGAGTTGGATTGCAGCCAACGGCTGGTCAGGGTGTTGCAGTGAAGCTGGTGCTGGTCAGCCAAAGGGTTGAAGTCAATACAGCAACAACAGAACGCAGAGATATGCTGGATCAACGCTGGGCTTTGTTGTTGGCGCAAGCTGGTTTTATCGCCATGCCGGTGCCAAATCTGTTGCCACTTACGACTGAAAGCTTTTCAGGGCTGACTATCGCAGGTGTGGTGCTGAGTGGTGGCAATGATCTGGTGGCATACGGCGGTGATGCACCTGAACGGGATGCTCAGGAATCTACACTTCTGGAGTTAGCCAGGCTACAGCAGTGGCCGGTATTGGGGATTTGCCGTGGTATGCAACTGCTGACTCACTCTACAGGTGGCCAGTTGCAGCAGATTGGTGGCCATGTGGCGGTGCGGCATCAGCTGAATTTTGCCGGGCAGAATCGTTCTGTAAACAGCTTTCACCGCTGGGCTTGTCTGCCGGACTTGCAGCAATGGCAGGTGACAGCACAAAGTGCGGATCAGAGTATTGAGGCGATAGCGCACCGCAGCTTACCCTGGTGTGGCTGGATGTGGCATCCGGAGCGTGAAGCTGAGTTTCATCCGCAGGATGTGCAATTTATCCATGATTTTTTTTCGGGCTCTGCTTCATGAACCAAGTAAAAACAAAAGCATTAATTCTTGCTGCCGGACAAGGCAGCCGATTACGACCTTTTACTCAGTCTGCTCCTAAAGCCATGGTGCCTTTTGCTGATGTGCCTTTATTTGATTACCAACTGGCGGTGTTACGCCATTGTGGTATTGAACAAATTGCGGTTGTTACCGGGTACTGTGCTGAAACACTCGCTGCTTATCCGCTGCCGCAGTTTTATAACGCAGAACATCTGAGCACCAATATGGTGTACAGCTTGTTTTGTGCCGAAGACTTTATGGCAGGCAATGAGGATCTGTTGATTTGTTATTCCGACATTTTGTATCAACAGCAATTGATAGAGCAGTTACTGGCCACAGAAGCTGATGCTGCTGTAGTGGCTGATTTAAACTGGTTTAAACTCTGGAGCTGCAGAATGGATGACCCTTTATCCGACGCTGAGAGTTTTAAAGTCAAAGAGGGGTACCTGCTGGAATTAGGCAAAAAAGCATCTTCGCTGGATGATATCAGTGCGCAGTATACGGGTTTGATTAAAATCTCAGCCAGCCGCCTTGCCGATTTTATTCAGTGTTATCGTAGTTTGCCGGAAGACAGACTTTATGACGGTAAAACTAAAAGCCAGATGTTTATGACCAGTTTGCTGCAACTGATGATAGAGCAGGGCTGGCGTATTAAACCGGCCTATTGCAAAGGCGGCTGGCTGGAAATTGATACTGTGGAGGATCTGACTCAGTATCAGCAGATGGAGGCTGAGGGGCGCCTTTTGACTGAGCTGGCACTGGATATCCCTATGCTGAAAAATCTGCTGTTACAGGGTAAAGCTAGCCTATATCAGGACTAGTCACTATATTTTTACAATCTCCGTTATACTCTAGTCCTTTTTCAGGTCGTTAGTTGCCTTGCAGCATGCTAGGCAGTTCATATTCTAAATAATCTGCTAGTGCTAGCCAATCATAACGCTCCTGTGCCGCTAATATTGCGGGGAGCATAAGGGTGATTTCATCGGCTTGAGGCGCACTCTTTAGTATCGGCTCTAAGAGATTGAGACATTCACGGAATTGCTGTGAAGCTTCAGCCTCTCGCCCAAGTCTAAATTTATGGGCGGTAGCGATAAGTTTTGCAATAAGTGAATAAACAAGATCATTTGTCATTTGATAAATGCCTTATACTGAGCGCCATGGATCCTTGCTCCATCCAAACTCGATTGATAAAACTTAACATTATGTTTTGATTGAATATAGTGTTCAAGACTGCGCAAATATCCCCTAAAATTTAAATCAGTTGGCACTCTTTCACCATGACCGTTAATGAGCCAATGCTTTGCATTATTGACTTTGGGCCCCAGAGCCCCGTCAGGCCAAAATGCATGGGTTTTATTATTGGCATAACAGAAATCACAACCAAATAGGGATATTTGGTAGGCCCCTAAATACACGGCGAGATCGACGGCCGGATGAACGACACTGCCATTGGTAAATAATCGCTTCTTAGGAATTTTCTTCGCTAAATCATCATAGAGAGAGCTACTCGAATAAGCACAATACTTGGGGCCCTGCCATTGTGCGAGGATCAGAGGATTAATTTTGGGAAAGTAGACTAAGGTGACATGCCTTGTCTGTTCCATGGGGAAATGGTCTGGACGGATCTTAGGATCTATACTCAAAATAATATCAGGTAGTATATCGTGCTGAAGTAAAGCCTTAAATGAGGTATCAACTGCAATAATCAGTTGTCTCAATGATACTGGCTGTTGCGCTAATTCGAATAAATATGAATAGTGATCCTCGAGGGTAGGGCCCGAACCTATGACAATACAGTGTGAATTTCTATGGGTATTTAAGAGTAGTGCAGCATCAGGATCGTTTAATACACTGGGAATATTGGCATTAATTCTTGCCAATGACGTTTCATCAACCGTGTGTTTTTGATTCGCAAAATTGCGGTTGAGTTCGTAGACGAGCAAATCTCGAGTAATGGCATTCTCATTACTGGTCAAAATTAACTCTGGCGTAATCGCAATATAGGGATAAACTAAGGTTTTATTTGCATGTTCCTTTAAACTAACTTTTGGATGCTTTAACCATTCGCTTTGATCTGTGTAACTGATGAGGAGGGCAAAAACGCTGAGGTTTAAAATGCAAACATCAATTGAAAGATACTGTGGATTATCGATAAGTAAACTTGGTACATCTCCCATACCGACACCGTAGACGGTTACGTGAGTTGCATCTGCAGGTAATGTACTGATAAAGAGCCGTGCTTCGGCGATGCGGTCATGACGACTACTGAGCTGAATACCATTAACACTGATAGTTTGATTACGACCGTTGATAAGGTGAGCATCTAATTCATTGATGGTTTGGTTTTTAATCGCAGCAGCTACGATAGGCCAACGCTTAACGATAATATTGAGATTAGACGCAAATAGCTCGGTCATTCCGTTTCTCCGGAAGATTTCTGGGAGTTTGATATCACCAAGGTCACTATCTGGTCTCTCCACAGGGACTCGAACCCCGATCGGCCGCTTAGGAGGCGGCTGCTCTATCCTGTTGAGCTATGAAGAGACGACAGTGATTATACTGGTTTTATCTTTGATTAAAAGGCTTATGATTTAGTTGCTTAAATCTTAAGCGCTATGTCGTTTATCTGTACATTGTAGGCGGCATTTTGGTCTACAAGTACTGCGGTGGCGCTTTCTTCGCTTACTTGCTCAATTTTTACCGTTGCACGACTTTTGGTCGCGACGGCGCGCATTTCATTGAGTCTATCGGGTAAGTTTTGTTGTAATACTACTTGGAATTTATCACCGACACGAATGCCATGTTTACGGCCTAGATTTAATATAATCCTGTCTGCTTGTCGGCTAACGACTTGGCCAAGTAATGGCCTGCAATTAAGTGTGCTGTCTAAATCTCGGGTAGCTTGCAATATTAATTGAGTAATACTTTTTCCATAGGAGGAACGCCAGAATCTATTACTGTTGGGAGCAATGATAGCCTGTTCTTCAAATTCCCATGGGGCTGATGTGCTGTAGCTTTTGCTCCAGACCTCTTCGCCACTGATCCCATGATAGAGGCTGAGTTTGAATTGAAATTGCCTTAGCGGAGCTTCATCCCAAAATCCTAAGAAGGTGGGTTGTACAGGCTCTATCGATATATCAATGATCTGCGGTTGAAGAATATATTGGCTGTCGGTAATTTCACTGAGCCAGCTTGGGAGTCGATAACCGCGAATATCCACTAGGTCTTGTTCAATATCGAGTCGCTCGTTAGCATGGATGTGACTAAAGCCAGTTGAAGAGTAATCTTCTATAGTGTTCCCTAACGCCTCTGAAATGACCTCTTCAAAGCCTGAAAGTTGTCCATATCTAAGCTGAGAACGATCTTTTATTTGTGTTTGAGGTATTAAAATAGCGGCCTTTAATTGGCCATTAGGACACTGTTGTGTTGGATCATCATTTAGATCGAGGCGTAGGGATACATATATTTTATTTCCCTGAATTTGTTCACTAACGAGTTGGATGTTTATGGCTTGGGCGTTGCGATTTATCGCAAAGTTATTTTGTGTGAGGTTACCATTAGAGGTTTGTTGCTCACTGGATATTTGAATACCTGTGCTTAATGTCGCATAGCTAACAGCTTGATTAATTGCTTCTTCCCTTGCTTGAGCTGTATTACCATTGATAATAGTTGCTTCTCCGCTGGCTTCTATCCATTCGGCTCTGGTGGGCAAAGAAAGTAGTAAAAGGCTCAAAATGATGAGCGAAGCTGAACCTGGTATGTGCATCAATTCAATCCTTATCGCTAAGCTAATGGCGATATTACCAATCGAGCCAGTTTTCTGACTCTTAATCTAATATGTCAATAAAGCAAATTTCGTGCCTGAGTATGAGAACTTTTGATAAAGTTTCCATTGTTACAGTCGATATACTGCGTAATAGAAGAATATTGTCGGACTGAGGTTAATATTGGTCCAAAGATTGCTGGTTTTTGTTACTCATTAAAAATTTGAAGCTTAGAAAGTGAGTCACTTGACTGCCAATGCACCCATAGATGAGGTAAATCCAATGCTAAAGCGTGTGATTATTCCCTTAACATTGATAATGTTAGGTGGATGTGTAGCTAAACCGGTTACGCCGCACAAACCGAGTTTAGTGGATGGCAATGGGTTGCCGCCAACGGCAGTGATCAACCATTTAGCACAGCGAATAGTGACTGAGCTCGTTAAGCAAAATGATGCTTTGCGTGCTGATCAACCTATCGTAGTTGCAACACCAGTATTAGTGGGCGATTTGAATGGCACTAATGCGTTAGCGCAACAGTTACAGCAAGGATTAATGACGTCGCTCCATAGCTTTCAGTTTAATGTGGTGGATTTAAACTTAGCTGATGGCTTGAGAGTCACATCTGACGGGGATTTTATTTTGACGCGAGATTGGCAAAAATTGTCGAAAGATCTTCCTGTTGAGCATCTTGTCGTTTCGACTATGAGCGTAGTAACCAATGGTATGGCGATCAATACTCGGATTGTGAACATTAGTAACAATCGCGTGGTATCGGCATCTCAAACTTTTGTGACTCAAAAAGAGTTGGCAAACTACATGCAGCCTTCGGAGCAAATTGTGTCACAAAATGGCATCTTATATCGTCAGGCGAGTCCAGGCATGAATGAAGTGCGTGTCTTAGGAGATGGAAAATGAAACACTACTTTTTATTACTTATCACGGGGCTAATGCTAACTGGCTGCGCTGCTAAAGATAGATATGTGCAATGGGAAGATGTGCCGCCACCGAGTTTTCCTAAGTTAACGGCTATAGGATATGCGCCGTTAGCGACTCAACCGGCTAAAGAGCAATCACAAAGAGTGTTGATGGCTATGCAGGCATCAAAAATTGTGGCTTATCGTGAATTAGCGGAACAAGTTTATGGGCAGAAAATAACGGCAAACAGCAGTGTCAGTGATTGGATGTTGACGGACGATAATGTCAAAGCGTCAGTTTCTGGCGTGATCCGCGGCGCACGAGTCGTTAAGAGTTATCCAGCAGGCGAGCATTATGTCACTGAGTTAGAACTTGATTTTTCACAGGTTTGGGCGCTTTATCAACAACAAAACCGTCCACAACGAGTGAAGGAAGTGACGTATTTCTAGCGTTTTTGAGAGTATGTTCAACAGCATGTATTGAGCCGCGTATTTACGCGGCTTTTCTTTTTGTACAAGACATTAATATCTAATCAGAGCTTAGAAAAGGGAATGCTAAGTGGGAGTGATGCGCTTGTTAGGCCTTTAAATCATTGCCTAAACTTGAGATAGTCGAGGTCTTGCCTTTATCGTTATAGGTGAGGCTGGAGGCGTTTCTGCTGGCTTGTAAAGCTTGAGCAAAGCGATTTAAACTCGCTAAATTCATCTCAATTAAACTGGCATTTTGTTCGTTTAATTCTTTGCATTCAGTCAATGCGTCTTTGATCTCGGCCATTTTATGCACGAGTTCGACTTGCTGAGTGAGTCGCGATTTATCACTGTGGTTTGCCAGAATATCATCATTAGTCTTTAGTTCTTTCAGACATTGCGATTTTTCGTTAGCAAGGGAAAGCAGTAAATCGGCGTTTTGGTCAACCAAAGCGCCTTTTTCCTTGAGTATGATTTGCTTAAGAACAGCCAAATGGGCGTGTTGTAGATCTACCAGTTTAGCTATTTCAGTCATAGTTACTCTTTATTTAAGTCATTAAGTTCGGCTTCAAAACTTGCAATATTGGCAGCCAACTTTTCAGGGTCAATTTTATAGCGACCTTCGGCAATAGCTTGTTTGATTTCTGCTACTTTCTTTTGATCAACTTCAGGAAGGCTAGCCATTTTAGTCTGAGCTCCTTGAAGTTGTTGTGCCTGGGCCGTAATGACCACTGAGTCGCTTCTCTGTGGTGTTGTCGATTTTGTAGCAACTTGAGCAGATTGATCGCTGCTCGTTTTCGTTGCGCCTGAACGAACTTGCGCAGTCGTTGCAGTGTTGAGTTTGCTAATATCAATTGCCATTTTAGGCTCCAGCGTCGTGTGTACGGGATTTCTTAACTGGGGTATCGGCAGCTTACAAAAAAGCTTTAGATTATTTTACATTCTTACTTCAACTTCGCCAATGCCTGTGACTATAGCATCTAGTTCTTTGTTTGAACTGCTATTTTTGACTCTGATCCGATCACCTTTATTGCCATCTTGTAGGGCTTCGCCCACTGTTTTGAGCTCGAATGAGCCAGAACGAACGTAGATAGATACCGAATCACTTTTACAAACGAAGCATAAGTTGTTGCTTAATATGGGATTATCTTTTGCTACTCGTCGTTTTACTCGCACGCCAGCCAATTTACTCGGGTCATCGAATTCGGCACCTCTCAAGCTATTTTGTTCAATGTAACGGACTTCTACTTGACTAGGAGAGATGAGTTCGCCTGGTGCTAAGATTTCGGTTGAGACAACAACGGGGAATAAGATATCCACCCGAACCGAGATATAGATTTGCCAAGGGTAAGCTAAGTCTTGTGTATCGCAGCTGACTTTTAAGGTGTTATTACGGCTAATTTCCCTATCGCTAGCCAGTTCAACTTTCATTGGAGACGAACATTGTGACGGCAGCATTCTTGCGTCAACCATCTGTGGCGAAATATTTACTTTGGCATTTTCTGGAACGGATATTTTTTCTGAAATAAGCGCTTTAGCTAATTCTGAGATTGCCGATACGGTGGGGACAATAGGCTCTGCACTCGCAAAAGCGGGTATGAAGAGGGTGAAAAGACTAAAAAAACAGACTAAATTTACTTTCATAATGAAGAGACTAGCTTGTAACGCCAGAATGCACCTATACTTTTATTAAGTTCGAAGCTGACCACTGTAATAATAATTTGCATCACTGTCAGAAGATTGACTCAGTTTCGACTATGTTTATCGATAGATAAGACGTAAGCAATTAATATGCCTATACTCAACTGAGTTATAGGGCCGAACATAAACAGAACAACAAGGCAGAGTTATGTCGAGTATTCTTGATTCAGTCAACAAACGAACCCAGCTCGTTGGACAAAACCGTTTAGAATTGCTGCTTTTTAAATTAAACGGTCGTCAACGGTTTGGGATTAACGTGTTTAAGGTGAAAGAAGTACTGCAGTGTCCACCACTGACCACTTTGCCTAAACTTAATCCTTATGTGAAGGGTGTTGCTCATATTCGTGGAACAACCATTTCAGTGATTGATTTGAGTGCGGCAACAGGGGGAAAACCTTTAGCAAGCACTGAAAACTGTTTCATCATTATTTCTGAATATAACCGCAGTGTTCAAGGCTTCTTGGTCAGTTCTGTTGAGCGGATCATTAACATGAATTGGGAAGCGATTATGCCTCCGCCGCAAGGTGCTGGCCGTTATTCTTATCTGACAGCTGTGACTGAAATTGAAGGTGAATTAGTTGAAATTCTCGATGTGGAAAAAATCTTAGATGAGATTTCACCGGTTAAAACGGCTATCAGTGAAGAAGCCAATGAAAAACTGACCCTCGACAGAACTCAGCATTACCATATTATGGTTATTGATGATTCTGCCGTGGCGCGTAAACAAATTATTCGTTCACTCGAGTCATTGAATTTACAAATTGATACCGCAAAAGATGGTCGCGAAGCATTAGATAAGCTTAAAGAGATCGCCAAAGAGATGGATAATGTGGCCGATGAGATCCCCCTCATTATCTCTGATATTGAGATGCCTGAAATGGATGGCTACACCCTGACCGCTGAAATCCGAGATGATCCTAAGCTTAAGCATATTAAAGTGGTACTGCATACTTCGTTAAGTGGTGTATTCAATCAGGCAATGGTTCAAAAAGTGGGGGCTAATGACTTTATCGCTAAGTTTAATCCCGACGAACTGGCCGCTGCTGTGAATAAGCATTTAAGTTTGTAATTGATGTAGGTTAGTACCTAGATACGCCTTACGCTATAATCTCGACTTTATAACATGATGGTTTCGCACTGATTTTGGTGCTTGCTATAGGATTTAGGATGTGAATGTGCCAAATAAATCACTCGCTGAGGCTGAATATAATCAATTTAGGTTGTTCTTAGAGCAACACAGCGGCATCGTACTGGGTGAAAATAAGCAATATCTTGTGCGCAGTCGTCTTGCTCCTTTGATGGGCAAATATAACCTGCCATCCTTATCTGATGTGGTTAAGCATTCGATGAAGCCTACTGAGCGTGCGCTCAGAGCTGAAGTGATCGATGCTATGACGACCAATGAAACCCTTTGGTTCCGTGATCGTTATCCATTTGAGTTGTTGAATAATGTCCTACTACCTGAATACAGTCGTCTGGGGCGTCCGCTTAAAATTTGGTCTGCGGCTTGCTCGTCAGGCCAAGAGCCATACTCATTGGCTATGACTATTCTTGAGTATCAACAGAAGAAGCCTGGTGCCTTGGCTGGTAGTGCTTCTATTCAAGCAACGGATTTATCTCCTTCCATGTTGGAACGTTGCAAAAATGCCGAGTACGATAGTTTGGCATTAGCGCGTGGTTTATCTGAAGAACGTAAGCGTCAGTTTTTTGATGCATTACCTTCAGGCAATATGAAGTTAAAGGACAATGTGAAGCGGTTGGTGAACTTTAGAGCGCATAATTTACTCGAGAGTTATAGTCTGCTTGGCAAGTTCGACATTATCTTTTGCCGCAATGTGCTGATTTATTTTGCACCAGAGGCAAAGGCAAAAATTTTGCGGCAATTCGCTGCCGCTCTCAATCCCAAAGGGATTTTATTTCTCGGTGCATCAGAATCTATCGCTGGTTTAACGGACGAGTTTGATATGGTTCGTTGTAACCCTGGCATTTATTACCAGAAAAAGACTTAACTCAGCCGCTCTAAAGAAAATTACCGACAATTGTCGGTAATTTTTTACCCATCACTTGCTCATCCTTGTTGTTATTCTCAAAATTTTCCTGATGTTGGCACATGAATTGCTTTATTTTCGTGAGAACACGAGGAGGCAATTTTATGGCGATCAATTTTGATAATGCACTGGGTGTGCATCAATACACTCTCGGTATTAGAGCGCAGCGGGCTGAAGTCATTTCAAGCAATATCGCTAACGCAGATACGCCACATTACAAAGCCCGCGATGTTGATTTTTCTGCGGCAATGCAGGCCGCTCGAGGCCAACAGCAGCAGCGAAATAGTCTTGAAATGCAAGAGCCAGATAAGCATTTTGGGCTTGCGGAGTTGACTGGGCAATTTGTTAAGTTCCGTGTGCCAAATCAACCCGATACCGGTGATGGTAATACTGTTGATATCCAACAGGAACAATCGGCATTCATGCAAAATGCACTTGAATATCAAATGTCGCTAGGTTTTTTAGACAGTAAGTTTAGTGGCATGAAGAAAGCGTTGAGAGGGGATTAATCATGAGTTTATTTAGCATATTTGATGTTGCTGGCTCGGGAATGTCTGCTCAATCGGTCAGGCTAAACACCACCGCGAGCAACATAGCCAACGCGGATTCCGTCTCGAGTAGTGTAGATAAGACCTATCGTTCTCGTCATCCCATTTTTGAAGCCGAAATGGCTAAGGCCCAAAGTCAGCAACAAGCCTCTCAAGGTGTAGCTGTAAAAGGCATTGTAGAAAGTGATAAACCACTACTGAAAGAATACTCGCCCGATCATCCAATGGCGGATGCGGACGGCTTTATTTATAAACCGAATGTTAATGTCATGGAAGAAATGGCAGATATGATTTCTGCTTCGCGCTCATATCAAATGAATGTTCAAGTCGCTGAAGCAGCTAAGTCTATGCTGCAACAAACACTTGGGATGGGTAAATAACATGTGTTACTTAGGAGGTAAGCTGTGAGCCTCATTAATCAAATTAACCAAGCGTCGGCGCAGACGGCTCAAAATAAGAGTCAGCCAAATGCCGTTACGACGAATTCATCAACCAGCTCAACGGGTAATCCGTTTCTTGATGGCATACGTTTGCCAAAAGAGTCAATAGTACCGGAAGCAAAAAGCCAGCAGTTAACTCAAGATGACTTTTTCTCGTTATTAAGCCAACAGTTATCGATGCAAGATCCCTTTAAGCCCGTCGACAACGACCAAATGATTGCGCAGATGGCATCATTCTCGACGGTTGATGGTATTACTAAGTTGAATAAGGAAATCGTTAATTTAAACGGTGTTATGACATCAAGCCAAGCATTACAGGCATCAGGACTTGTTGGTCGCAAGGTGTTGATCCCAACTGATACAGGTAACATTTCAGCTGAAAGCCCAACAATAAAAGGTGTGATTAGCACGCCAGCTAAAATTCCTGAAGTTACTGTACGTGTTGAGGATGAGAAAGGCCAAGTTGTGACCACCTTTAAAGTTGATGGCAGTAAGGGGGGCAATGTCGATGTTAACTGGGATGGCCTCGATAAAGATGGAAACCCTGTAACCACAGGTAACTATACGATCAAGGCGAGTGGTTTAGTGGATGGGAAATCCCAAGAATTGCCAGTCTCGACCTATGCTCATGTGACCAGCGTTTCTCTCGGTACGGCCAGTACTGGCGCGATTCTTAACTTGAGAGGCGGTATGGGCATCAAGTTAACCGATGTGTTAGCTGTGTCTGAAACCTAAGTTTGCATAAAAGAATTTTTGCAGTATCCGAATTGAGCGTAAGTTGCTCATAAATGAATTGAGTCAAGTGTAGAGGTGAATTATGTCGTTTAACATTGCATTGAGTGGCATTTCTGCCGCGCAGAAAGATTTAAACACTACGGCGAATAACATTGCTAATGCGAACACCATTGGCTTTAAAGAGTCCCGTGCTGAATTTGCGGATGTTTACGCTAATTCTATTTTTTCAAATGCTAAAACTGCTGTCGGTGGTGGTGTTGCTACGAGTCAAGTGGCACAGCAATTCCATCAAGGTAGCTTACAGTTGACGAATAACTCCCTTGATATGGCGATTAAAGGTGGTGGCTTTTTTGTTACTGCCTCTGAACTGGGTACATTAGACCACTCGTTTACCCGTGCTGGAGCATTTAAGGTCGATAAAAATAATTACATGGTTGATTCTGCTGGTAATTATTTGCAAACTTTCCCAGTGGATAAAGATGGGAACTCAACATCAGTGAGTTTAACGACGGCTAAGCCGGTACAAATACCAGACACTGCAGGTAGCCCTGTAAAGACTGAGAATGTTACTTTACAAATGAACTTAAATGCTAAGGAAAGTGCACTCGACCCCGCGGCATTCGATCCTTTAGATGCAAAAACCTACAATAACGTTACATCAATGACAATTTATGACTCACTCGGTGAGCCACATATTATGACCACTTATTTTGTTAAGCCCAAAGATGGTTCGTACAATGGTGAGAACAATTGGGTGGCTTACTATGCTGTTGATGGAAAACAAGTCGATCTAGCTGGTCCTGCTGGTACTTATCAAACAGATACCACAGGAGATGGTACACCTGATGCAACGGGCACGGCTCAAACTGCTGGTGGTTGGAAAGGCTCTGTCCTCAAGTTTAATTCTGTTGGTGTCTACACTGGTAGTGATCCTGCTATAGTCAAGACTGAGGCTTTGGGCGTCAGTGGTGCGGGTGTTTTAGGGGCTGGTGCCGATGGTACTCAAGATTTGACTGTGAAGTTTAATGCCCCAACGCAATATGCGGCTCCTTTTGGTGCAACTGAGTTGACGCAAGATGGTACAACTGTAGGTCGCTTAACTAACGTTGAAATCGGTGAAGATGGTTTAGTGACCGCGAGTTATTCTAATGGTTCAACCGTGCCTTTAGCACGGGTTGCTTTAGTTCGTTTTGCTAACGAACAAGGTTTAACGCAAGTGGGTAATACGTCGTGGAAGGCTAGTTTGAACTCTGGTCCAGCGTTAGCGGGTGAGGCAAATAGTGGAACTTTTGGTAGCATCAGTTCATCGGCGTTAGAGCAATCTAACATTGATTTAACGACTGAACTGGTCGATTTAATTTCGGCGCAGCGTAACTTCCAAGCGAACTCCCGTACCCTTGAAGTGAATAACACGCTGCAACAAACCGTATTACAAATCCGCTAATCATTACTTTATTTAACTAAGTGTTGCCGCCAGTGGCAACACTTAGCCTTTATCCTGCCGTCAACTCACTTCATTTCTTTATTCTTCAATTTTATCAGTAAATTAAAATCAATTTTTATTGGCACGATGCTTGCTTTGATATCGTCATGTAGAAAATTTGACGGAGCAGTCTGTGGACAAATTCCTTTATGTCGCCATGAGTGGCGCTAAGCAAAATATGAATGAGCTGGCACTCCGTGCGAACAACTTAGCCAATGCTAATACCGATGGTTTTAAATCAGATATGGCGCAGGCCAGATCGATGCAAGCCTTCGGTGAAGGGTTGCCTTCAAGGGTGTTTGCGATGACAGAATCTCCGTCAGCTAATTTTCGCTCTGGTCCGATTAAAACCACTGGACGGGATCTCGATGTTGCCATTAAAGGTGATGGCTGGTTTGCCGTTCAGGCGAAAGATGGCAGTGAAGCTTATACCCGTTCCGGTAGTCTCAGTTTCGATGCGACGGGCATGTTGTATAACGACAGAGGCAATCCCGTGATGGGGGACGCTGGCCCGATAGTGCTGCCATTACCTATTGATAAAGTGTCAATTTCACAGGATGGCATAGTGTCTGTTCGCCCTCAAGGGGCGACTGCTGAAGTAATAGAAGAAGTGGCGAGATTGAAGTTAGTCAATCCCGGCAATGCGCAGATGATGCGTGGTGAAGATGGATTATTTCGACAAATGTCAGGTGAACCTGCACCAGCTGACCCTTTCGTCGCAGTTGAAAGTGGCGCCGTAGAGGGCAGTAATGTTAACCCTGTTGATGAAATGGTGTCTTTAATTGATCTTCAGCGGCAGTTTGAATTGCAAGTCAAGATGATGAAAACCGCGGAAGAGAATGATCGCGCTTCATCTTCATTAATGCGTATTAGTTAGGAGATAGATTATGCATCCGGCGTTATGGATTAGTAAAACTGGCTTAGACGCACAGCAAACTGATATTTCAGTGATTTCAAACAACGTAGCGAACGCTAGCACTGTGGGCTACAAAAAAAGCCGCGCAGTATTTGAAGATTTACTCTATCAAACAGTTAACCAAGCGGGTGGTGTTAGTGCTTCTAACACTAAGTTACCCAACGGATTAAACATCGGTGCGGGTACGAAAGTCGTCGCCACTCAAAAAATGTTTACTCAGGGTAACATGCTGACGACGGATAACTCACTGGATCTCATGATTGAAGGTCCTGGATTTTTTGAAATCCAGCTCCCTGATGGAACCACTGCTTATACTCGAAATGGTCAGTTTACCTTAGACGATACGGGTCAGATTGTGACGCCAGGTTCTGGCTATTTGCTACAACCCGCGATCACTATTCCTGATAATGCGACCAGTATTACCGTTTCAGCAGAGGGTGAAGTTTCAGTAAAAACGCCGGGTACCGCTGAGAACCAAGTCGTGGGTCAGTTGACTATGACGGATTTTATTAATCCATCGGGTCTAGATCCTATGGGACAAAACTTATATACGGAAACCGGTGCGAGCGGCACGCCAATTCAAGGTACCGCTTCGTTAGATGGCATGGGAGCGATTCGTCAAGGCGCCTTAGAAACCTCTAATGTTAACGTGACTGAGGAACTGGTTAACCTTATCGAAAGTCAGCGTATTTACGAGATGAACTCCAAAGTGATTTCAGCGGTAGATCAGATGCTGTCTTATGTGACTCAGAATTTATAGAGGCAAACATCATGGCTAGATATCTTGTGTTGGCCGTCGCGTTATTGCTTGCAGCCTGTAGCTCGACGCAAAAGAAACCCCTTGCGGATGATCCCTTTTACGCGCCGGTATACCCAGAGGCGCCGCCGACAAAAATTGCCGCAACTGGCTCTATTTATCAAGACAGTCAAGCATCTAGTTTGTATTCGGATATACGCGCCCACAAAGTTGGCGACATTATCACTATCGTATTGAAGGAATCGACTCAAGCTAAGAAGAGTGCAGGCAATCAGATCAAAAAAGGCTCAGATATGAGCTTAGATCCCATCTTTGCAGGTGGTAGTAATGTGTCCATTGGCGGAGTGCCAATTGATTTGCGTTACAAAGATAGTATGAACACTAAGCGTGAATCGGATGCGGATCAGAGCAATAGTCTAGATGGCAGCATCTCGGCAAACGTGATGCAAGTGCTGAACAACGGCAGTTTAGTGATCCGTGGTGAAAAATGGATTTCAATTAATAATGGTGATGAGTTTATTCGTGTCACTGGTCTCGTTCGCTCGCAGGACATAAAACCCGATAACACTGTCGATTCAACGCGAATGGCTAATGCCCGTATCCAATACAGTGGCACAGGCACTTTCGCAGATGCTCAAAAAGTGGGCTGGTTAAGCCAGTTCTTTATGAGCGACTGGTGGCCCTTCTAAGGAGTCGTATCATGAAATATAAACTGGTGTTAGCCGTTGCCATGCTAGTGTTTTCTCTACCTAGTCAGGCTGAACGAATTAAAGATATTGCCAATGTGCAAGGTGTGCGTAGTAACCAGTTGATTGGTTATGGCTTAGTGGTCGGTTTACCGGGAACGGGGGAAAAAACCAGTTATACCGAGCAGACCTTTATGACTATGCTCAAAAACTTTGGGATTAATCTCCCGGACAACGTCAAACCGAAAATTAAAAACGTTGCAGTGGTAGCCGTACATGCGGATATGCCTGCCTTTATCAAACCTGGTCAAGATCTTGACGTGACGGTATCTAGCTTAGGCGAAGCCAAAAGCTTACGCGGTGGCACCTTATTACAGACCTTTTTGAAAGGGGTAGATGGTAATGTGTATGCCATAGCCCAAGGTAGTTTAGTGGTGAGTGGTTTTAGTGCCGATGGTTTAGATGGTTCAAAGGTGATTCAAAATACGCCAACTGTAGGTCGTATACCCAATGGCGCAATTGTTGAGCGTAGTGTAGCAACCCCATTTTCAACTGGCGATTATTTGACGTTTAACCTACGTCGTTCGGATTTCTCTACTGCGCAGCGAATGGCCGATGCGATCAATGATCTATTAGGTCCTGATATGGCGCGTCCTTTAGATGCGACGTCTGTTCAGGTAACGGCTCCACGCGATGTATCACAACGGGTCTCCTTTTTAGCAACGCTTGAAAACCTTGATGTTGTTCCCGCAGAGGAATCTGCCAAAGTGATCGTTAATTCACGTACTGGAACCATAGTGGTTGGGCAAAACGTACGCTTACTCCCTGCGGCGATTACCCATGGCGGCATGACTGTCACTATTGCGGAGGCGACACAGGTTTCGCAGCCTAACGCGTTGGCAAATGGTCAAACAACCGTCACGAGTAATAGTACGATCACAGCGACAGAAAGTGACCGTCGTATGTTTATGTTTAATCCAGGCACTACGCTGGATGAGCTGGTTAGAGCGGTTAACTTAGTCGGTGCAGCCCCTTCAGATGTGTTAGCAATACTTGAAGCATTAAAAGTGGCAGGAGCTTTGCATGGTGAACTTATCATCATCTAATTTCTGTCGGGAAAATCATGGAAAAGCTTTCAAGTTCATCACATTTTCTTGACCTGGGCGGGCTAGATTCACTCCGCGCCCAGGCTCAGAAAGATGAGAAGGGCGCCTTGAAAAAGGTCGCCCAACAATTTGAAGGTATTTTCGTGCAAATGCTGATGAAAAGTATGCGCGATGCCAATGCGGTTTTTCAGTCTGATAGTCCACTCAATAGCCAATACACTCAGTTTTACGAGCAGATGCGCGATCAGCAGTTATCGGTCGATTTATCTGACAAAGGTGTATTGGGCCTTGCCGATATGATGGTGCAGCAACTCTCTCCCGAAACAAGTCATTTCACGCCTGCATCGGTATTGCGTGACGATGGTGGCATGAAAATGCTCCACGACGATAAAGCGCTTAATGTGCCTATGCAGAGTTCAGCCGCTCCAGTGGTTGAACCCACAGTTGTAAATCATGGTGTGCCGGCTGCTATTGCTCGGCCTGTATTTGAACCGGATAGAGCTGAAGATGCAAATTCATCAATGGACATTGATGCGCCTAATCGTTCACTGGCTATCGATACGCCTAAGCCGAGCTGGAGTGAACAATCACTTTCAGTGGTAGAACCTGTGATTAGCGGCCAAGTTTTGCCGACGGCAGCATTTAGGGAAACCCAAAAAATTGTCAGGTTCGGTAGTCGAGAAGAATTTTTAGCGACCTTATATCCACATGCTGAAAAAGCCGCAAAAACATTAGGTACCCAACCAGAAGTATTATTGGCGCAATCGGCACTGGAAACTGGCTGGGGACAAAAAATCGTCCGCGGCAATAACGGTGCGCCGAGTCATAACCTATTCAACATTAAAGCTGATCGTCGTTGGTTAGGCGATAAGGCTAACGTCAGTACCTTAGAATTTGAGCACGGTGTTGCTGTCCAGCAAAAAGCTGACTTCCGAGTTTATAGTGATTTCGAGCATAGCTTTAACGATTTTGTGTCCTTCATTGCCGAAGGTGAACGTTATCAAGATGCGAAAAAAGTGGCCGCTTCCCCTACTCAATTCATCCGAGCTTTGCAGGATGCGGGTTATGCCACTGATCCTCGATACGCTGAAAAAGTGATTAAAGTGATGCAGTCGATCAGTGAAGAACTGAAATCAATTCTGCCAGGAGAAGACAAATGATGAATCTTACAACCCTGTTTGTTCATAGGAGTGTCAACTAATGGCCGTTGATCTACTGAATATAGCGCGAACTGGGGTGCTTGCCTCCCAGTCGCAACTGGGTGTTACCAGTAATAACATAGCTAACGCCAATACCGCTGGTTACCACAGACAAGTGGCAACCCAGTCGACTCTTGAATCGCAGCGTTTTGGTAGTAGTTTTTATGGCACAGGAACTTACGTTAATGACGTTAAGCGTATCTACAATGACTATGCCGCAAGAGAGTTACGCATTGGCCAAACAACGTTAAGTGCCGCCGAAGCCAGCTACGGTAAATTGAGTGAGCTAGATCAGCTGTTTTCACAGGTAGGTAAAGTTGTGCCACAAAGCTTGAATGACCTGTTTTCGGGGCTGAATAGTGTGGCTGATTTGCCTGCAGATTTGGGTATTCGGAGTTCGACCCTAACAAACGCACAGCAAGTTGCCAGCAGTCTTAATCAGATGCAGTCGTATTTGAATGGCCAGCTTAATCAGACCAATGACCAGATCACTGGTATGACTAAGCGTATCAATGAGATCAGTACAGAACTGGCAAATTTAAACCTAGAGTTAATGAAGTCGCCGAATCAGGATGCGCAGTTGCTTGATAAGCAAGATGCACTTGTTCAAGAGTTAAGCCAGTACGCTCAAGTGAATGTTATTCCATTAGAAAATGGTGCTAAGAGCGTAATGCTTGGTGGCTCAGTGATGTTGGTTTCTGGTGAAATTGCTATGACGATGGGAATCCAAGCGGGTGATCCATTTCCGAATGAGCTCCAATTGACTTCAAGTATTGGTTCGCAAAGTGTCACTGTTGATCCGAGTAAACTTGGCGGTCAGTTAGGGGCCATTTTTGATTATCGTGATCAAACGTTAATTCCCGCGGGTCATGAGCTCGATCAATTAGCCTTGGGCGTGGCTGATAACTTCAATAAAATGCAAGCACAAGGTATTGACCTCAATGGGCAAGTTGGTGCCAATATCTTCAAAGATATCAACGATCCTATGATGTCTTTGGGCCGTGCAGCAGGTTTTTCTGGTAATACGGGTAATGCAACGTTAGGCGTCACCATAGATGACACCAGTTTATTAACTGGTGGTGCCTACGAACTGTCATTTACCGCGCCTGCAACTTATGAACTGAGAGATTCGAAAACGGGGGCAATTACGCCACTGACGTTAAATGGCTCGACTTTATCGGGTGGATCTGGATTTTCAATTGACATAAAAGCGGGCGCTATGGCGTCTGGCGATCGTTTTGCGATACGTCCGACAGCGGGTGCTTCAAATGGCATTGAAGTGGTCATGAAAGACCCTAAAGGCATTGCCGCCGCATCACCAAAGATTACCGCAAATGCCGCTAACTCTGGCAATACCCAAGTGAAGTTGACTCAAATTAGCAATCGTAATGCCACAAATTTCCCTGTAACGGGCAGTGAGTTGACGATAAAGCTTGATACCACAGTTGTGCCTCCAACCTATGAAGCATTTGACGCCGCGGGAACATCCCTTGGGGCTGCAGCCCCTTATACGCCTCCGAGTATTAGCGCTTTTGGTTTTACCTTTGAAGTTGACAGCAAAGCAGCTGCAGGCAATGACAGATTTACCTTCGATTTATCCTTCGCAGAGGGGAATAACTCTAATGCTGTCGCTATGGCTAAGTTGAGCGAAAGTAAGGTGATGAACGGGGGAAAGTCGACCCTAGCTGATGTGTTCGAGAACACTAAGCTCGAGGTAGGCAGTAAAACGAAAGCGGCTGAAGTGCGTGTTGGTTCGGCAGAGGCCGTGTATCAACAAGCTTATGCGCGAGTAGAGAGTGAGTCGGGCGTGAACTTAGATGAAGAAGCAGCAAATTTAATGCGTTTTCAGCAAGCCTATCAAGCCTCTGCGCGGATCATGACGACTGCACAGCAGATTTTTGACACCTTATTATCCTCAGTGCGTTAGGAGATTTAACTATGCGATTATCATCCGCGCAGATTTTTAATCAAAGCATTACCAGTGTGCTGCAAAAGCAAACGGCGACCAGCAAAATTCTTGACCAATTGAGCAGTGGTAAGAAAGTCAATACTGCTGGTGATGATCCTGTGGCGTCACAGGGTATTGATAATCTGAATCAGAAAAATGCACTCGTCGATCAGTTTATGAAAAATATTGACTATGCGACAAATCGTCTTGCTGTGGCAGAAAGTAAACTCGGTAGTGCTGAAGATTTAACTGGCTCTATGCGTGAGCAAGTTATGCGAGCGATAAACGGCACACTATCAGGAACTGAGCGGCAAATGATTGCCGAAGAGATGAAAGGCAGCTTAGAAGAATTGCTCTCAATTGCGAATAGTAAGGATGAATCTGGCAATTATATGTTCTCTGGTTTCAGTACCGATAAAGAACCTTTTGCTTTTGATAACTCGACGCCGCCTAAAATAGTGTATAGCGGCGATTCTGGCGTCAAAAATAGTTTAGTACAAACGGGTGTTGCCATGGGGACAAACATCCCTGGCGATAGCGCGTTTATGAAAGCACCCAATGGACTTGGTGATTATAGCGTCAATTATTTGGCCAGCCAGCAGGGTGAGTTTAGCGTTAAAACAGCAAAAATTGCTGATGCTGCAACTTATGTGGCTGATACATATACATTTAACTTCACTGATAATGGTGCCGGTGGTACTAACTTGCAAGTGCTCGATTCTGCAAGTAATCCCGTCGCAAACGTAGCTAACTTCGATGCCACTAATCCCGTTAGTTTTAATGGTATAGAAGTTAAAATTGATGGAAAACCCAGCGCTGGCGATAGTTTCACCATGGAGCCGCAGGCCGAAGTCAGTATTTTCGATACGATCAGCAGTGCGATTGCATTAATTGAAGACCCTAATTCTGCCAACACTCCCCAAGGGCGAGCTCAGTTGGCACAGATATTGAATAACATCGATAGTGGCGTCAATCAAATTAGTTCTGCCAGAAGTGTGGCGGGGAATAATCTGAAAGTTGTCGAAAGTTATAAAGAGACTCATACCGAGGAGAAAGTAGTGAACTCATCAGCGCTATCACTCTTGGAAGATCTCGATTATGCATCAGCGATTACGGAATTTGAAAAGCAACAGCTTGCATTGAACGCAGTCTCTAGCGTGTTTAGTAAGGTGGGTTCTGTTTCCCTGTTCGACTTTATTTAACAGAAAGCAAGTACCTATCCATCTGTAAGATAAATTGTTAAAAATTTAGCCAAGCTCCAAGCCTTGGCGGTATAACTAGGAAGAGGAACTCAACATGGCTATTACAGTAAATACCAACGTGACTTCAATGAAGGCACAAAAGAATTTAAATACTTCCAGTAGCGGTTTAGCGACCTCAATGGAACGTTTATCCAGTGGTCTACGCATTAACAGTGCAAAAGACGATGCCGCTGGTCTAGCCATTTCTAACCGTTTGAATAGTCAAGTGCGCGGTCTAGAAGTGGGGATGCGAAATGCTAATGATGCGATTTCAATTGCTCAAATCGCCGAAGGTGCGATGCAAGAGCAAACCAATATGTTGCAGCGTATGCGTGATTTGACCATTCAGTCTGAAAACGGTGCTAACAGCTCTGCTGACTTGGGCGCTTTAAAGGCTGAAATGGATCAGTTAGCAATTGAAATCGATGAAATCGGTAAGTCTACTGCCTTTGGTACGACCAAGTTGCTGACGGGGACGTTTTCCGCCGGAAAAACCTTCCAAGTTGGTGCACAAAACGATGAAGACATTAAAGTTACGGTTAAAGCCAGTAATAAAACGTCATTATCAGTTGGTTCATTAAATAATGCTACTTCAGCTAACCGCGCATCTTCATTAGCAAAAATTGATGCCGCAATCAAAACGATTGATGCCCAACGTGCCGACCTAGGTGCGGTACAGAATCGTCTAGCGCATAACATTAGTAACAGCGCCAATACTCAGGCGAACGTTGCCGATGCGAAGAGTCGGATTGTGGATGTGGATTTTGCCAAAGAAACCTCAGTCATGACAAAGAACCAAGTGTTACAACAAACAGGCTCAGCCATGTTGGCACAGGCGAACCAGTTGCCTCAAGTAGCCTTATCTTTACTTGGCTAATCCAAGTTTATTATATTGACACTGCGAGTATTTTTGCTTGCTTCTTTTGTGTTACAGCAAAAGAGTAGGCAAAACGTTTTGTGAGGTAAATATTTATCTATATGAAAAATTAGCACTTTTTAAAAAGTCATTATTTTTTTTAAAATAGTGCTAAAGATAAAAAAGGTGCTGCCGTTAAATATACTGTAACCACTAACACCCGCCTGGCTTAAAGTAGACAGGCTAGTTAAATAAGCCAGGTATAAAGAGGAAACGATCATGGCCATTACAGTAAACACTAACGTCACATCTTTAAAAGCACAAAAAAACCTAAACACTTCTGCAGGCGGTTTGGCCACATCGATGGAACGTTTATCCAGTGGTCTACGTATTAACAGCGCAAAAGACGACGCCGCAGGTTTAGCGATTTCTAACCGTCTAAACAGCCAAGTACGCGGTTTGGATGTGGGCATGCGTAATGCCAATGATGCCATTTCAATCGCACAAATTGCTGAAGGTGCGATGCAAGAACAAACTAACATGTTGCAACGTATGCGCGATTTAACGGTTCAGTCTGAAAACGGTGCAAACAGCTCTGCGGACTTAACGGCACTAAAAGCTGAGATGACTCAGTTAGCTAATGAAATCGATGAGATTGGCAAAACAACGGCTTTTGGTACGACTAAACTATTAGCAGGTGGGTTCTCAGCTGGTAAGAGTTTCCAAGTGGGTGCACAAAACGATGAAGACATTAAAGTTACTGTAAAAACGAGTAATAAAACGTCATTATCAGTTGGTTCATTAACTAATGCGACTTCAGCTAATCGTGCATCTTCATTAGCAAAAATTGATGCAGCGATTAAGACCATTGACGCACAACGCGCAGAACTCGGTGCGATTCAAAACCGTTTAGCACACAACATCAGTAACAGTGCGAATACTCAAGCAAACGTTGCTGATGCGAAGAGCCGAATTGTTGATGTGGATTTCGCGAAAGAAACATCACAAATGACCAAGAACCAAGTGTTGCAACAAACGGGTTCTGCAATGTTGGCCCAAGCCAACCAGTTACCTCAAGTGGCCTTGTCACTGCTGTAGTTTAAAGCAGAATAGTGAGAAAGTGATAAGGGAGGTTCGGTGACGGATCTCCCTTTGCCACTTTAAAGGTTGATGTAGTTTTATAGGGTAATTTTAATGTAACCATTTAAAGTTATTACTAAATTTGCTGAGGTATGGCTATGGATATCAATATAGCAAGTTCACCTTCTATGCTTCACAGTAAGGTTGATTTAGCTCAAACGCCGCTAAAAGCATCTGCTCTAGATGCTGAATTAAAGCGAAATACGGCTATTGAACAAGCTGTGGAACAAGATGTAACGAAAAATGAACAGAATCCAAGTAAGCTGGCTCAAGTTGCCACAGAGTTGTCTGATATGATGTCTATGATGCGTAAAGGTTTAGCATTTAAGGTTGATGAGAACTCTGGACAAGCTGTTGTGACTGTACTTGACCGAGATACTGGTGATGTGATTAGACAAATGCCGAGTGAAGAAGCATTAGCCTTGGCAGAAAAACTATCAGAAGTCACAGGGCTTTTGATGAAAACAGAAGCATAAATATTTGTAAGTACGTTTGATTGAGAGGTCTATATGGCATTAACAGCAACAGGCATGGGATCTGGCCTTAAAATTAGTGAAATTGTGCAAGTTTTAGTTGATGCCGAAAAAACACCGAAAGAAGCGATGTTTAATAAAACGGAAGACAGCATCAAAGCAAAAGTTTCTGCTATGGGAACCTTAAAAAGTGCGTTGTCTACGTTTCAAGATGCCTTAAAAAAACTTCAAACTGGCGATGCCCTCAATCTGCGTAAGGTTTCTGTTAGTAATCAAACTTATTTGTCAGCAACAACAGACAAAACCGCACAAGCGGGTAGCTATGGTATTAAAGTTGAGCAACTTGCGGTAAATCATAAAATTGCTGGAAAAAATGTTGCAGATCCTGCATTACCTGTAGGTGAAGGGAGCCTTGATTTTGGTATCAATGGTAAGAATTTCTCCATTGATGTTTCGGCTACCGATTCACTTGCTGCGATTGCTAAAAAAGTTAATGAATCCCCAGATAATGCGGGCGTAACTGCAACCGTTATTACCAGTGATGCAGGCAGTCGATTGGTTTTTAGTTCAGATAAGTCAGGTGAAGACAATCAAATTAGTATTACAGCTAATGACACGACTGGAACTGGACTAAATGATATGTTCGGTGCTGGTAATATCTCCACGCTTCAAGATGCTAAAAATGCAGTTGTTTATATCGATAATCAGAAAGTTACCTCACAAACTAATGAAGTTAAAAATGCTATTGCGGGGGTGACGTTAAACTTAACTGATGCTGATGTTTCTAAGACGACTACGTTAAAAATTGAACAAGATGATGATGCAGTAAAGACAAATGTGAAAGCTTTTGTCGATGCCTACAATAGTTTAGCGACTGCAGTTGATAAAATGTCGTCTTATGATAAAGAGAAAAAAACAGCAGCTGCATTACAGGGCGACTCTATGATCCGTTCTATAGAATCGCAACTCCGAAGTATATCGAGTGAACGAGTGCCAACTGATAGCGGCAGTTCGATAGCATTATATGATATTGGTATAAAAACAGATAGATATGGTAAGTTGTCTGTCGATGATACTAAACTTAATAAAGTCATCTCTGAAGATATGGCCAGTGTTGAGGCATTATTCTCGACACCAGATAAAGGGCTTGCTAATCGCTTTAATGATCTTGCTGATAGTTATGTCAAGTCTCGAGGATTAATTGCGTCACGTCAAACCGGATATACTAATCAACAAAGCCAGCTTACAGATAGAAGAGAAGCTTTCACGCTTAAAATGGATCAACTAACAGCCCGTTTAACGAAGCAATTTAATGCGATGGATCTTGTCGTTGGAAAACTAAATCAGCAGAGCAGTGGTCTTGTTGATCGTTTGAATTCGCTTCCTGGAGCTGTTAAAAAACGATAGTGAAATTATAAATGAGTAAGGGGAGTATAAGTGAAACAACTCGATGAGCTTAATGTCCTTTTGAGTGAACATTTAAATAAACTGACTCAGCTTCCTGCTGAAGAGCCTCAATCTGACGAGTTGGTGTCGAACTTGCAAGTACTGGTTGGAGAGCGTCAAATTTTACTCAATGTATTAGTGGCTGATGCTAATATGACAGATGTTGATTATCTTCAACATCAGCTTGAACTTACTCAAGAGTACACAAGTAAAGCAAGTGTTGTTATGGCAGATAGGCAAGCATTATTACATGCAGGTAATAAGAATAAGCGCCAGATTAGTGTTTATGAGACTATAGATTTAAACAGGTAGGTGTTTATGAGAGGATCACTGCAATCGTATCGTAAGGTGTCTTTAGAGAGTGAAATTACTGTTGCGTCACCACATCGTATTATTCAGCTTATGTTTGCGGGGGCACTACAACGTTTAGCACAAAGTCGTCTTGCGATTGAACAAAATGACTTGTCTAATAAAGGTATGTACATTGGCAAAGCTATTGGAATTATTACTGGTTTAAACAATAGCTTAGATATGGATGCTGGTGGCCAGATAGCTAGAAATTTGAGTGATTTATATGACTTTATGTTGCGTAGAATTTCTGAAGCTAACCTAAATAATGATGTGAAAGCGATTGATGATGTATGTGATATTTTACGTACTATCAAAGAAGGTTGGGATGCAATTCCTGCAGATAAACATAATATTTCTGCACATTCTGAAGCGGGTTAATATCTTATTTCGTGATTAAAAATAGACGCACTGGTTGCGTCTTTTTTTTGGCTAAAAGTCAAAGTATTGACGTTTTAGACTAGAATCATGATGTAAATGAACTAAAATCAATTCAGTTTGGCATAAACCTCATCTGAGGCTTGCTTCTCGTCTGCTGATAATACAATATTCATCACAAGTAGTGATGGTGGCACAGATTGTTACATTGAATTTGTTAAGCTTTTACAGCAACTAATCATAAATAATTAATGCGAATTAATACATATTAGAGCTTTACGGCCTACTGAATGATGCAAACAGATCAACGAATTTTACTTATCGGCCCTCCATCAGAGCGATTAAATCGCCTGTGTTGCATTTTGGATTTTTTAGGTGAGCAATTTGTACAAATTGACACCGAAAAATTAAGTGCTAGCCTCCAAGATACCCGTTTTCGAGCTTTAGTTATCCTAACTGATGTTATGGATGCTGATGGGCTTAAAAACATCGCAGGTCAACATCCATGGCAACCTATGCTGTTGCTTGGCAATGTTGACAATCTGCAAGTGTCTAATATTCTTGGACATATAGAAGAACCTTTAACGTATCCTCAGCTCACTGAATTATTACACTTTTGCCAAGTATTCGGTCAAGTTAAACGGCCTCAAGTCCCTACTAGTGCGAATCAAACAAAGTTATTCCGAAGCTTAGTGGGACGCAGTGATGGTATTGCGAATGTGAGGCACTTGATAAATCAAGTAGCAACATCTGAGGCAACCGTGCTTGTTCTGGGTCAATCGGGTACAGGTAAAGAAGTAGTCGCACGTAATATCCATTATTTGTCTGAGCGCCGTGACGGCCCTTTTATCCCTGTTAACTGTGGCGCTATACCGCCTGAGTTATTAGAGAGTGAGCTATTTGGTCATGAAAAGGGGTCATTTACTGGGGCAATCTGTTCTCGTAAAGGCCGTTTTGAATTAGCTGAAGGTGGTACACTATTTCTCGATGAAATAGGAGACATGCCACTACAAATGCAAGTGAAATTACTCCGTGTGCTGCAAGAGCGGGTATTTGAGCGCGTTGGTGGTACTAAGACTATTAATGCTGATGTACGCGTAGTTGCTGCGACACATAGAGATTTAGAAACCATGATCAGCGTTAATGAGTTCCGTGAGGATCTTTATTACCGCCTAAACGTATTCCCGATTGAAATGCCCGCGTTGTGTGATCGCAAGGACGATGTGCCTTTGCTATTACAAGAGTTAGTTAGCCGAGTCTATAACGAAGGCCGTGGTAAGGTGCGTTTTACGCAGCGTGCGATAGAGTCGCTGAAAGAACATGCTTGGTCGGGCAACGTGCGCGAGCTGTCTAATTTAGTCGAACGCCTCACCATTTTATATCCGGGTGGACTGGTCGATGTTAACGATTTACCTGTCAAATATCGCCATATCGATGTGCCCGAATATTGTGTAGAGATGAGTGAAGAGCAACAGGAACGTGATGCTTTAGCTTCTATCTTTAGCGATGAAGAGCCGGTTGAAATCCCTGAAACGCGTTTCCCTAGTGAGCTGCCGCCTGAAGGTGTGAACCTTAAGGATTTGTTAGCAGAACTAGAAATAGACATGATACGTCAGGCGCTAGAGCTACAAGATAATGTCGTAGCTCGCGCTGCTGAAATGCTTGGAATACGCCGTACAACGCTTGTAGAAAAAATGCGTAAGTACGGAATGACAAAAGATTAGTTTTCTATTTTATTGTTATATAAGTTATTTTAACCTCTAAAGTTCAATTTCCAATTTGGCATAGATACTGCAGTCACCCCGTCATAAGCAATTTTTTGACGGAGTGACTATGTCAGCCAACCCACTAGCGCAAATTGAGTCATTCAAGCACACTAGCAAACAATGGAACCAACTGCGTGAGGCCGCGAATATGTCCAATCGAATGGAGCATATTTTACAGGCTATGCCATCCGGCGTGGTGATTATCAATGGCGACGGTATAGTCACGGATGCTAATCCGGTAGCAGTTGAATTACTTGAGCGCTCCTTATGTGGCGTTCGCTGGATTGATGTGATCCACAGTGCCTTTGCGCCACAGGACGATGATGGCCACGAAGTGTCACTGCGTAATGGCCGCCGAGTTAAGTTAGCGATAACGCCACTCACGCCAGAGCCTGGTCAATTAATTGTGTTAACTGATCTGACTGAAACTCGGTTATTACAGAAAAATATCTCCCATCTACAACGTTTATCTGCACTGGGCAAGATGGTAGCAACTTTGGCTCATCAGGTGCGCACGCCTTTATCAGCCGCTTTGTTATACGCTTCAAACCTTGCGAGTCCTAAGTTATCCGATGCCGCTAAAGCTAAATTCCAACAAAAACTTGTTGATAGACTCAATGAACTCGAGCGGCAGGTTAACGACATGCTATTGATGGCGAAAGGCCGTCAGGATGAACTTGGAGAGCTAATCTCGTTGGCTGAGGTTATCGACAATGTTTTGGCAAATTGTGAGCCGATAGCGGCAAAGCAAGGCTGTGACTTGTCATTTGATGATGCATCAAGCAGCTCGATGTTAGCTAATTCCAATGCATTAAGCTCGGCGATTAATAATTTAGTCATGAACAGCATAGAAGCCGGAGCAACTGAAATTCGTATCCAAGCGAAGGAAGAGGGCGAACGGTTATTATTAGATGTAATCGATAATGGCAAAGGCTTAGACGCCACTATGCAGCAGAAGGTATTTGAACCTTTCTTTACGACTAAGTCGCAGGGAACTGGGCTTGGGTTAGCCGTTGTGCAATCTGTGGTGCGCAATCATGGAGGACAACTGCAACTCAGTTGTTTACCGAATAAAGGCTGTACTGTGTCTTTAGTATTCCCTCGGGCTAAATCCGCGGTGATATTACCTTTGGAGATTACCCATGTCTGAAGCAAAGTTATTGCTCGTTGAGGATGATGCTTCATTACGTGAAGCCTTGTTGGATACTTTAATGCTGGCTCAGTATGAGTGTGTTGATGTTGCCTCCGGTGAAGACGCTATTTTAGCCTTGAAACAACATCAGTTTGATTTAGTTATTAGCGATGTGCAGATGCAAGGTATTGGTGGTTTAGGTTTATTGAACTACCTGCAGCAGCATCATCCTAAGTTGCCAGTGCTGTTGATGACGGCCTACGCGACTATTGGTAGCGCGGTGAACGCTATAAAATTAGGCGCTGTTGATTATTTAGCCAAACCTTTTGCACCAGAAGTGTTACTCAATCAAGTCTCACGCTATTTGCCATTAAAACAAAATGTGGATCAGCCCGTCGTCGCTGATGAAAAAAGTTTAGCCTTATTAGCACTTGCTCAACGGGTTGCCGCCTCCGATGCCTCTGTCATGATCTTAGGTCCTAGCGGTTCGGGTAAAGAGGTTTTGGCCCGTTATATTCATCAACACAGTAGCCGTGCTAATCAAGCCTTTGTGGCCATTAACTGTGCCGCTATTCCTGAGAACATGCTCGAAGCCACCCTTTTTGGTTATGAAAAGGGTGCATTTACGGGGGCTTATCAAGCGTGTCCGGGGAAATTTGAGCAGGCTCAAGGTGGCACTTTGCTGCTCGATGAAATCTCTGAGATGGATTTAGGCTTACAAGCTAAGTTGTTGCGGGTTTTGCAAGAGCGTGAAGTTGAGCGTTTAGGTGGCCGTAAAACCATTAAATTGGATGTGCGCGTGCTTGCCACATCCAATCGTGATTTAAAGGCAGTGGTCGCAGCTGGCGGATTTAGGGAGGATCTCTACTATCGAATTAACGTATTTCCTTTAGCTTGGCCTGCGTTAAGTCAACGTCCTGCAGATATTTTACCTCTTGCGCGTCATTTACTGGCTAAACATGCTAAGGCATTGAATGTTGCCGATGTGCCTGAGTTGGATGAGAATGCGCGTCGACGTTTATTGAGTCATCGCTGGCCAGGGAACGTACGTGAACTCGACAATGTGATCCAGCGTGCTTTGATATTAAGAGCCGGTCAATTGATCACCGCCAATGACATTATTATCGATGCGCAGGATGTGATTTTAAGCGGTGAAGATCTAGAACCATTTTCTTCTGAGCCAGACGGTTTAGGTGAAGAGCTCAAAGCTCAAGAACATGTGATTATTTTAGAGACCCTTAATCAATGCCAAGGAAGTCGTAAGTTAGTCGCCGAAAAGCTAGGAATTAGCGCACGAACCCTAAGATACAAGATGGCAAGGATGCGTGATATGGGGATCCAACTGCCAAATTAGTCTATAAATTCAAGTTATCATCTCGCAGCCTCCACATTGAGTGTGAGGCTGTATTGATTAAAACACACAACTGCAAAAGTGGCTCATTTCATCCAAAATCCTTAGATATTGACATCTTCTTATCCCGTCAATTTATTATCAATCACGACCATCTGAAAACTTGGCCGTTATTTTGCATTGTCCCGTTATCGGTATTTTGATCGTCAAGAATTCGACGACTGGGAGCTCAGCATGCAAATAGGCGCAAATTCATTCCTGCAGGAAATGCAGAAACTCCAAGGCGAAATAACGCCGTCGTTTGGCGTTCAGCCAAATATCATGCAGCAAGTGAATAACACTAGTGGTGCAGACTTCGGTCAGTTGCTATCACAAGCCGTCGGCAATGTCAGCGGCTTACAGTCTGCATCGTCAAACCTCGCGACACGTTTAGAGATGGGTGATACTACCGTTTCTTTATCGGACACTGTGATTGCCCGTGAGAAAGCGAGTGTCGCTTTCGAGGCGACAGTGCAAGTGCGTAATAAGCTTGTCGAAGCCTACAAAGAAATAATGAGCATGCCTGTCTAGGCCAGTGAATAACCCAATTAGCAGGTACGAATCGTGAGTACAGAAATGATTGTCGGATCCAATTCCGGTTTAGCTGACCAAGGTGTCCAGCAAGAACATAAGTCAGGAATGATGGGAAATCTTGGCGGTGTCGATATGATGCGCCAAGTGACTATGATTTTAGCCTTAGCGATTTGTTTAGCCTTGGCGGTCTTTGTCATGCTGTGGGCACAGGAGCCAGAGTATCGTCCATTGGGTAAAATGGAAACTCAGGAAATGGTTCAGGTTCTAGATGTACTTGATAAAAATAAAGTTAAGTACCAAATCGACGTGGACGTTATTAAAGTTCCTGAAGATAAATATCAAGAAGTCAAAATGATGTTGAGCCGTGCTGGTATTGACAGTCCTGCGGCCAACCAAGATTTTTTGAATAAAGACAGTGGTTTTGGTGTCAGCCAACGCATGGAACAAGCTCGTCTTAAGCATAGCCAAGAAGAAAACCTCGCCCGTGCGATTGAGCAACTACAAAGTGTCAGCCGTGCCAAAGTCATTCTTGCGTTACCTAAAGAAAACGTCTTCGCTCGCAATGCCTCTAAACCGAGTGCAACTGTGGTGATCAATACCCGTCGCGGTGGCTTAGGCCAAGGTGAAGTCGATGCTATCGTCGATATTGTTGCTTCTGCAGTACAAGGTTTAGAACCATCAAGGGTGACGGTAACTGACTCTAACGGCCGTTTATTGAACTCTGGCAGCCAAGATGGCGCCTCTGCAACGGCTCGACGTGAACTTGAATTAGTACAGCAAAAAGAAGCTGAATATCGCACTAAGATTGAATCGATTCTGGTGCCAATTTTAGGTCCTGATAATTTTACCTCTCAAGTCGACGTCAGTATGGATTTTACTGCGGTTGAGCAAACATCAAAGCGTTTTAACCCTGATTTACCGGCACTGCGCAGTGAAATGACAGTTGAAAATAACACCACAGGCGGCTCTTCTGGTGGGATCCCTGGCGCGTTATCCAATCAACCGCCAATGGAGTCTAATATTCCAGAAGATGCAACAAAAGCGACAGAGTCAGCAACAGCAGCAGGTAATTCGCACCGCGAAGCGACCCGTAACTTTGAATTAGATACCACCATTAGCCATACCCGCCAGCAAGTTGGTGCAGTGCGCCGTATTAGTGTATCAGTCGCGGTGGACTTTAAACCTGGTGCCGCTGGAGAAAATGGTCAAGTAGCCCGTGTTGCCCGTACCGAACAAGAATTGACCAATATCCGTCGTTTGCTTGAAGGCGCGGTTGGTTTTAGCTCACAACGGGGTGATGTGCTGGAAGTGGTAACTGTTCCCTTTATGGATCAATTGGTTGAAGATTTACCCGCACCTGAGCTTTGGGAGCAACCTTGGTTTTGGCGTGCGATTAAGCTTGGGATTGGTGCGCTAGTGATTTTGGTGCTGATTTTAGCTGTGGTACGTCCTATGCTGAAACGCTTAATCTATCCTGACAGTGTGAATATGCCTGAGGATGGCAGATTAGGTAATGAATTAGCAGAAATTGAGGACCAATATGCGGCTGATACGCTAGGGATGCTTAATACTCAAGAGGCGGAATACAGTTATGCTGACGATGGCTCAATTCATATCCCTAATCTTCACAAAGATGATGATATGATTAAAGCTATCCGTGCGCTCGTGGCGAATGAGCCAGAGCTCTCTACTCAAGTCGTGAAAAACTGGTTACAAGACAATGGCTGAGAATAAAACGAAAGAAGTGGCTCCTGCGGCCGCACCTGCCTTTAATATCAAAGATATTAGTGGCGTTGAAAAGACCGCTATTTTACTCCTCAGTTTGAGTGAGGCTGATGCTGCATCCATTTTAAAACACTTAGAGCCGAAGCAAGTGCAAAAAGTGGGTATGGCCATGGCGGCAATGGATGAGTTTGGTCAGGAAAAAGTTATCGGGGTACATAAGCTGTTTCTTGATGATATTCAAAAGTATTCTTCAATTGGTTTCAACAGCGAAGAGTTCGTCCGTAAAGCCTTAACCGCTGCGCTGGGTGAAGATAAAGCGGGTAATCTGATTGAACAGATTATCATGGGCAGTGGCGCTAAAGGTTTGGACTCGTTGAAGTGGATGGATGCACGCCAAGTGGCGACCATTATTCAAAACGAACATCCACAGATCCAAACCATTGTGCTGTCTTATTTAGAACCCGATCAAGCGGCGGAAATTTTTGGTCAATTCCCTGAGAATACCCGCTTAGACTTGATGATGCGTATTGCCAATCTTGAAGAAGTACAGCCTGCCGCACTGCAAGAGTTGAACGACATCATGGAGAAACAGTTTGCCGGTCAAGGTGGCGCCCAGGCTGCGAAAATGGGGGGCTTAAAAGCGGCCGCGAACATAATGAACTACTTAGACACGGGTATCGAAAGCCAGTTGATGGAAACCATGCGCGAGTCTGATGAAGAAATGGCGCAGCAAATCCAAGATTTGATGTTTGTATTTGAAAACTTAATCGATGTCGATGACCGCGGTATTCAAGCCCTGTTGCGTGAAGTGCAGCAAGATGTACTGATGAAGGCGCTCAAAGGCACAGATGATCAGCTGAAAGAAAAAATATTGGGTAACATGTCAAAACGTGCCGCTGAATTATTGCGTGATGATCTTGAAGCTATGGGCCCAATCCGCATCAGTGAAGTGGAAGTCGCACAAAAAGAAATCCTGTCTATTGCTCGTCGCTTAAGTGACAGCGGCGAAATCATGTTAGGCGGCGGTGGTGGCGATGAGTTCCTCTAATCCGAGCGACAATAAATTGTTGAATAAGGTCTTGAGCGAAGGAGATGTCGAATTTAGTCACTGGGCGCTGCCAGATGTGACTGAAGCCGATGATGATTCTATCTCAAATCTGTTCGGCCATTCGAATCATCAAGCCGCTAAGTCAACTACAGTGGAAAGTGTTTCTCCACCGACTATGGCTGAGATTGAAGACATTCGCGCCCAAGCCGAAGAAGAAGGCTTTAGCGAAGGTAAGCAGCAAGGGTATGAGCAAGGGCTAGAAAAAGGACGTTTAGAAGGGTTAGAGCAGGGCCATACTGAAGGGCTCGCCCAAGGGCATGAGCAAGGATTAGAAACCGGTTTAGCCCAAGCAAAAATATTGCTCTCGCGTTTTGAAACCTTATTAGCCCAATTTGAAAAACCATTGCAATTGCTCGATGGCGATATTGAACTTTCGCTACTGAACCTGAGTATGACATTAGCGAAATCTGTCATTGGCCACGAATTAAAAACTCATCCTGAACAAGTGCTTTCGGCATTGCGCTTAGGTATAGAATCGCTGCCGATAAAAGAACAAACGGTCACAATCCGCTTGCATCCTGACGATGTTATTTTAGTCGAACAACTTTATTCCACCGCCCAACTGACCCGCAGTAAGTGGGAACTTGAAGTTGACCCTTCCTTAAGCCCAGGTGACTGTATTCTCAGTAGTCATCGTTCTTTAGTCGATTTGACCCTCGCATCGCGCATCGATGCTGTGTTTGAGTCTTTACGGAACCAACATGCTCACTTAAGTGACAAGCAGCGTCAATTGCAAGAGGCGATAGAGGTTGAAGATACCGCAAAACATGTTGCGGCTTCTGAGGCCGTGGGATCAGAGCTTGATGATCAGGTTGTCGATACGGTTTCTCAACATGCTGAGGATATACAATCTGCCTCAAACACAGGTGAGCAATTAGAGGCAAAATCAGATGCAAAATCGCCAACATCAACTGCTGAATAGACTTAATCATCATCAGGGTAAGGTGCCGCCATTTCGCGCTGTGGCCAGTGGTCAACTGGTGCGTGTTGTCGGCTTAACCTTAGAAGCAAGCGGTTGCCGTGCGCCTGTGGGCTGTTTATGTTCGATCGAAACCATGGCGGGCGAGTTAATCGCCGAGGTAGTCGGGTTTGATGGCGAACTATTATATTTAATGCCCATTGAAGAATTACGTGGTGTATTGCCCGGTGCGCGGGTTGTGCCTTTAGGGGAACAAACTGGACTCAATGTTGGTTTATCCCTGCTAGGACGCGTACTTGATGGTAACGGCGTGCCTTTAGATGGTTTAGGCGCGTTGCAGACCGATCAACAAGCGCCAAGACATAGCGCTGCCATTAATCCTTTATCTCGCCGTGCTATTACTGAACCGCTGGACGTTGGCGTTCGCGCTATCAACGCTATGCTGACCGTGGGCAAAGGCCAACGTATGGGCTTGTTTGCGGGCTCAGGTGTCGGTAAGAGTGTGCTCTTAGGTATGATGACTCGCGGTACCACCGCCGACATTATTGTGGTTGGGCTAGTGGGTGAGCGTGGCCGGGAAGTGAAAGAGTTTATTGAGGAAATTCTTGGTGAGAAAGGTCGAGCGCGTTCAGTCGTTGTTGCTGCGCCTGCGGATACATCGCCTCTGATGCGCCTTCGCGCCTGTGAAACCTCTACTCGTATTGCCGAATATTTCCGCGATTTAGGCTATAACGTTTTATTGCTTATGGACAGTTTAACGCGCTACGCCCAAGCGCAGCGGGAAATTGCTTTGGCTGTGGGTGAACCGCCTGCGACTAAAGGTTATCCGCCCTCTGTGTTTGCAAAATTGCCACGTTTAGTTGAGCGCGCCGGAAACGGTGGCCCTGGGCAAGGTTCAATTACGGCATTTTATACTGTGTTGACGGAAGGAGACGATCAACAGGATCCCATTGCCGATGCTTCGCGGGCGATCCTTGATGGTCACATTGTCTTGTCACGTTCGCTTGCGGATTCGGGGCACTATCCTGCGATTGATATTGAAGCTTCTATTAGCCGAGTCGCGCCTATGGTGATCTCCAATGAACATTTGGAAGCCATGCGCCGCGTGAAACAAACCTATTCTTTGTATCAGCAAAATCGAGATTTGATTTCTATTGGGGCCTATGCCCAAGGAAGCGATCCTCGCATTGATAATGCGATACGACTGCAGCCAGCAATGAATGCTTTTTTGCGACAAACCATGCGTGATGCATTTAGCTTTGCCGATAGCCAAGTCATGCTTGGGCAACTTGCTGCACAGTGCAAATAATGGCGTCATCGAATTAATTGAGGTCTAGTATGGCTAACGCCGATCCCTTGTTGTTAGTGTTAAAGCTTGCCAATGATGCCGAAGAACAAGCGGCTTTATTGTTAAAATCTGCGCAGTTAGAGTGTCAAAAACGGTTGAATCAACTTAGTGCTCTGAATAACTATCGCTTAGAATACATGAAGCAAATGCAATCCCAGCAAGGTCAAGCCATCAGTGCTAGTCACTATCACCAGTTTCACCGTTTTATTCGTCAGATCGATGACGCTATTATCCAGCAAAATCGCGTCGTAGCCGACGGTGAAAAGCAAAAAGAATATCGACAACAACATTGGTTGGAAAAGCAAAAAAAACGTAAGGCAGTAGAATTACTCTTAGCCAGTAAAGAGAAGAAGCGTCAAGTGGTTGAACAAAAAAGGGAGCAAAAAATGACCGATGAATTTGCTTCCCAGCAATTTTATCGCCGTCATCAACGTTAGTGAAATGATAGGCATCTTTACTGCTCGCTAGCCGGATAGGCTCTTTAGTTTTTTTGTATTGATGGCATAAGCATCAATTCGGCACCTCTCAGTGTTAATTCTTTTCGATATGCTGTCGTAAAATCTGATGTTTTGGCATCTTATTTGCTTTGGTTTAGTCCATGACCCTGCAACCGCAGTGTTTAATTGACGTTTCTACCTAGCCATTTCTTTTTTTGCTGGGTGATGTTTGGGAGCACTTATGCAACAAATGACCAATATCCTGTTAAGTAAAACAGGCAACTCTGCGGCCAATTCCGCTAAGACATCTTCCCAAGAGTCTAATAATGAAGACTTTTCATCTACACTTGCGTCAGTCACCGCTAGCTCATTTTCTATTTCTTCGTCTAAAAAAACCATTGCTAACACTGATGATACTGTGCAGGTTACCTCTGCTGATAAAGTAAAAGATGACGATATATCAACTGATGACGCCGACGTAAATCTCATTTTTGCCCAAATTAGCATGGCAAATGATATGAAGAAAACGGCATCAGATGGAGATAGTTTGCCGCTAGCATTTTTAAATACTGAAGAAGATATAACTGGTGAAGAAAATATTGATACTTCACCAGCTTTATTAACCAGCTCAGCATTGGCATCTACTGTTTCTGATAATTCAACATTGGCATCTACTGTTTCTACTGATTCAGCATTGGCCTCTACTGTTTCTGCCGATTCAGCATTGGCCTCTACTATTTCTGCTGATTCAGCATTGGCACCTACTGTTTCTGATAATTCAACATTGGCACCTACTATTTCTGCTGATTCAGCATTGGCACCTACTGTTTCTGATAATTCAACATTGGCACCTACTATTTCTGCTGATTTAGCATTGGCATCTACTGTTTCTACTGTTTCTACTGTTTCTACTGTTTCTACTGTTTCTACTGTTTCTACTGTTTCTACTGTTTCTACTGTTTTTGCTGAGATTGAACTGGCATCAGATATAGATGAAGCGGGTTTTTCTGCTGAATTACAAAAGTTAGTTTCTACTAGTCCAGATATGGCATCAATTTCAATCGCAGATGACGTAAAACCATCTTCTTTGACTGATAAGTCACTCGTACAAATTCTCCCCATAGACCCAAATATACTTGAAGCGTCAGTGGATAGTGATGCTGTGATTGATCCAAATTTGACCGATGACGCTTCAGAATTACCTTTAGAAGACACTGAGCTTGTCTCTGCCACTGAAGTCGGGGTGAGCATAGATGAGTCTTTAGTCGAGAATGAGGTCACACTTAATGCTGTGATTAATCAAGCGGGTTTAGCGAACAGTGCAACGATAAAGTCGGCAACCAACACTGCGGCAAAAGCAACGACTAGTAGCTCGACAGTGAATAGTCCCAATACGGGTAATATCGCTACCTCGGGAAATACTTTCGACCTGAATACCTTAGGCTCTTCAATTTCATCTGAACCATTAGATACAACATCTGTAACAGAAAGTGATCTTGATGGGAATCCCAATTCCGATTTGGCTGCTAACCTATTACTGAAAGATGCTAAATTGACGGTTGCGATGGATATTCCCAGAGACGAAAGTTTTATGGATGATAGTAGTAATACTTTCTCAGAACTTAAGTCGACATCATCCATACAGACACTCTCGATGTCACAATTAAATCGCCAAGAAACCATGCAAGTTCAGCTGTCATTGCGTCAAGGAGTAGAACAGCAAAACCAAATGCAGGAGATGATCCAACGATTTTCACCTGTGATGAAGCAGCAATTGATTACTATGGTGAGTCAAGGCATCCAGCATGCGGAAATCCGGCTCGATCCACCTGAACTTGGACATATGTTGGTAAAGATCCAAGTGCATGGCGACCAAACCCAAGTACAGTTTCATGTTACTCAGCCGCAAACGCGCGATCTGGTTGAACAAGCTATGCCAAGATTACGTGAGTTATTGCAAGAGCAAGGGATGCAGTTGGCTGACAGCCATGTTTCTCAAGGCGATCAAGGTGAGCGTCGGGAAGGTAGTTTCGGTGATGGCGGTAGTTCAAATGCGGCTGATATGGATGAAATCTCGGCAGAAGAGTTACATTTAGGTTTAAATCAAGCGATTAGTGTAACTTCAGGTATAGATTATTATGCTTAAGCAGGTAACCTATAGCAATGACTGACATAATTACGTTTCAAATAAAACTGTAATGAGTTTCCGCCTAAATTAAAGAGAATAGTGATGGCTAAGGAAGAATCGTTAGAACTTGAAAGTACTGAAGGGCCTAAGAGTAAGAAGAAACTATTTATTTTTGCTGGTCTAGGCGTTTTAGTCGCGCTGTTAATCGGTGGCGGCGTCTGGTTATTTATGGGAAGCGCTACCGAAGAGGTTCCCGCCGTAGCTGCCGATGATGCAGTTCAGGCTGAAGTTCCAGCATCAGGAGCAGTGGCTACCGCATCATACGTGCCTATGCCGCGTCCTTTCTTATTCAACTTACCTGGGCCTGATAGGGCTCGTTTAGTTGAGATTAAAGTGCAGCTTATGGTGCGTGGTACCGATGATGATGTGCTAACACAAAAACATATTCCGCTGATTGAAGATGCGCTTTTAACGACCTTTAGTGGTGCAGATGTGCAAAAGCTCAGCACGCAAGCGGGGAAGGATGAGTTACGGCAGTTAGCACTTCTGAGTGTGCAAAATACTCTACAGTCAGTAACTGGGCGTAAAGTTGTCGAGAAAGTACTATTTACCGGTTTTGTAATGCAATAATCCTTTAACTTCAGCACCAAAAGAGGCGAAGGCAATATAGTGAGTGATTTATTAAGCCAAGACGAAATTGATGCGCTATTGCACGGGGTTGATGACGTCGATGATGACGAAATTGACGCTATTGGAGAAGATGCCCGTTCCTACGATTTCTCTTCCCAAGATCGAATAGTTCGTGGGCGTATGCCGACGCTGGAAATCGTGAATGAGCGTTTTGCGCGCCATTTGCGCATCAGCATGTTTAATATGATGCGCCGAGCGGCCGAAGTGTCGATCAACGGTGTACAGATGCTCAAGTTTGGTGAGTACGTACATACGCTTTTTGTTCCTACTAGCTTGAATATGGTGCGTTTTAGCCCACTCAAAGGCACTGCATTGATCACCATGGAAGCGCGACTGGTATTTATCCTAGTGGATAACTTCTTTGGTGGCGATGGGCGTTTCCATGCCAAGATTGAAGGGCGAGAATTTACGCCGACAGAAAGACGAATCGTACAGTTACTGCTTAAGATTATATTTGAAGATTATAAAGATGCTTGGGCGCCCGTAATGGATGTTGAGTTTGATTATTTGGACTCTGAAGTCAATCCCGCCATGGCGAACATTGTTAGTCCTACCGAAGTTGTGGTGATTAATTCATTCCATATTGAAGTCGATGGAGGCGGTGGTGATTTTCATATCACTATGCCTTACTCCATGATTGAACCTATCCGAGAGTTACTCGATGCGGGTGTGCAAAGTGACAAGCAAGATACTGATATGCGTTGGTCACAGGCATTACACGATGAAATCATGGATGTGAAGGTCGGGTTCGATGCCAATATTGTTGAACATGAATTAACGCTCAAAGAGGTCATGAATTTTAAAGCGGGCGATATTATTCCGATTGAGTTACCCGAGTTTATCATGATGAAAATCGAGGATTTACCGACATATCGTTGTAAAATGGGCCGTTCTAGAGATAACCTAGCGCTTAAAATATGTGAGAAAATCCCTCGGCCTGAGACAGTTAAATCTGAGCTGCAATTGGTGACGCGTAAGGGTAAATCTCGTGATATATCAGAATTATAAGGTGAAGTAAGATGAGCACAGACGATACGGATGATTGGGCAGCAGCAATGGCAGAACAAGCGTTAGAAGAAGCCAACGCAATTGAACTCGATGAGCTGGTTGATGATTCAAGACCTATTTCTAAGGCTGAAGCGGCTAAGTTAGATACAATTTTAGATATTCCTGTCACCATTTCGATGGAAGTGGGCCGTAGCTATATTAGTATCCGAAACTTATTACAACTTAACCAAGGTTCTGTGGTTGAGTTAGATAGAGTCGCAGGTGAACCGTTAGATGTGATGGTCAATGGCACGCTTATCGCTCACGGTGAAGTGGTGGTGGTAAACGATAAATTCGGTATTCGCTTAACGGATGTGATCAGTCAAACTGAGCGAATTAAAAAGCTTAAATAATACGAGATGTAAAAGTCGTTGGAACTTTAAATGAGCACATCGGTAATACAGAGTTTAGTGGTAGCGGTTCAAGCGAGCGCAGATAGCCTCGGTGGGGAAGGCGCAGCGAATATTGCTTCAATAGCGCCTGCTGCTACAAAAATGGCAGAACCTTCTCAAGTTGCGACCTTAGCAAGTATGTTAGGTGGCTTGATTCTGGTTTTATTATTAATTTTCGCGTTAGCTTATTTACTGAGAAGGTTTAATTTAGTCCCCACGACCAATGGCGTACTAAAGACCATTGCTGTGACTTCCCTCGGTCAAAAAGAGCGTTTAGTCTTGGTTCAGGTGGGCGAACAGCAATATTTGCTTGGGGTTAGCTCGCAGCAGGTGAGTTTGATTGATAAGTTAGCTGAACCTATCCATCTAGAAGCTGATTCGTTTGCGAGTCGATTACGCCAGGCGAAATTAAAACAATGACAACACGTATCCTCGCGTTAGTTGGGTTAGTTATGCTGCTATTGATGCCGTCAGCATGGGCCGCAGATGGCGTCTTACCTGCTGTAACAGTAACAACGGCGCCAGACGGCTCAACGGAATATTCGGTCACAATGCAGATTTTACTGCTGATGACATCGTTGAGTTTTTTACCTGCGATGCTCATCATGTTGACCTCTTTCACGCGGATTATCATTGTCCTGTCGATATTACGCCAAGCCATTGGATTACAACAGACTCCATCTAATCAAGTCTTAATTGGCATGAGTTTGTTCATGACTTTTTTTATCATGGCACCGGTATTCGACCGGATTTATGATGAAGGGGTGAAGCCTTATATCGATGAGCAATTAACCTTGCAGCAAGCGTTTGATAAAGGGAAAGAGCCGCTGAGAGGCTTTATGTTGGGCCAAGTAAGAACGACGGATTTAAAGACCTTTATTGAGATTTCTGGCTATAAGGATATTAAGTCTCCCGAAGAAGCACCTATGAGTGTGTTAGTGCCCGCTTTCATTACCAGTGAGTTAAAAACCGCATTTCAGATTGGCTTTATGCTATTTGTGCCTTTTTTAGTACTCGATTTAGTGGTGGCGAGTATCTTGATGGCTATGGGTATGATGATGTTATCTCCCATGATAGTGTCGCTGCCGTTTAAGATCATGTTGTTTGTGCTCGTAGATGGTTGGAGCTTAGTCCTCGGGACATTAGCGAATAGTTTCGGATAGCTAAGGGAGAGTAAACACATGAGTCCTGAGGCGCTAATTGATATTTTTCGTGAAGCTCTCGCTGTTATCGTCATGATGGTGTCTGCTATTGTGTTGCCTGGGCTGGGAATTGGGTTAATTGTTGCTGTGTTTCAAGCGGCGACTTCTATTAACGAGCAGACCTTAAGTTTCCTTCCGCGTTTGTTAGTGACACTTTTTGGCCTAATGTTTATGGGGCACTGGTTAGTTGAAACCCTGATGGACTTTTTCATCGAGATGGTGAATCGCATTCCTCAAGTGATAGGCTAACGCGATGGAGCTGCTGCTCGATACCTTAATGCAAACCATTGCCGCTTATATTTGGCCATTGTTCCGCGTGGCGAGCATGTTGATGGTCATGGTGGTATTTGGGGCGGCAACGACACCAACTCGAGTGCGTTTATTATTGGCGATGGCAATTACCTTTGCGATAGCACCTGTTCTTCCTCCAACTCAAAATGTGGATTTATTTTCGTTAAGCGCAGTATTCATTACGGCGCAGCAAATTATTATCGGTGTTGCCATGGGGTTTGTGACTCAAATGGTGATGCAAGTCTTTGTGCTCACTGGACAGATCATTGGTATGCAGACCAGTTTAGGCTTTGCCTCTATGGTTGACCCTGGGTCTGGCCAACAAACACCCGTTATCGGTAACTTTTTCCTTTTATTGGCGACATTAATTTTCTTAGCTGTGGACGGTCATCTTTTGATGATCCGTATGCTAGTGGCGAGCTTTGAAACTTTGCCAATTTCTAATCAAGGCTTAACACTCACAAGTTATCGATCACTGGCTGATTGGGGGTCGTATATGTTTGGTGCGGCACTCACTATGTCGATATCTGCGATTATCGCCTTGTTATTAGTCAACTTGTCCTTCGGGGTCATGACCCGCGCCGCGCCGCAATTGAATATTTTCTCTATTGGTTTTCCGATCACTATGATTGGTGGACTGTTTATTCTGTGGTTAACCCTAACACCGGTAATGGCACACTTCGATGAAGTATGGTCGACGGCTCAAGTGCTGCTTTGCGATATGTTAGCGCTCCAATGTAACGCTGATGGCTTGATATGATGGGATTAGGAGAAGCCCATGGCTGAAGAATCAAGTGATGAACGTACAGAGGAACCCACGGGGAGGCGTCTAGAACAGGCGCGAACAAAAGGACAGATTGCACGTTCGAAAGAACTTGGAACTGCAGCGGTATTAATTTCGGCAGCATGTGGGTTTTATATGCTAGGCCCGAGTTTGGCCATTAGCCTAACTCGGGTGTTTGAAATTGTATTTACCATGGATAGGGCGCAAATTTTTGATACGAATGAAATGTTCAAAGTGTGGGGCGTTGTTGCGAGTGAAATAGCCTGGCCCATGGCTAAAATTATGCTACTGATTGTGGTTGTTGCGTTTATCGGTAACGTCTCTCTTGGAGGGATCAATTTTTCGACTCAAGCTATGATGCCAAAAGCCAGTAAAATGAGTCCCCTTGCTGGTTTTAAACGCATGTTTGGCGTACAGGCTCTGGTTGAACTCACCAAAGGCATTGCAAAATTTTCGGTAGTAGCGTTTTCTGCTTATTTTTTATTAAGCTTCTATTTCAATGACATCATGTTGCTGTCTAGCGACCATCTTCCAGGTAATGTTTACCATGCATTAGATTTGTTGGTTTGGATGTTTATCCTGTTATGTTCCTCGATTTTGTTTATTGTCGTCATCGATGTGCCGTTCCAAATTTGGAATCACAACAAGCAACTTAAGATGACCAAACAAGAAGTAAAAGATGAATATAAAGACACTGAGGGTAAACCTGAGGTGAAAGGGCATATACGGCAGATGCAACGTGAACTAGCACAAAGGCGTATGATGGCTGAAGTGCCAAATGCCGATGTGATTGTCGTTAACCCTGAGCATTTTGCTGTTGCGATTAAATACGATGTGCAGCGCTCTGCGGCTCCCTTTGTGATAGCGAAAGGTGTTGATGATGTGGCTTTTAAAATACGTGAGATTGCCCGCGCGCACAATATTGCGATTGTCTCGGCCCCACCACTTGCAAGGGCTATTTATCATACGACTAAGTTAGACCAGCAGATCCCTGAAGGTTTGTTTACTGCTGTCGCACAGATTTTGGCTTATGTATTCCAGCTGCGCCAATATCAAAAAGGACGCGGTCGTAAACCTATTCCTGTCCCACTCAATCAACCTATACCAGATGAATTGAAATATTGAACCACTAGTCTCAGATGGTAGTCATTGGTAAAGCTGATGATGTCGAGTTCATTTGTTTTTTATGGTTAATTTTATGTATATCAATCAGTCACAGTGCATATTTTTCCTTCATTAATGGCTTTAATCTTGTTGGCGCGTTTTTTGCTATATGCTATTACACGTCAAAGTTTAGGTTATAGCGAATGGATGTTAAAGCGACTCTTGGTCAAGTAAAACAAATTAGGCTCAGCACTTTTAAAGGCATTGGCACGCCGGTGGTTGTGCTTGCTGCATTGGCCATGATTGTTTTACCTATCCCTCCATTTCTATTAGACATACTCTTTTCATTCAACATTGCGTTAGCTCTCATCGTATTACTGGTGGCTATTTATACTGATAGACCCTTAGATTTTGCTGCCTTCCCAACTGTGTTACTGGTGGCGACGTTATTACGTCTTGCGCTCAACGTTGCCTCTACTCGTGTGGTTTTACTTGAGGGTCATAATGGCGGTGATGCCGCGGGTAAGGTGATTGAAGCCTTCGGTTCTGTGGTGATCGGTGGTAACTATGCCGTTGGTCTAGTGGTATTTATCATTTTGATTATCATCAACTTTGCGGTAGTTACTAAAGGTGCAGGTCGTATCGCAGAAGTCAGTGCCCGCTTTACCTTGGATGCTATGCCTGGTAAGCAAATGGCAATTGATGCTGACTTAAATGCTGGAACCTTAAACCAAGATCAAGCGAGAATACGCCGTGCCGAAGTGACCCGTGAAGCCGATTTCTATGGTGCGATGGACGGTGCGTCCAAATTCGTTAAAGGGGATGCGATTGCCGGTATCATGATCTTAGTGATCAACATCGTAGGTGGTTTTATCATAGGGATTGTGCAGCATGGCTTAAGTTTCTCTGAAGCGGTTGAAATTTATACCTTACTGACTATCGGTGATGGTTTAGTGGCGCAGATCCCTGGTCTATTATTGTCAATCGCCGCAGCCTTGATGGTGACTCGTCAAAACGAGTCAGGTGATATGGGCCAAATGATGATGAGTCAGATGTTTGACAGTCATAAGTCATTGGGTATCGCCGCCGGAGTCCTGTTTGTAATGGGTATTGTTCCTGGTATGCCACACATGGCGTTTTTAAGCTTTGCCTTTATGACAGCTGGTGCAGCTTATTTTGTTTATAAACGAAATGAAAACAAACGTCTTAAAGCGCTAGAACAAGTGAAATCGGGTCCTATAGAAAGACAAGATAAAGAGCCTAAAGAGCTGGGGTGGGACGATGTACATCATGTTGATACTATTGGTCTTGAGGTCGGATATCGTTTGATCCCTCTGGTAGACAAGGGCCAAGGTGGCGAGTTACTAAGCCGCATTAAAGGCGTGCGTAAAAAGTTGTCTCAGGAACTAGGCTTCTTAGTGCCCGCGGTGCATATTCGCGATAACTTAGATTTATCGCCTAATGCGTATCGCATTTCATTAATGGGCGTCGTCGTCGGAGAGGCAGATATTCGTCATGATTGCGAATTGGCGATCAACCCTGGTCAAGTCTATGGCAAACTCGATGGTATCGAAACGCGCGATCCCGCTTTTGGCCTAGAAGCGGTATGGATCGCTCCTGAGTTACGTGAGCACGCACAAACATTAGGTTATACCGTCGTCGATGCCGCCACTGTTGTTGCAACTCATATTAGTCAATTACTCACAAATAATGCCGCTAAGTTGTTAGGCTACGAAGAAGTGCAACAACTGATGGATATGCTTGCGAAACACTCACCTAAGCTGGTTGATGGCTTTATTCCAGATATCATGCCACTAGGACATGTCGTAAAAGTGATGCAGAACCTATTAAATGAAGGGGTTTCAGTTAGAGACTTGCGTACTATAGTGCAAACTTTGTTAGAATATGGCACTAAGAGCAATGACACTGAAGTCTTGACTGCCGCTGTACGTATCGCTTTGAAACGTATGATAGTTCAGGAAATCTCAGGCCCAGAGCTCGAAATCCCCGTCATTACTTTGGCGCCAGAGTTGGAACAGATGTTGCATCAGTCAATGCAAGCAACCGGTGGTGATGGTCCTAATATTGAACCCGGTCTTGCAGAACGCATGCAGCAGTCCCTTGCCGATGCGGCTCAGAAGCAAGAAATGGTCGGACAACCCGCCATATTGTTGACGTCAGGTATGTTACGCGCGACGCTGTCACGCTTTGTTAAACATACTATTCCTAATCTCAGAGTCATTTCATATCAAGAAATACCTGATGAGAAGCAAATACGTATCGTATCTGCAGTCGGCCAGTAGAGGACGCATAAGTGAAGATTAAACGATTTTTTGCCAAAGACATGCGCGCCGCACTGGCCCAAGTGAAAGAAACACTCGGCTCAGATGCCGTCATTATGTCAAATAAAAAAGTGAACGGTGGCATCGAAATTGTCGCTGCCGTTGACTATGACGAACCTAAAGCGAAAACTGCAGCCACTGCGCCAGCACCGACCTTTATGGACGTGAGCGACGATCTCGTGTCCTTGGGTGCTAAGCAACCAGTTCGTGTAGAAACTCGCGCTAAGCCAGCCGCACCTGCAGACTCATTACAAGCCTTACTTGAGAAGCAGCAAAGCCGTTTGAATCAACAAATGTCACATCAGCAAGTTGATGCAGAGTTACCTGCATGGGCTAAGGGCTTACAAGCCCCTACTGCTGTGAAACCAGAACGTCGTGAAGCGCCTTCCTCGTTTGATAAAAAGCCACAAACATCACAGAAACAAAGTGCTGATATTGAGGCTATGCGTGATGAATTAGCATCACTGCGTAATTTACTGACACATCAAGTATCCTCCTTGATGACGGAACATAAAAAACGCATCGATCCCGTCGGTGCTATGCTCGAAGCCAAATTGCTTGAGGCTGAATTCTCCCCTGCGGTTGCGAATAAATTAGCCGCGCTGAGCCAGCATTATACACCGGCTGAATTAGTCAGAGCATTACCACAAAGTCTCGCTAATATGCTTGATAATCAGGGCGATGACATTGTTAAGCAGGGCGGGGTGGTTGCATTAGTTGGTCCTACTGGGGTTGGTAAAACAACGTCATTAGCTAAACTTGCTGCCCGTTTTGCGGCACATCATGGTGCTGAACATGTTGCTTTAATTACCACAGATCATTATCGCATCGGAGCCTATGAGCAATTAGCAACTTATGGCAAAATAATGGGCTGCCCAGTAAAGCAAGCTCATGATCTAAATGAATTAGAGCAAATTCTCTATCAGTTTAGGAATCGCAAGCTAGTATTGATAGATACGGCTGGCATGGGACAGCGAGATATGCGCCTTTACCAGCAACTTGATAATTTAACTGCAAATAGCAGGATACCTATCCGCAGTTATCTGGTACTGTCTGCGACAGGGCAGCGCCGTGTGCTGCAAGATGCAGTCAATCATTTTAAACGCATTCCCCTATCTGGTGTCGTTCTCACAAAACTCGATGAATCTGTGTCGTTAGCAGGGGCATTAAGTGTGTTGATCCAAAACGGATTACCATTAAGTTATATTACTGATGGACAAAGAGTTCCTGAAGATATGAAAGTTGCGGATACCCTAGATTTAGCCCAGCAGGCACTCGCAGCGTTAGATAGTACAGAACAACAATCATTACAAGACACAGCGTGGTCAGATAATATGGCCTGTGCATTTGAGTAGATTTATGACCCTGGATCAAGCAAGTGGTTTACGTATGATGAATCAACCCTATAACGAAAAAGTGAAAGTAATCGCGGTCACTGGTGGCAAAGGAGGCGTGGGTAAAACCAGCGTTTCTATTAATACTGCTGTGGCATTAGCCGAAAAAGGCAAGCGTGTCTTGGTACTTGACGCTGACCTTGGCTTAGCAAACGTCGACGTCATGCTGGGTATTCGTGCCGAGCGTAACCTCTCTCACGTGCTCTCTGGTGATGCAGAGCTTGACGATATTATCGTGCGTGGTCCTAAGGGGATAGGCATAGTACCTGCCACCTCAGGAACACAGGGGATGGTGGAATTAAGCCCTGCGCAACATGCTGGATTAATCCGTGCATTTAGTGAGATGCGGACTCAGTTTGATATTCTAGTCGTAGATACTGCGGCTGGGATCTCAGATATGGTGCTCAGTTTCTCACGTGCTTCGCAGGATGTGCTAGTCGTTGTTTGTGATGAACCCACTTCGATTACCGATGCCTACGCCCTGATTAAAATTCTCAGCCGTGAGCATGGCGTGTTCCGTTTTAAAATAGTTGCCAATATGGTGCGTAGTTTACGCGAAGGTATGGAATTATTTGCTAAACTCAGTAAAGTGACCGACAGATTTTTAGATGTTGCACTTGAATTAGTCGCCACGATTCCATTTGACGAAAACTTACGTAAATCAGTTCGTAAACAAAAATTGGTGGTTGAAGCTTATCCTAAATCACCAGCGGCGATTGCGTATCAAGGATTGGCAAATAAAATTTTGAGCTGGCCTGTGCCGCAGCAACCTGGTGGGCATTTGGAGTTTTTCGTTGAGCGTTTAGTACAACGACCAGATTTTCAAGAGGAAAAAACGAGTGAATAAAGCCGCTGCGTATACTTGTTTAGACAATAAATCGTCGATCGTTGAACAGTATGCTCCGTTGGTTAAAAGAATTGCGCATCATTTACTCGCCAGACTACCTGCATCTGTGCAGTTAGATGATTTACTCCAAGCTGGGATGATGGGGTTACTAGAAGCATCATCCAAGTTTGATGGTGGCAAGGGTGCGAAATTTGAAACCTTCGCCGGCATACGCATACGTGGAGCCATGTTAGATGAAATTCGTCGTGGCGACTGGGTCCCTCGTTCCGTTCATCGTAACAATCGTAAGGTTGCACACGCTATTGATGAGTTAGAGCAAGAACTGGGCCGTGATGCACGCGACACAGAAATTGCAGAAAAACTTGATATGACGCTCGATGAGTACCATCATATTCTTAACGATGTTTCTGTCGGAAAAATCATAGGGATAGAAGATTTAGGCGTATCTCAGGATATACTTACAGTGAGTGATCGGTCCGATGATGATTCATTTGAAGCATTAGCTGAGAACCAATTTCATTCTGCTCTGGTTGAGGCAATTAAATTATTGCCTGAAAGAGATGCATTAGTGTTATCCCTGTACTACGATGAAGCATTGAATTTAAAAGAGATTGGCGCCATTCTTGAAGTCAGTGAATCGCGGGTTAGCCAGATATTAAGTCAGGCAATGTTGCGATTGAAAGCTAAACTCAAGCACTGGACATAAGTATAATTATTAATCGAGCACAGAATGTCAGCTCACCGGAGGAAACCTTGGACAAGAATATGAAGATTCTCATTGTTGACGATTTTTCGACAATGAGGCGTATCATCAAGAACTTGTTGCGAGACTTGGGGTTTAATAACACCCAAGAAGCAGACGATGGCTCAACAGCCCTGCCGATGTTGCAAAAGGGGGATTTTGATTTTGTTGTTACAGATTGGAATATGCCTGGTATGCAAGGAATCGATCTGTTAAAAGCAATTCGCGCTGATGATTCGCTAAAGCATTTACCCGTATTAATGGTGACTGCTGAAGCAAAACGTGAACAGATTATTGCTGCCGCTCAAGCGGGAGTGAATGGTTATGTGGTTAAGCCTTTTACCGCTGCAACGCTGAAAGAGAAGTTAGATAAAATATTCGAACGACTCGCTTGAGCAAGGATGAGCTATGAAGTCACAAACATCAGGGCTCATCACGCTCGAGCAAGCTCAGCATTTAGTTGAATTATTAAGTGCAGGTGAGCAAAGTCAGGCAGATGATTTATTTCGGGAGCTTGCTGCTCCACTGCAACGAGAATTATTCGAAGAAGTAGGTAAATTAACTCGGCAACTTCATAGTGCGCTGATGGATTTTCAAGTTGATAATCGTCTTGCTGAATTAGCCAATACAGAGATCCCCGATGCCAAGCAACGTTTAAATTACGTTATTGACATGACCGAACAAGCTGCAAATAAAACCATGGATGCGGTTGAAGAATGTTTACCTTTGGCTAATGCCGTGACTGTAAATATTCAAAATGTCATGCCATCTTGGGACAGATTAATGCGACGCGAGATAGCGCTGACTGAATTTAAGGGCCTTTGTCACGATGTACAAGACCTTATGTCTCGTAGTGCAAATGACTCGACTCGATTACGTGAATTGCTTAATCAAATTTTGATGGCGCAAGATTTTCAAGACTTAACAGGACAAATAATACGTCGTGTTATTGATCTAGTAATGGAAGTAGAAAGTAATCTGGTTTCTATGCTGACGGTATTTGGTGAGCAACCTATGATTGAAAGTCAGATTGCTCAGAAAAATAATATTGAAGCAGAAGGCCCGATAATGAATGCCGAGCTTCGTCAAGATGTGGTAACGGGTCAAGACGAAGTGGATGATCTTCTATCGAGTCTGGGTTTCTAACTGGGAGTCAATTTGATGGCCTTTGATGTAGATGAAGAGATACTCCAGGACTTTTTAATCGAAGCCGGTGAAATTTTAGAGCTTCTGCAAGAGCAACTCGTTGCGCTTGAAAATAATCCTGATGATACTAACTTGCTGAACGCCATTTTCCGAGGTTTTCATACCGTTAAAGGTGGTGCTGGCTTTCTTAGCTTAACTCCCATGGTTGATGTTTGTCATGAGGCTGAGAATACCTTCGATTTATTGCGCACAGGCAAGCGTAGCGTTAACGCAGAGTTGATGGATATTATTTTGCAGGCTGTTGATGCAATTAATACCATGTTTGCGCAAACCCAACAGGGCGAGCAACAAGACCCCGCCGATTCAGGTTTGCTAGCGAGACTTAAAATGCTCAGTTCAGGTGCACCTTTGCCATCTGAAGTCGCTTCCGCCAAGGTTGCAGAGCCAGAACCTGTTGTTGAAGTCATTATTGATACTTCTACCCTTCAAGAAATCCCTGCTGATATAAGTGATAACTCATCTTCCATTGAAAATACGTCTTCAAGTATCGATGATATCAATGATGCTGAATTTGAAGCTTTATTGGATGCGCTTCATGGTTCAGGAAAGGGACCTGCGGTCGCTGCTACCACATTTGTATCTGAACCAGTTGCTGCAAAGCCTGCTGCACCAATTAAAACACCTTCAACATCAGGTGATGACATCACTGATGATGAGTTCGAGGCGTTACTGGATGAACTTCATGGCTCAGGTAAATTTAAAGCTGAGGCTGAAGTGCCTGTTAAGCCTAAGGTTGTGGCAACACCTGCGCCTCAACCGATTGTAGATGCTGATGAAATTACCGATGATGAGTTTGAGCGATTACTCGATGAACTCCATGGGAAAGGCGGAGCACCAGCTAAAGCTGAAGTAAAATCGCCTACGCCCCCTGTTTCGTCTGCTGCACCACATGTTCCTGCGCCAGTTAAAGCCGCAGTACCAGCTCCTGCTCCAGTCGTTGCTGCAAAACCTAAGGTGGAAATTGCGGTTGTCGATAAAGCACCTGCTAAGGCTAGCTCTGCGAATGTGCCTCAGGGTGAAACAACAGTACGTGTAGATACCGCACGACTCGACCAGATCATGAATATGGTGGGTGAGTTAGTGTTAGTTCGAAATCGATTGGTGAGCTTAGGCATCAGCCGTGATGATGAGGAGATGTCGAAAGCTCTCGCGAACTTAGATCTCGTTACTGCCGATTTGCAAGGCGCTGTGATGAAAACCCGTATGCAACCGATCAAGAAAGTGTTTGGTCGTTTCCCTCGGGTGGTACGTGATCTTGCTCGTACACTAAACAAAGAAATTGATTTGATCATGGTCGGTGAAGAAACTGACTTAGATAAAAACCTCGTTGAAGCGCTTGCCGATCCGCTCGTCCACTTAGTGCGTAACTCTGTGGACCATGGTATAGAGATGCCAAACGAGCGTGAAGCCAGTGGTAAGCCAAGAACGGGAACGATTACCTTATCTGCAAGTCAGGAAGGCGACCATATACTGCTGAAAATCGAAGACGATGGCGCAGGCATGGATCCTGAAAAACTCAAAAAAATCGCCATAAACCGTGGTGTGCTCGATGAAGATTCTGCTTCGCGAATGACAGACAGCGAAGCCTACAATTTGATTTTTGCACCAGGTTTTTCAACTAAAGTTGAGATTTCAGATATTTCAGGCCGTGGTGTTGGGATGGACGTGGTAAAAACTCGTATCACCCAGCTGAATGGCACTGTACATATTGATTCCATGAAAGGTAAGGGAACGATACTTGAGATTAAAGTACCGTTAACACTGGCGATTATGCCTACCTTAATGGTCGATGTCGCTAAACAAGTGTTTGCATTACCTCTATCTAGCGTGAATGAGATTTTCCATCTCGATCTCACAAAAACCAATATTGTTGATGGGCAACTGACTGTCATAGTGCGTAATAAGGCCGTACCTTTGTTCTATTTGGAACACTGGCTACATAGAAACAAAACCACCTTTAAACATGGCGATAAAAAGCATGGTCATGTGGTTATCGTGCAATTAGGCATGATGCAAATTGGTTTTGTAGTGGATGCCTTAATAGGACAAGAAGAGGTCGTTATTAAACCTCTTGGCGCTATGTTACATGGCACACCTGGGATGGCTGGTGCGACAATTACATCGGATGGTGGTATTGCACTGATCTTAGATGTTCCTGGATTGCTAAAGCATTATGCGAAAAGTAAGAATTAGTTTCCAAGCTAAGGAATGGAATGGCCATTAAAGTATTAGTCGTTGATGACTCAAGTTTTTTCAGACGACGTGTTAGTGAAATAGTCAATCAAGATCCTGAACTGGAAGTTATCGCGACGGCCTCAAATGGGGCCGAAGCGGTGAAGTTGGCTGCTGAGCTTAATCCCCAAGTTATCACTATGGATATTGAGATGCCTGTCATGGATGGTATTACTGCTGTTCGTGAAATCATGGCTAAGTGTCCGACTCCGATCTTGATGTTTTCTTCTTTAACCCATGATGGCGCTAAAGCAACGTTAGACGCTTTAGATGCTGGTGCATTAGATTTTCTACCTAAACGTTTTGAAGATATTGCGACCAACAAAGATGACGCTATTTTATTGTTGCAACAAAGAGTTAAGGCATTGGGACGACGCAGAATGTTTCGTCCGATTGCACGTCCTGTGGTTGCGCCAACACCTAGTGTGCGTCCAACAGGTAGCGTTTTAGGTACAACGAGTATATCGGCTCATACGCCTGTCGCAGCTCCTGTTAGAACGTCAACGGCAACGACGATTCGTGCAAGTGGTAAGCAGTATAAATTATTGCTGATCGGTACATCTACTGGTGGTCCGGTTGCGCTGCAAAAAATACTCACGCAGTTTCCTGCAAACTATCCGCACCCAATTCTATTAATTCAGCATATGCCAGCAGCTTTTACCCCTGCATTTGCGAGTCGTTTAAATGGCTTATGTAAGATTGAAGTGAAAGAGGCCGCTAATGGCGATCTGCTTAAACCGGGTTGTGCATATTTAGCGCCGGGTGGTATGCAAATGATGGTTGAACGTACTGGAGCAAGTGGCCGATTAAAAGTTATCGCAGGCAGTGCTGATATGAATTATAAGCCCTGTGTGGATATCACCTTTGCTTCTGCTTCTAAAGCCTTTAGTGGTGATGTGCTTGCTGTTGTATTAACTGGCATGGGGGCGGATGGCAGAGAAGGCGCGCGGATGTTGAAAGCTGTAGGCGCAACCATTTGGGCGCAAGATGAAGCCAGTTGTGTGGTTTATGGTATGCCACAAGCCGTTGCGAGTGCTGGGATTGCCACCCAGTCGATAGCCTTAGACAACATGGCCGAATGTATTTTAAAAGAGTCTGTTCGTGTCTAAAAACCAATATCCGATGAGCACAAATAGTGTGCTCATCATCTTGTTGATGGGCATAGCCATTTTGGTTCTTGGTGCCTTAAGCCTTGATTACAAGCGTAAGAATAGTTTGCTGCAGGCGGATGTAAAACGTTTGGAATCGACTCAGGTGCTGTTAATGGTACCTGACGAACAGGCTGAGGCCATTGCAACTTGGTTAGCGTCTCATCCCGATCAGACTAAAGCAATGTTGCAATTAGCGGCTCCTGGTGAGCAGAAGGCTGTAGCGATTGGTCCTGAGCCGGTACAAAATAGCATTCCGCCTTTGCTGGGCGAACCAGATACTGAAATAGATACGGCGAAGGAAAAAACTAATCTGGAATCCTCTATTCCTAAACAGCTTCAAGCGCCAGAAAAAGAGGTTAAAGCTGTTTCTCAGACAATTGCCCCCCAAAATGCAGAGATGCTGCCCGTGGTGATATCTGAGAATGCCGATGGTGTCAAAGTGATTAGTTTGCCCAATGGCGGCATTCGAGTCACGACCAGAAAAGAGCAGTAATTTTTAGAACTTGTGAACTCACAATTTTCTAGTTCATTAGCATATTAACCAGTATAGGTAGGGGTCACTTCTTGAAAGTCTGGACCATAGCGAATCAAAAAGGTGGCGTAGGTAAAACCACGACGGTAGCGAGTTTAGCGGGAACATTAGCTAAGCGTGGTAAGCGTGTTCTTATGATAGATACCGATCCACATGCTTCGTTAGGTTATTACTTAGGTATTGATTCTGAAGAGGTTCCAGGCTCGTTGTTTGATGTTTTTCTTGCCCATAAAAACCTTTCTAAGGAACTCGTTTTATCCCATGTAGTGCCAACCTTAGTCGATGGTTTGGATTTATTACCTGCAACTATGGCATTGGCTACCTTGGACAGAGCCTTAGGTCATCAAGAAGGAATGGGATTAGTATTACGTAATTTATTAGCACTGGTTGCTGATGATTATGATGTTGCTATCGTTGATTGCCCACCCGTACTCGGGGTATTAATGGTCAATGCGCTTGCGGCAAGTCAGCATATCATTATTCCTGTGCAGACGGAGTTTCTTGCCATTAAAGGGCTAGAGCGGATGATTAAAACAATGGAGTTAATGGGCCGATCTAAGAAGACGCGCTACAGTTACACTGTTGTGCCTACCATGTACGATAAACGCACTAAAGCATCACCTGCGGCTTTGCAAGTTCTTGGTGCCGAATACAGTGATACTTTGTGGAAAGACGTTATTCCAGTAGACACTAAGTTTAGAGATGCCAGTTTGGCACATTTACCAGCATCGCATTATGCGAGTGGTTGCCGCGGCGTTAAAGCCTATGAAAGATTATTAGATTTCTTATTAGTTGGGGAGTTTGGCCATGTCAAAATCGGTTGATGAAACTGTTTTTGATTTTTTCGCATTATTGCTGCAGGAAGACGACAGTCCAAACCAGATTGTTTCCCCTCAAAGCATTGTAAAAGCAGACTCAAATCAAAATGTTGCCGTTAATCAAACGGAGGCTGCATTGCTCGATGCGGCAATTTTGGCTGAAAATGGTCGCACTGCTGCACCGCAGAATGTAGAGAAGGCCATAACGCCTACTGCGCAGTTGCAGCCAAAAGCGGCGCCAAGACAACATGAGTTTGTTGCTCCGGTAAGCCAGGTTGTAGCTCAAGTGAATAAGCAAGCGTTAGAGAAATTACTAGCGCCAGTACTAAAGACTGCAAGGTTAGAACCGATACTACCTTCAGTAGATATAGCGCCACCTGTTGATGTTCAACCTGTTGTGGTGGAAGTACCACAAGCTCAGCCTGTTGTTAATGAAACCGTTGTTGATGAAATCGTTGAGCCAGTGGTTGTGCCAGAAACACAAGTCGGCATTACGCCTCCTAGTGTGACAAAAGATTTGCAAGAAGTGCTCGATGATGAGTTTCAGGTACTATTCTTTAAAGTAGCAGGGCTGACATTGGCTGTGCCTTTGGTGAGTTTAGGCGGAATAGTAAAAGTTGAGCGGATAAACCACATCTTTGGTCGACCCGCATGGTTTCTTGGTGTACAGACGCATAGGGAGGAGCAATTGAACATTGTTGATACATGTGCGTGGGTTATGCCAGAAAAATACACAGATAAACTGGCGCAATCGGTAAATTATCAATATCTTGTATTATTAGAAGGCAGTAACTGGGGATTGACTTGTGAGTCCTTGGTCAATGCGGTAAAAATTAATAAATCGCAAGTCAACTGGCGTAGTCAAGCGGGTAAACGCCCTTGGTTAGCGGGTGTAGTGAAAGAACAGATGTGTGGCATTTTGCACGTACAAGCCTTAGTTGAAATGCTTAATGCGGGTTTAGGTTGTCAGGACTCAATTGGTTGAGGTAAACATGAAAGATACAAGAAATGTAGCAGCAGTCGCTGCAAGTAAAGATGATGCAGTATTACAATGGGTTACCTTTAAGTTGGACCATGAAACTTACGGTATCAACGTAATGCAAGTGCAGGAAGTGCTGCGTTATACTGAAATTGCTCCTGTACCTGGTGCCCCCTATTATGTACTAGGGATCATTAACTTACGTGGTAATGTCGTCACTGTAATTGATACCCGCTCACGTTTTGGATTACAGTCTGCTGAAGTTGATGATTCAACCCGAATCGTGATCATCGAAGCTGAAAAGCAGGTCATTGGTATCTTAGTTGATAGCGTTGCAGAAGTGGTTTATTTGCGCCGCTCTGAAATTGACAATGCGCCTAATGTTGGAACGGAAGAGAGTGCTAAGTTTATTCAAGGCGTGAGCAATCGCGACAATGAATTACTTATCTTAGTTGATCTCGACAAATTATTGTCCGATGAAGAATGGGCTGAGTTGACTCAGATCTAATCAATGAGTGTGATAAGGCTGAATGATTAGAATTCATTCAGCCATTTTGTTTATTTGCGAATAAATCGATGATGTTGAGTATTTACGATTTATGGATAGACGAAGTCTTTTTATTATAGCTTGAACAATGGCCAATTATATTGGTGACGTTAAGTGAGCACTTTGGAATAGATAACTCAATTGTAAGCCAGCTCCTAATCTATGGCTTTGAGTGAGTATAAGGATTTTTGATGGGCGATGAATTTTTGATCGCAGCGTTAGTCTATGTCATCGCATGCTTAGGGTTAGTACTCTTTTTACAAAAGCAATTGAGTAAATTAAGAAGCAAAGTTGAGGCATTGACTGTGTTAGTTAAAGAGGGCGATCGGCAGCGAGAGTCTTTTAAACGCGAATTGCAAGAATTACGCAGTGGCACAATCGGTGTAGGCCGTCGTGTTATTGAATTAGAAAAACGCATACTGCAACAGTCTGAACGGATTGAAGAGACGACTCAACAGGATCCACAGGCAAAACTTTATACTCGAGCCATGAAGATGGTCGCGCTTGGTGCTGGCGTCGACGAATTGATTAAGGAATGCGAATTACCTAAAGCTGAAGCCGAGCTGTTGATCCGTCTGCATCGTAAGTAATCGTTAGCCAATTGAACACTAAAAGCTAATTTTTCTGAATTAGCTTTTTTATTTTATGCCTTCTCGACAATTTTTTTATGCATATTATTCCATTGCTCAGGAAATTTACCGTCGAGCATATACACAAATGCAATCAGTTCGGCGATAAGCAGGTAAAGCTCCTTGGGAATTTCCTCTCCTAACTCTAGCAATTGCAAAAAATGGCTCAGATGGGGATCTTGATGGATATAAACGCCGTTAGCCTTAGCTAAGGCAATAATTTCTTCTGCGATAAGCCCTTCACCAGTCGCGACTATTTTAGGAGCGTTACGGCCATCGTAGCTCAGTGCGACAGCTTGTTTAGGTTCACTCTCTTCGCTCATATCGTTATTTCCAATGTTTTGTATAATGAACTCAATATTAGTGTTGGAACATTGTAACTCATTAAGCTTTTGTCTTTACGAGGAAATGATCACCAGGTAATAAGGTTGCTGGTACTTGCGCTATTTGAGTTGATAGTTCTCCAGGCGTAAAACCCAGTTGTGATAGTTTTTGGCTTAAGGGCGTTAAAAAGTTATTAACCTTATTAAGTAGTATCTGACTATTGCCTTTAAACTGGATATCTAATTGTTGATTGTGGTTTTGGGCTGAAATCAACAGGGGTCCTTGTGCTAGATTAAACTTCAGTTGTAAACGCCATCCCATTTTTTTATCTGGGTCATCAGGATCGGCTTCTTGCTCAAATTTCCCTTCCAGTTGCTCCTGTCGTTGGTTAATGCCATAGGGCAGGGCGAAGAACCACACCAAATTGCCAGTGCTCTCATTACTTGCCTGTTGGTATAAATGCAGGTTAGAGGCTAATAGTCCCATGCTATCAAGGCCTCCTGCTTTGCTCAGTTGCCCAAGAAGTTTAGTGGAGAAGCCCACTTTAGCTTGTAACTGTTCAAGGTAGTCGGCAAGCTTTTTGCTCACGGAATTCGAATTGTTATTGGCTTTAAAGCCAAGTAGCAGCTGAAAAAGTGAGGTTATTGCACTCCCATTCATGAGCATTGAGGCTTGATTTGATTGAGGCGTAGCAAGATTTAGACTCGCTAGACCGAGAATATTGGCTTTGAGTTCATCGATATCATTTAATTGGCTCAGTGGTGGCAGCCCTAAATGCGGTAGGTGTTTCAATAACTCAGATGCTAAATTCGAGCTGCTATTAGAACGAGATAACTCAATAGGAAGTGCCCCCGCTTTATTGAACGCTTTTTGTAAGACATCAGCCACTTTTATCGAAGTGTCAGTCTTAGCATCATTGTCTTGTTGTTCAGTCTTTTGGCTACTGGATCCTAAAATATTATTAAGTTTGTTTATGTCTGTAGGACTCACACTTAGGATTTCTTGTGATGTTTTTGAGCCTTGAGACAACCCGTTTTTGCTATTTACGTTTTCACCCATTTGTGATGTTGGTGATTGACCCACAAGCCGATTTTCAAGGGCTGAGTTTTGGGTGCTGATCTGACCTAGGTCTTTAGTTGTTGGCGTTATGACTTGCGCGTTAGAGATATTCTGTGAGCCAGTCGCATTAGGCGATGATGGAACATCTACTTTATTTTGAAGCTGCATAATACCGACTTTAGCCGTGACAATTTGTTTTGTGGGCTCAGGTAGAAAGTTGATATTTTCGAGTTTTTTTAGAAAGGAGGCAATGATCTGGGCTGGTTCAATTTTCGCGATCACAAGATCAGAAGATGGTTTATTTGTGGGAACCTGAGTTTCATTTACTGGCGCTCCAATCATGATTTCGAGTTTGCTCTGTATTGGGGTGAGTAATAAAATAGGGCGCCCCTGTTGAAAGGCTATTTTCGCGATGAATTCACCTTGATTAAGCTGGGGTCCAGGATCTTGTGCTACAACGGTACCATTAGCAAATTGAAACTCCTTGTTAACTATAGTGACGTTGGGTAATGGATAGCCCTGTGTGCGAGCCGCGAGCGCTGAAAGCTGCGTCTGAGATATGCCATTTTGTTGTGCCAGATTGATCACTGCCTCAGGAATTTTCAGTACGAGAGGTGTAGCTAACGCAAGTAGTTGGCTAGTGGAGTTTTGCACTATCGTAGTTGGAGTTGAGCTGTTCTGCGCATTGGGCGTGACTAAAAAGCTATTAGCAGTCAACAATATTTGCCGCTGTTGAGCATTAACTAGCTTTAAATTATATTCTGTACCGTTTAGAATAATACTATCTCCCTCAGGTGATGTTTGCACCTGAGCCGGAATAGGGCGTGGAGTAGCATTGAGGGCATCAGTGTGGGCCATCGCAGTGTGTAACTGCGAATTTTGACTGCTGACAAGTGGAATCGACTCCATTTAATGACCTTATATAGTTTATCCTGCGATACATTCGTTTAGTAAAATTAACAATTGACCAATTTTTTTTGCCAAGTATGCTTATGCGCCTTGTGACAAAGGAACTGTCATACTGGATAGTATGCCACTAAGACGAATTATCTTTATATCGTCATTTTTGTATTGTCACTTTAGCGAAAATTTGATGTCTAAACTGTACATTTATATTAAGAGAGCGATATGAAGTTAAAATGGATGGGATTATCTTTGGGGTTAATGCTGTTGCCTAAAGTGCAATCGGCTGAAGTATCCCTATCAGATACCATTCAGCAGGAAACACCTGCTAAGGTACAAATTACCTATGATGATCCCCGCGATCCGTTCGAAGGCTTTAACCGAGCTATGTGGGACTTCAACTATCTCTACCTAGATAGATATTTATATCGTCCTGTAGCCCATGGTTATAACGATTATATTCCTACGCCTGCTAAAACAGGTATCAATAACTTTGTGCAGAATTTAGAGGAACCTAGCAGCTTAGTAAACAACGTGCTGCAGGGTAAGTGGGGCTGGGCAGCTAATGCTGGTGGACGCTTTACAATCAATTCTACTGTCGGCTTATTAGGTGTCATTGATGTCGCTGACATGATGGGTATGAGCCGCAAGCAAGATGAGTTTAATGAAGTGCTGGGTTATTATGGGGTGCCTAATGGACCTTACTTCATGGCGCCATTTGCGGGTCCTTATGTTGTGCGAGAACTCGCGTCTGATTGGGTTGATGGTCTATACTTCCCATTGTCTGAGTTAACAATGTGGCAATCCATTGTTAAATGGGGACTTAAAAACCTTCATTCTAGAGCATCAGCAATCGATCAAGAGCGACTTGTTGATAATGCACTCGATCCCTATGCCTTTGTCAAAGATGCATATTTACAGCACATGGACTATAAAGTCTATGATGGTAATGTCCCTCAAAAGCAAGATGATGATGAGTTGCTCGATCAGTATATGCAGGAGCTTGAGTAACCCTATTGGCCGTACTTGACAGCATTTGTCTTTAGTCATCAAATGCTAGCCTTGTTAAATTTTGTTATTGGCATATTCACTTGAGTAATGGCTATGCGATGAACTTTATTCGGGAACCTTTATGGCGTTAAATGGTGTTGCGGTTCTTTTAGTTGAAGATGACCCCGTGTTTAGGCAGATTGTTGCAAGCTTTCTCGATAGCAGAGGTGCGCAAGTCACACAAGCCTGTGATGGTGAACAAGGATTGTCAGTTTTTAAATCGCAGCGCTTCGATATTGTTCTTGCAGACTTGAGTATGCCTAAGCTCGGTGGGCTCGATATGCTTAAGGAAATGACAAGGTTAGCACCTTTAGTGCCTTCTATCGTGATCTCGGGTAATAATGTCATGGCTGACGTCGTTGAAGCCTTACGCATTGGCGCAAGTGATTATCTCGTTAAGCCAGTATCTGATTTATTTATTATTGAACAAGCCATTAAACAAAGCCTTCATAGTTCCTACATTGATGATACTCAAGCCTCAGATTTTGACGCGCTATCCCACCAAGAATTAAGTGATAATCTAGCATTGCTTGAGCAAAGTGTTGCTGCGGCAAAACAAGTTCAGCAACAACTCTTTCCCGCTTCAAATATTAGTTATCCGGCAGCCAAGGTTGACTATAGCCTTTATAAAAATAGCGATATAAGCAGTTATTTCATTGATTCAACTATGGTAGGTAGTGATTACCTGATTATGTACATGGCCCATTTGTACCCAGAGGATAATCGAGCTGCGTTTGCCTGCGTTCTGCTGAGAAGTTTTGTTAATCAAAAGCTTAAAGATTTTAGGAATGGTCAGAGTCAAAGCATTATTGAGCCTTTTAACATGATGAGCTATTTGAACGAGCGTTTAGTGAAATCCGGTCTCGATATCAAAGCCGATATGATTTATGTTGCCATTGAGCTAACTAAGTACCGTGCTGCTATTGCACAGGCGGGTAAGGGGCTGCGTTGTTATCTGCGTAATGACGAGGGATTAAGCCCGTTAGCACTGTCTGAGAGTCTTCAGCTTGGCGTGTTAGATTGGGGTAAACCGAGCATTCAGTTCCGCAGTATTTTACCGCAAGAACAGTTATGTATTGCGACAAGTGAGCCTGAGCATAAACAAGCTTTACTTGATAACAAGTTTAAGGGCTTAGTCTATGATGCAACGCTACCCGCAGGTGGTTTTCTACAGTTAAGCCTTTAGTTTTTTTAGACGCTTTGGCAAAATTGAGTATCGAATAGCTGACTTAACAAAAACGCCTTACTCTTGCGAGTAAGGCGTTTTGTTTTAACAGTAAAAAACAGTCGAACAGGATTATTAACGTTTTATCGCTTCATGTTCAGCCGTCACTGCAATTTCACTTTCTAAGGCTTCGGCTTCAGTATGATGCTTGGTTTCTGCGCCATGCATCCAATCGACTAATTTGTCAGCCATAAAATACAGGATCACGCCAGATAGAGCAGCTGTAATCGCAATACCGGCAAAAATTGACATAGCATTAGCAAGTTGTTCCTCTTTGCCACCACCGTGACCAATCAAAGAGCCTACGACCCCAGCAACCTTGTTCGCCATCGCAATAAACAAGAACCAAGCGCCCATCATCAAAGAGGCTATGCGCAGTGGAGCAAGCTTAGTCACCATAGACAAGCCAATAGGTGACAAACATAATTCACCCATAGTATGGAAGAAATAAGCACCCACTAACCACCACATGCTTGATTTAGCAGTAGGATCGCTACCCATCTCAACCACAGCGCCAATCATGAACAAGAAGCCAATCGCCAATAAGAACAAACCTAAGGCAAATTTCACTGGCGAGTTAGGTTCATTTTTACCTAAACGGATCCAGATAGAAGCAATTACAGGGGCAAATAACACAATAAAAATAGCGTTTAGCGATTGGAAATAAGTCGTGGGCACTTCCCAAGTACCTATGTAACGGTCAGTAAACTCATTGGTAAATAAGTTCATTAACCCGCCCGCTTGTTCAAACCCCGCCCAGAAAATAATAGTGAACAAACCCAGCACCATAATCACCTTGAGACGATCACGCTCAATTTTAGTAAGTGGTTCTTTACGGGTATTGCCTAGCTTAGCCTGGCGTTCACGTTCTAGCTTGGCCGCAGGCACGGTGCCAATATTACCTAACAGTTTTTGAGCAAATAAAAATTGAATCACCAGCGACAGCAGCATACCAATACCAGCACAGAAGAAACCTGCCTGCCAGTTATTAACAAAAACCTCTTGGCCATTAACCATTTCAGTGTGGCCAAAGCTAGTATAAGCCCAAGCAACAATAAAGCCGGATAATGCCGCACCTAAATTGATTCCCATATAGAAAATAGTAAATGCACCATCGCGACGGTGATCACCTTCCTCGTAGAGATCGCCCACCATAGTGGAAATGTTCGGCTTAAACAAACCATTACCCAGAATGAGGGTACCTAAACCGATATAAAAAATGGTCGTTTCAATACCAGGAAACCAAGCATGAGGCGCAGCTAGCATAAATTGGCCAGCCGCCATTAACGCACCACCAAAATAAATGGCTTTGCGCTGACCCAGAAAATTATCAGCTAACCAACCACCAATCAGCGGCGTTAAATACACTAACGCAGTAAAAGTACCATACAAGGATAAAGCGTCAGCTTGGCTAAATCCTAAGCCGCCACCGCCTTGTTTACCCACCTGATCAACTAAATACAGTACCAAAATGGCACGCATTGCATAATAACTAAATCGTTCCCAAAGTTCTGTTGTAAACAGCAGGAACAATCCCTTGGGATGCCCAAGCATCGTTCCTTGTGGTTTTGCTACGCTCATGAAGTCTTCCACCTTAAGCTCGTGATTGCCTGTGGGCCCCTGAAACAGGATGATGTCACCACAGAAAAATGGTTGTTGCTCGTCCCAATATCGCCCGCAGGTTTTTATCAACCATTAATTCGCGCTATAGCATTCATTAATTGTTGAATAACCGCTAGTTACGTATGGGTTATTGTTACGTTTTTATAATAAAAGTAATGTGTTTAGCAGTAAAATGAGTATTTTCGCTAAAATCCCACCTTATATACCCCTTAAAAGCAACCAAAGTCAATTTTGGTAAGCTAAGTGGTGACATTATCAGCAGTATAGTGTTGTGATTTTAATTATGAATTAGGGTCTGTTGATCTTTCGAGAGTGATTTTTAGACAGCATGGCAAGACGTTATAATTTGCTTCGCCAAAAGTAACCATAACCTCAAGCCATGCCAAGACTTATGCTAACCGATGCACGCTGGGAAAAGCTATTTCATTTAATGAAAAGCACA
>NZ_JAGTUL010000022.1:0-79340 GCF_018224605.1 Shewanella sp. M16 | reverse complement strand
GAGGATTTACTTATGCCATCTGTATGGGGTTACATAATCAAACCAGCGCTATTATGTGTTGCTGTTTTTACTATTGGTTTAATGGTCATTGTCTTGCTATTCAGCCCTAACTAAAGCTGCGCACAATAGGAGTTATGCAATGCAAACATCTCGAGAACTTTTTGAACTTTGGGTATCTGGTCGAACTGTCTGCACTAAATATGGTGCTAAGCTGCGTGTTTTACCTAATGGTCATTACGCTGATTATCGTATTAATGACCGTTGGCTTGCGTGGGAAGCATCTAGAAATGTCTTTAGTTCCTAACTGCGCACAATGAGGATTATTTATGCCACCTATACCAACTTTTTATGAGCTCTTACAGTGCCTTGGCATTATGTTAGTCGGTGCTTTGATTTGTATCCTTTATGCCGCAATTTTTGATTTTCTCTACCATAGGCCGAAGTAAAACAAAGCTGCGCACAATGTATATTATGTTAAATGCGTTCTATATGGTTCCCATTGCCGCTCTGTTTGTGTGGCTTGTCATTCCAAATGAGTTTTGTGTCATTTCGTGAGTCTGACTTTTGTTATTATATATCAAGGCTATAATTCACTCCGCCAACAGCTTTGCTCCATTATGGTGCAAAGCTGTTCATCCAGAGCGCATTAAACTTTGTGTTTGCTGCTTTTTGACAAAGCGCATCTCACACGCAGCTATGCGAACACTTTTGAAGTATAGATGACGTGTTAGAAATGAATTTTATGAAACAATGCCCCAATCAAATTATGTCGCTCCATTAAAATGATTACTTACAATAATTCATAGGTTTACCAAGCTTAATTGAAATTGGTTCGTAGCTATATTTCCACTGCTTAATCTTACCTATTAATTTGTTGTAATGTTGATGACGTGATTTATCAACATCGGAGTCGTTCGAACACATCACCAGTTCCACTTGACTGTATCTTAAACAATTTAATCGTCGCTACGTGAATGCTTTGGTATATTGGACTCGCAAACTAGCCAGAAACACCTAGCAACGCGCTTATGCTTGTCCCAAAAGTCACAATAAAATACTAAGATGTTGCCGATTTTGAGCCGCTATGGACATAAATATGTCATTTTCAGGAGTTTTTATAGATATCGAGTGAAGCGCCCTAACCTTCTTTGGGACAAAAATCATTATGTGTACTAGCTCATATATGAACTGACAGTGTTGATTAAATAGCTAGACTTAATCGGACAATCTCAACTCGACCCCACCCAGCTCATTTCTGGACATTTTCAAGTTAGACTTTTAGCTCGAATTAGTGAATTTAGAATTAAAATTTCTATGGGTAACGCCTGCTTACCAGAAGCGCCACGCCGCTAATCCGCACGACCTTGCGCACCGTATTGCCATAAGCGTCAGGTGCATGCTGGAACGGCTGGCCTAGTGTCCGAAACAACTGATCGGCGCGGCCACGCAAACTGCGCGGAACTCGCACTATTGCCGCCTGGCGCGGGCGCAACAAGAGTCCTGCGAGCGCAGGGCTGAGCGTGAGTGAATTAACTGCTGACAGAATGGTTGAAATCGCAATCGTGAGCGCAAACTGTCGATAGAACTCACCCTGCAAGCCGCTTAGAAAAGCGGTCGGAATGAAAACGGCGGCAAGTACCGAGGTGATCGCGATAATAGGACCGGTGACTTCGTCCATGGCAAGCCGTGCGGCCTGAATGGGTTCCTCACCATTTTCGATGTGACGTTCGACATTCTCGACCACTACGATCGCGTCATCGACGACGATCCCGATTGAAAGCACCAGGCCAAACAACGACAACGTGTTCAGTGAGAAGCCCATCAGATGCATGACGGCAAAGGTGCCGATCAGCGACACCGGCACCGCTATAAGGGGTATGAGCGAAGCACGCCAGTTGCGCAGGAACAGCACCACCACGATAACGACAAGAAGAATCGCCTCCAACAAGGTGGTTACCACCGACTCCAGCGAGGCACGGACAAACACCGTCGGGTCATACGCGATGCGCGAGCTGAGTCCTTCCGGAAAGTTGCCTTCAAGCCGCTGCATGGTTGTACGCACCGCCTGCGCAACGTCGAGTGCGTTAGCGCCCGGACTCTGGATGATTTGCAGCGCGACGGCAGGTTCACCGTCAAGCAGACTGCGCAATGCGTAGGTATCGGCCCCCATCTCAATGCGGGCGACATCGCGCAAGCGCGTCACCTGGCCGTCGCCGCCTGTTCGAATGATGATGTCGCCGAACTGCTCCTCATCAGTTAACCGCCCGAGCGTGTTCACTGTCACTTGGAACGCGGCACTGGAATTGGGAGCCTGACCGACGGAGCCAGCTGCTACCTGTACGTTCTGCTCGCGCACAGCGGCAATCACATCGCCCGCTGTCAGCCCTCGTGCGGCGATCAGGCTCGGATCGAGCCAGAGCCGCATACTATATTCACCAGCTCCCCAAACCAGAACGTCGCTGATTCCCGGGATACGGGACAGATCGTCGCGCACCTGGAGGTAAGCGTAGTTCGAAATATAGAGAGGGTCGTAGCGTTTGTCTGGCGATAACAGGTGAACCACCATCAGGATGTCCGGCGAGGTCTTCTGCGTAATGACGCCTTGGCGCTGCACCTCCTCCGGCAAACGCGGCAGAGCGCGCGAGACGCGGTTTTGTACCTGGATCTGTGCCATATCGGCATTCGTCCCTTGCGCAAACGTGACGGTCAGGATCATTCGGCCGTCAGTGGCTGATTGCGACGACATGTATAGCATGCCCTCGACCCCGGTGATCGCCTGCTCGAGTGGCGCGGCTACCGTTTCTGCAATCACCTTGGGATTGGCGCCCGGGTAGGAAGCGGTCACCTGAACCGTCGGCGGCGTCACGGTCGGATACTCGCTGAGCGGCAATTGGAAGAAAGCAACGATGCCAGCGAGCACCATCAAAACTGAAAGAACGATGGCAAAAATCGGGTGATCGATGAAGAAACGTGGGAATGTCATTGTACTGCTCCCGAGGTTTGTGACACCGCAATAGGTGTACCGTCAATCGCAGCGGACTGTGGCGTAACCTGCATGCCCGGGCCTACCAGCCCCTTGACGATAATGTGCTCGCCGGGCTGTAGACCTTGTTCGATCACGCGCAACCCCTCGACCAGCGGACCCAGATCGACGGGCCGGTATTCCGTCTTGTCGTCTTTGCCGACAACGAGCACATAGTGGCTACCTTGATCGGTACCAATCGAATAATCGGAAACCAGAACCCTAGCTTGCGGCGCTCCGGTCTCTAGTTTGACCTTGGCAAAAAGACCGGGCGTCAAATGCCCATCGGGGTTGTTGACAACGGCGCGGATACGCACTGTTCCCGTCCCACGATCGCTGGTGTTGGAGAGGAAGTCGACACGGCCTGGCCTCGAATACGTCTTGTCGGTGAGCAGTGCCACCATGACCTTTTCCGCCTGTGCACCATGCGTGGTAGTGTGGTCTCGGCCTGCGGCGAGCGATCGCAAATAAGTGCGTTCGTCTACATCGAAATAGACGTGGATGGGATCGATAGAAACAATAGTCGTGAGTGGCGTCTCGCCGCTGAAGACGTAGTTGCCTTCTGTAACGAGGGCTTGGCCGACACGTCCACTGATCGGCGCCGTGACACGTGCGAAACTCAGATCCAATTGTGCGGCATCCACCGCTGCCTTTGCGGCGTCGACCTGTGCTTTGCTTGCATTCATAGAGGCGGTTGCGATGTCGAAGCGATCACGAGCAACGATCTTTTGGGCAAATAGCTGTTCGGCTCGTGCATATTCCGTTTGGGCAAGTATCGATGCCGCTTCAGCCTGGCGCAGGTGCGCCGTCGCGGCGTTCAGCGCGGCTTGGAACACCCGAGGATCAATGAGAAAGAGCTCGCTGCCCTTTTCGACGAAGCGTCCCTCGGGTAGGCTTACGTTCTGAATGTAGCCAGCAACCCTCGGGCGCAGCTCAACCCGCTTGACCGCGGTCAGCGAACCTGTGAGTTCGACAAATGGCGTCACCGGACGAACTATCACTTCGGCCACCGGAACGCTTGGTGGCTTTGCGGGACCGACAGAGGGCATCGCCTCCTTGCATCCTGCGATAGCGAGTGCAACGCTTAGCGCCACAGTGGTTATGGTTATGCGTTTGACCTTCATCATTTTTTCCTTTCTCGATAGCAGTCGACAGTTAGTTTTGCTGAGCCGAGGTAGCTCCTACTGTATTTATCCGGCTTACTACGCTTAGAAGGTCAAGTGTTTTTTTGATTAGTAAGGAGGCCTTGCGAGACGCAGCGAAGTCTAACTCTGATGACGAAAAAATCATGATCAGCGACGAAAATCGCTAAGTATTAAGGCATGCACATAGAAGAAAACTTCCTCGACAAAAAAGCCAGACATACGGCCTTGGCTGCTACGACCACTGCACTTACAAATGAGAGCGATTGGAAGTGTTATTACTGCTGGCAGCTTTAGCCTACTGGTTGCATTCATGTTAGGGCTGACAGCAGAAATGGCCTGATTGCAGTTCCAAGCAAACAGCATTAAACACTGGCGAGTTTTACCGTTCGACTACTTGGGTATGAGGAATGTAAGCTCGCAAACTTAGAGCTTAGAACTAAGCAGATACAGGCTGAAATAAGGAAATGATGTTCTGGCCTTAAGTGTCAGACTGAGCAGTAATCAAAATAAAGAAGAGCTGATACTATGATTAAGTTCGTGGTGATTACTCAGGTGTTTGATCAGGGCTAGCGCATGAGTGTCATTGCCTTAATTGTATTAGATTTACTTCTGTCTGTGAGCGTTCAGTGTACTGTTCAACCCATATTAGACAATTTTCATTGAGAATTTTTGAACTCTACAGGTGACAGTTCACCATTAGCAGAATGAAGTCACTCCAAGTTCTAATATTTCATTTAAACAGTCACATCTAGCTTAAAAAACTCCCTTGTTGGTTGAGCAATGTTAAAAATCCAATAGTGTAAAGCTACCAAAGAAACGCTAAACGAAGGCATTATCCCAACACGCACCTACATCCCCCATACTGACTCGGATATCATAGCTCGATAGCAAGCTACCGAATTACTTGCTGGTATACAGTTAGCATCGGTCACCCAGCCCTCACCTGTCTTTAAATAGGGCATGTCACCTGCCCAAATCTAATTAGCGAATTTTGGGTTAAAGTTAATATTTAACAAGTTATTAGCCACAGCATCAGCGTGTTTTCGCTATGTCGTCACCTTGTAATCTCGTCGCTAGGTTGCTTTGAGTCGAAGGTGGTACATTATTTTACGAACGAGATAGCGACCAACCTAGTAGCCTTCTTTACGCAATTTCTTCACCATTTCACGATTTCCTATGCCGCCACGACTTTGCTTTAATAGTTGTCGAACAAGGCGATATTGCTTCAGTGTTTCAAGACTTATCACGCTTGCTGGGCATTTATGCCCATAGTAATAGCCTAACCTACTCACACTCATTACTCGGCATAACACTGCTATAGGTAATAGGTTAGATTGCTGTTTGATGATGCGTAATTATTTGTTTTATCTACACAATAACTTCAACTCATCACACTCAGACTCTGCTAAGGTGATACCTTGTTGCAAGGCTTAATATGTTTCCTTCCAGTTGTAAAGCAGACTAGTACTAACCCTTAGAGACATTGCCGCATCAATAACGCTATAACCTTGCTCTAGCACCATCTAAACGGCTTCACCTGCGGATAACTCTTATGTGATTTATTCAGACTCATATAGACCTATTAATTTATTGACCATACTGTCTCAAAATTAAGTGCTGAAATAAAATTAGACCGGAGCAGGTGCTGTGGTATACAGAGTCTGACCATTATATTGGCGGTGATATACATTTTTGGAAACAAATTCAATTACTCTGTCCTTAAATTATTTCCATTTATAACTCGTTTTGGTCGGATAAACAGCACCTCTGTTACTTAGGTGCTGCTCTCCTAAGAACCGTACATGCAACTTTCACTGCACACAGCTCAAGCCTCCACTAAGGTGCACTGTCAATTGGCGGTATTTTGCGACTTGCAGCTTCTATCTGCACTGCAACAGGTTTACTCAGGTTTGGCCGGATATCCAATTTCCTCCAGAGCGTCGAGTATTTCGTCTTGCGATTGGCTGCTTTGTACATTGATACTACGGCTGGAGAGATCTGCTGTTACGACTGCATCGGCGTCCAGTTCCTTTATTGCACGGTTGATCAAGCCAAAGCAGTGGTTGCAGGTCATATCGGTAATTTTTAACGTTAACATCGTAAATCTCCTTTGCTAAAGTGGGCAGCTAAAATTCTGCACCTTGCTACAGGGAGAAGGTCAAGGCTTATTTTCTGTGATGTTACCCAGTACCAGTTGTGCCCAAATGGCACAATGTGAGCAAGGGTCGCCAGTGCTGCAATCTGATAGCTACTCAGTACTTGCTGGAGAAAGGCGTCACACTGGTGACAAACGTGCGTAAGAATATGAAAGCAAAAGCGATGTCGTTGTGGGATAGAGCGATGCTGTCGAGACGTTTCATCATAGAAACCATCAAAAAATATATCCCAAGTAGAGCACTCCAGACACCGCAGCGTGCATGGATTTATGCTCAATATGATAGCGGGACTCGTCGCCTATCAATTAAAAGACAATAAGCCACAACTGAACCTCACTAACGGGGAGTTTAATGCTATTGCAGTTATGGCTAGTTAAACCGATCTCAGGTTAAATAAGGTCGAGCCAACCCCCTGCCCCGAGCTGTAAAATCAACAATAACGTTTTTTACTACAGCAAACGGCAGCTGGCAAAACATAACATCAGAGCGGAATGTAGGCATCACCCACTTCAAGCAAGGTCAGTAGGCTGATTGACTCAATAACTAGACCATCCATAGTGCACCTCAATTCGTTATTTTTTAATATTATACGCAGAGATGCGACAGCTTGTGTCATAACTAAAAGGAAGTTTGTATAACAGACTCTTATATTATCGCTAGGCACTGAATTTGCGATAACTTGCGGTACAGAAAGTGGTTTAAGTGGCTTGTTGGATGGCGTCATTTATCGCTCATCTACTGGGAAGTGGTTAAATGCCTCCGTCAAATACGACAAGCTGATGATTGACATCGGGCGGATGAGTAAGAATAATACGCGGCAGGTTGCAGAGAAGCCTGTCCGCAAAAGATGATATCACTCTGATAAATTAACAGCGTTGCGAATCGATTTCATATCGAACCCACAGCAATCAAATAAGTTTGGCTTAGCGGAATGCCAATAAACTTAGGAGAATTGTTTGTGAAACATGCAACCGCTAACACTTTCAAACCCGCCGGTATCAATGCTGAACCTTCTGACATTGTACCCTTGGCATCCACCGAAATGCCCTCCCACGGGAAATATCACTCAGGATCTCAGTCAACTGAGTCCTTAGGTACGTTAGCTATCCCTACTTTGTATTTGCGCTTTGCGTTACCCATGGCATTGGCCATGATGCTCAGCGGCAGCTACAACTTAGTCGACTCTTATTTTATTTTGAAATACATCGGTGCCGATGCATTGGCTGGGGTGACGATTGCCTTCCCGTTACAAATGATGATTTTTGCTTTGGCCTGCATGATAGGAAATGGTACTGCGACCTTAGTAAGCCGATTTTTAGGGGCAAACGAGTTTGATAAGGCGAGTCAAATCGCGAACACTGGTTTTGCGTTAGCCTTAGCTTACGGCCTGATAGTGACTATCGTGTCGCTCGCCCAGCTTGACAATTTATTGGCATTTCTTGGGATAAGCTCAACACTTGCCTTAGCTGCTACAGAGTATCTACAACCCATTCTCTGCTTTAGTCTATTCACTTTTTTGTTATCTCTTAGCGGCGATTTACTCAGAGCACAAGGCAAAGTCGTGGTTATGCTGCTGGTTATCTTGTTGTCGGCGGTCATGAACATCTTGTTCGATACACTCTTTATTGCCGTTTTAGATATGGGCGTTAGCGGAGCCGCGTGGGCAACGGTGGCGGGTCAATGTGTGAGTCTATTTATTGCAGCCGTCTATTTTGTCCCCAATAACCGTTTTACCAGTAAACAGGCGCTTCATAAGCAAGCTACCCAGCCTATTTATTTTAGAATGGAGCAGATAAAGCTCAACCTCACTGAGATAAAAGCGATTCTTGGCTTGGGTAGCCCAATATTATTATCATATCTTGGGATTGCCTGTGTGATCTCATCGGTAAATCATATTTTAGTCAGTCATTTAGCCAATGTAGCGCCCAATACGCCAGCCGCGAATGAGGTCGCGTACATGATCAGCGCTTATGGTTTGATCGGACGCTTTAATATCTTTATCGCCCTGCCGCTCATGGCACTTACCAGCGCAGCGCAAACGATCAGTGCGTATAACTATGGGGCGATGGCATCTTCTCGGGTGTTAGCGTGTGCTAAATGGGGAATCGTCTTGACCTGCTGTTATCTGAGTTTAGTGACAATTATATTTATGGAGTTTCCTACCTCGGTTTTTGGTATTTTCACCGATGATCCCTCACTCATTGACGCTTGTATTAAGATTTCGAGTGTGACGTTTATCGCTTTACCTTTGGCGGGGATCACAGGTATTGCGATTGCTGTGTATCAAGGCACAAATCGCCCTAAGCTTGCTTTGCTATTATCTGGGATAAAAATCTATGGTTTGTTACTGCCCCTGCTGATCCTGTTGCCTCAACTATCCTTCGCAGATATTTCATTTATCACAGGTGCATTAAACATTTATATCATGCCAAAGGCTTTGGCTGAGTTGTGGATGGCCTTTCCAATTGCGGACTTCTTAGCTTGTCTCTTGAGTTTATTGATCATCAGTATTTGGCCTTTCATTCACGTACCGCGAGCAAATCGAGTCAGTCATGGAGGTAATGCAAAATGAAGTTAGCCAAGATGAAAGACTCAAGCGCCATCGCATTAAATGAAACCAAAGTTCGCGCTAAAAAACTGCTCAAAGCTTGTCAGCAGGATGAGCCGTTAGCCAAGCAAAGAGTCGCGACCTTAATGGCGAAATTGGGCATATCACACTCAGATCTCCAGCTTAAGCATTGCCAACAAGTGATTACACGTGAGCTAGGTTTTATCGATTTTCATCATTGCCAGCGAGTCCTGTCGGGTCAAGCCATACTTGGGGATGATTGGGGAAGTTTATTCCATACTAAACAATGCGACACATTACTCAATCATTGGTTTACTGGCTATTTAGCCGCGCGTGAGTTTAATGCGCAAGCTGAGGACACATTGCTACTTCCCTACAATAAGCAGTTTTTGGTGGTGGAGCGGCGGGATTACTGCAATGCGCTGAATTTGCAGATAATTTTTCAACCAGTGGATAATGCTGGCGAACCGACAACACTCCGGGATCTGGTGAGTAGCTATGCTAATGCAAACTGGAACTCCTTTGCGCTGGCCATGGTCCAACACAAATTACCCAAAGTGTAATGATGGCTGAGATTGTTAGTGCATCATGTTGAATGAGGAAATCTAGAGTTAAATAATACAAACAAAAAAGGTCATCATTGCTGATGGCTTTGCTTGTGAAATATGGCTGAGGCGCTGCGTTTCGAATCAGAAACGCAAGGCTAAAATAGCTAAAAATGCAAAAAGCCGCTAATTGCTTAGCGGCTTTTTGACTAAATATGGCGGAGGAGCAGGGATTTGAACCCTGGGTGGGCTATAAACCCACGCCGGTTTTCAAGACCGGTGCATTAAACCACTCTGCCACCCCTCCGAACGAGGCGCATAATATAAGTAAGTCTGTTGACTGTAAAGCACTAACTCTCAATTATGCGCCAATTGTTGCTATTACACTCAATCCGCTGGATTTTGCTTCACATCGGACATTATGCCTACCCGTGCGGGATCTGGCTTAGTGAAATGTTTGGCAAAGTCGCCCCACTCTTGTTGACTCTTAAGTATATAGCCGACCACAACTAAAATAGCGCAACATAGGATACCCCAACCAATCGCCACTTCACCAAGACTTGCCCACATAGCGACTAAGCTTGATGCACCAAAGGCAATGCTGATCTGTAAGAAGTTCTGTAATCCTGCGGCCTTAGCGGCATTCTGACTAAACTGCTGTAGCGCGCTGTTTACGACTATCGGGTAAATGGCGCCATTAGCTGCGGCCAAAATCGAGAACGAAATAAGCAGTGGGAAAATCGTGCTCGCAGGATAAATCAGCGTGAACATGATGATTGAAATAACACAGGCAGCGAAAATCGACAACAAGATATTCAGTGTTTGATGCCCGCCAATACGTTTTATCAGTAACTTACTCGCATAACCACCGACAATAAACATGATGGTTTGCGGGATAAAACTTAACCCAATTTCAGTCGCTTGATAACCGTGCATTTCCATCACAATCGGCCACACAGTTAGGTAGGCAAAGAAAGCACCGGAACAGGCACCGAAGATCACGACGTTGCCTAAATAGCGGGTGTTTTTCAAAATTTGCCCATAAGATACTGCAGCATGTTCACTGTGTTTATGTTGACTCTTGCCTGGAACAAAGTACAAGGTCATCAATACCAGCAGAAATGCGATAACACACAAGGAGATAAAGATTGCACGCCAGCCTAATTCGTTCAGAATATAAGCGCCAAGGATCGGTGCTAATGCAGGCGATAATGCGACCAATGGCATAATGTTGCTGAAAATACCTTGGGCTTTATCGGCATCATATTGTTCAACCACAATAGCTTGCCAAATAACCCCTGCACTACAGGCGCCAATGGCTTGGAAGAAGCGCGCGGTATTGAGCATTAATATAGAATCACTGTTGGCAATAAACACGCTAGCAATGGCAAATAAAACAAGGCCAAAGATCAGTGCCCAACGTTTGCCGATTTTATTGACTAACGGGCCGTAAAGCAGCTGACCTAAGGCAAGACCCGCAAGGAAACAGGTCAGTGACATCGCCACCTGTGATGGTGTGCTGTTAAATGAGCCTTCAATTGCTTTGAAAGCAGGCAAATACATGTCAGTGGCAATAAAGCCAAGCATGCTCAACATGGCTAAATAGAATAGAAACATAAAGAACTTTATGTTTACAAAGGTGTTACTAGACGTTTTCATAAAATAATCGGGTCGGATTGACTAAAGTGTGCAGTCTAAAGACTTGTTAAATTTATTGGAAACGTTTATTTTTGACTTGTGCTATCAATTATTTTCATTGGAATGGACGTCAGTTATGCTCTCAGAACAAGCGCTAGAACTCATTGATATTGTGGCTCGTGTAGGTAGTTTCACCGCGGCGGCGAATCGGCTACATAAAGTGCCCTCTGCCGTGAGCTACGCGGTCAAGCAAATAGAAGAAGAACTCGGCGTCATTCTTTTTGAACGGCATCATCGCAGTGTAACCTTAACACCAGCGGGTGAACATTTTGTGAAGCAAGCCAGAACCTTGCTCACGCAGATGGACGAGATGAAACGTGGCACTCAGCGCGTGGCAAATGGTTGGCAACCCACCTTGTCCATAGCCCTTGATAATATCGTCCGTGCCGACAGGATCAGCGTATTAATTGCTGACTTTTATCGACACTTCCATGATATTGAATTAATTATTCGCATTGAGGTCTTTAACGGGGTTTGGGAAGCGCTCGCCACGGGTCGCAGTGATATTGCTATTGGTGCGACAACCGCAATTCCAGTCGGTGGTGTTTACCAATATAAAGACATGGGGGATATTGAGTGGGCGTTTCTTGTTAGTAAAAATCATCCCTTGGCCAGTATTGACCGCCCATTAAGTGACGATGAGCTGCGCCCTTTTCCCTCGATTTGTTTAGAAGATACCTCTCGGGAAATTCCAAAACGTATGACTTGGTTGCTAGAGAATCAACGCAGGTTAGTCGTACCTGATTGGATCCGTGCCATTAACTGTTTCCGCGAAGGTTTAGGCGTCGGTTATATGCCAGTGCATTTAGCGAGCGTGTTTATTAAGGCGGGTGCGCTTGTTGAAAAACAACTGGAAAATCCAAAGCAGACAAGCCCTTGTTGCTTGGCGTGGAATGCTGACAAGATGTCGCCTGCACTCGCTTGGGTGCTGGAATATCTTGGCGATACTGAAAAATTGCACAAAGAGTGGCTGGCTTAAGCTTGGTTTAAACTCAATATGCTGATCTAGTCATTGAAATCAGCATTGAATGTGATTGTGTACCGTCTGCTTATGTACAGACTAAATCTTTACCTTCATAGTGGATGAAGACGCAGATACAAAAATCTTATTTTTTATGCTTTGTAGTTAAAGTTGAAATAAATAATTGAGTAAAATTTTGAAGATTAACAATTTGTTATTCATGGTTCTATGACTTTCACCCGTATCTCATGTGCGGTATCATTGCACCAGTTAAGTTCATTTTAGGATTTTACGGGAACTTAGTGTGCTGTAAAAAATCAAAATGATCAGTTCGGAAATGTGTCAACGGAGATCAACATGACCCAAGAAACCTTATATTCGACGAGTGCGTCAACACTGGAAGTGAACAAACTTCTTAAAAACACTTATATGCTGTTATCGATGACATTAGCCTTCTCTGCCCTGTGTGCGGGTTTGGCAATGGCATTAAATATCAGTCCGTTAGTCTCCATTGGTTTATCGATTGGTGGCTTAGTACTGTTGTTTGTCACTTTACGTAAAGCCGAGTCTGCAGCGGGTATCTTCTGGGTGTTTGCCTTTACAGGTATGGAAGGTGCTTCACTGGGCTACATGCTCAATCACTACGCGGGTATGGCAAACGGTCCACAGCTGATCATGCAAGCACTGGGGTTAACGTCAGTGATTTTCGTTGCGTTATCAGCCTATGCCGTTACCACTAAGAAAGATTTCTCTTTCCTACGTGGATTCTTGTTCGCCGGCTTGATTGTGGTGATCGCCGCCGCTGTGATTAATATTTTTATGGGTAACAGTGTTGCCTTTATGGCAATTAACGCGGGCTTGGCGTTACTGATGACAGGTTTTATCCTGTTTGATACTAGCCGTATCGTCAATGGCGGCGAAACTAACTACATTCGCGCGACTATCTCGTTATACCTAGACTTCTTAAACCTCTTCATCGCGCTGTTGCACCTGATGGGCATAGGCAACGATGACTAATCCTAGTTAGCGATTTTTAGCTTAACTTGCGTTAGAATGGCCCTACTTTTAGGGCCATTTTTATTTTAAATGAGCAAATTTATTATCCAAGTGAACGGGCCCGCTTATGGCACGTCGGCGAGTGTTAACGCCTTACGCTTCTCCCAAGCTGCACTTTTAGCTGGGCATCAGATTATCTGTGTGTTTTTTTATCAAGATGGCGTGTATAACTCCACAGATTTAAGCTTACCCGCCTCCGATGAAAATGATGTGATCAGTGACTGGAAACAGCTGGCGCAATCCCATCAGGTCCCGTTAGTCAATTGCGTTTCTGCAGCGCTACGTCGTGGCATTGTGAGTCAGCAAGATGCCAGCGAGAATGGCCTAAGCCACTGGAATGTGGGCGAGTCATTTATCATGGGCGGTTTAGGTGAGCTAATCACAGGTATTGAATCGGCCGATCGTTTGATCAGTTTTTAACTCTCAGGGCTACTATGAAAAAATTGTGTATTCTATTTCGCTGCTCGCCACATGGTACTGTTCGTGGCCGCGAAGGTTTAGATCTTGCCCTGCTTAGCGCTAGCTTCGAACAAGAAGTGAGTTTAGTGTTTGTGGATGAAGGTGTGTTGCATTTGATTAAAGATCAACAGCCTGAGCTTATCGGTGCTAAAGATTACATCTCCACCTTTAAAGCACTGCCGCTGTATGATATTGGATCTGTGTTTGTCTGTAAGCAATCCTTAGCCGATTACGGCTTAAGCCATGGCTTACTGTCGATCCCAGTGACAGTGGTCAACGATGAAGCCATCACAGCCCATTTAAACCAAGTGGATGAGGTCTTAGTATTCTAATGATTTTACATCATATTCAAACATCTCCCAGTCGAGATAGCGCGCTGAAACTTTGTTTACGTTACGCCTGTAAGGAAGATGCAATTTTATTATCGAGCGATGGCGTTAACGCGTTACTGCTGCGCCAGTGGGCAATGGCATTATCGCCCTTTAAGTTGATGGTTTTAAAAGACGATGTTATCGCACGTGGCCTATCCGAACGTTTAAAGAACGTGATGCTTATCGATTACAATGAATTTGTGGCTCAATCATTACTCCATGACAAGGTGATAACGTGGTAAATCCATTGCAATTTAATGGCGCAGAAATCGCCCGTGACCATCAAGGTTATTTAAAAAATCTTAACGATTGGCAACCCGATATGGCCCTGTTGTTAGCGGCAGAAGAGCAAATTGTACTTACGCCAGCCCATTGGGAAGTGATTAACTTTGTTCGAGATTTCTATCTCGAATATAAAACGAGCCCTGCTATCCGTGTATTAGTTAAAGCCATTGGCCAAGCCTTAGGACCAGACAAAGGCAATTCAAAATACTTATATACCCTATTCCCGATTGGACCTGCGAAACAAGCAACGAAAATCGCTGGCCTGCCCAAACCAGCTAAGTGTATTTAATGGCATAGGGTTAAGTCATCACGTAAACATGACACAAACAAAAAGGCATGTTCCCTTGGGAAACATGCCTTTCTTTTTACTTGAACAAAGTTGATAGGGTTATTTGACGTTTTCTAACACAACCCAGATGGCTTTGCCTACGGTGGCAAGCATTACAGCAAAAAATACTGCAATCACAGCGGTATAGGAAAGCCAACGGAGATAGCGCTGGCCTTTATCCATAGTATTATTTTGTGTTCCATTAGCCTATTTGAGTCAAACCGCCCATGTAAGGACGCAGAACTTCAGGGACTGTGATACTGCCATCAGCATTTTGATAGTTTTCTAAAATAGCCACTAAAGTACGACCTACAGCTAAACCTGAGCCGTTTAACGTATGCAATAGCGCGGGCTTATTATCTGCTTTCACGCGGTAACGTGCTTGCATACGACGGGCTTGGAAATCCTTCATGTTTGAGCAAGAGGAAATCTCACGATAGGTGTTTTGTGCTGGTAACCAGACTTCGATGTCGTAGGTTTTGCTTGAGCCAAAGCCCATATCGCCAGTACATAAAATCACAGTTCGATACGGTAAACCTAAACGCTGCAACACTGTTTCAGCATGACCTGTCAGCGCTTCAAGTGCCGCCATTGAATCTTCAGGCTTAACAATTTGCACCATTTCAACTTTATCGAATTGGTGCTGACGGATCAGACCACGGGTATCTTTGCCGTATGAGCCCGCTTCGCTGCGGAAACATGCAGTATGCGCAGTTAACTTTATTGGCAGCTCGTCTTCATCAACAATGCTATCGCGAACTAAGTTCGTTAATGGCACTTCTGCGGTTGGGATAAGGCTCAAGCCTTGGCCTTCTTCAGTCGCAGGTTTAGTGTGGAATAAGTCTTCACCAAACTTAGGTAGCTGGCCTGTGCCGAGTAAGCTTGCCTCGTTAACCAGTAATGGCACATAGGCTTCGGTATAACCGTGCTCTGTGGTATGTAAGTCCAACATGAACTGACCAATGGCGCGATTTAAGCGGGCGACTTGGCCTTTCATCACGATGAAACGTGAGCCAGTAATTTTAACGGCATTTTTAAAATCTAAGCCGTTTAAGCCTTCACCTAAATCGATATGATCTTTAATCGGGAAATCAAAAGTGCGTGGCGTACCCCAACGTCTCACTTCAACGTTCTCTGTTTCATCGGCACCCATTGGTACTGATTCATCAGGCAGGTTAGGCATAGACATGGCAATGGCATTGACTTCTTCAAGTACGGCGGCCAGTTCAATCTTTTTGGCATCCAACTGTGAACCTAAATCGCCCACTTGCGCCATAATCGCGTCAACATCTTCACCACGGGCTTTAGCTTGGCCAATGGATTTGGAGATGGCATTACGCGACGCTTGTAATTCTTCGGTAGCCACTTGCAGTGACTTACGCTTTTCTTCTAATTGAATGAGATGAGCTATGTCTAAAATAAAGCCACGGGTAGCCAGTCGCTCAGCGGTAACTTCTAATTCGTTGCGCAAAAATTTAGGATCTAACATGTGATATATTCTTAATAGTTAAATGCGAGAAAAAACCAGTTGTTGACCTAAGTACACCATGAATAAACATAGACTTAGATTCAACACCACATTCAAAATCGCCTTCAGCCAATCCCCTTCTTGCATCAGCAACAAGGTTTCATTAGAGAAAGTCGAAAACGTTGTCAAAGCGCCCAACAGGCCGATACCGATCAGCGCTTTGAGTTCAGGGCTGATATGACTCATTTGCCCCAGAGCGTAAATTACGCCCATAAAAAATGAACCTATAACATTAACCAACAGTGTACCAAAAGGAAAACTGCTGCCAAATACTTGGATCATGAATATTGAAATAAGATAGCGTAAAACTGCTCCAATTGACCCGCCGAAAGCCACTAATAGGATGTTAGTCATATCTTTTGTTCTCACTGGCTTGATCTAACTGGACTAATTGCGCCAATTTATCTTTGATCCGTTTCTCGAACCCTCGCTCAGTCGGAAAATAAAACTGTGCTGTTTGCAGGGATTCGGGGAAATAATTTTCACCACTGGCATAGGCATTCGCTTCGTCGTGGGCATATCGATACCCTGCTCCCATACCGATGTCTTTCATTAACTGAGTCGGTGCATTGCGTAAATGGTGCGGCACTTCGACTTGCCCTGTTTCGCGAGCTAACGCACGCGCCGCCTTAAATGCGGTATACACAGCGTTGCTCTTCGGCGCACTGGCAAGATAAACAATGGCTTGTGCTATTGCTCGCTCACCTTCGGCGGGGCCAACACGGTGAAAACAATCCCAGGCATTCAGTGCGATTGTCATCGCCGCAGGATCGGCATTGCCCACATCTTCAGAGGCAATCGCCAGTAAGCGCCTTGCCACGTAAAGCGGATCGCCGCCGCCCTCTAATATTCGACAAAACCAATACAACGCCGCATCGGGTGCTGAGCCGCGAATGGATTTATGTACAGCCGAGATTAAATCGTAAAACTGATCACCGTTCTTATCAAAACCAGCAACTTGGTGCCCCGCCACTTGAATTAACATTTCAGTGGTAAAGGTGCCACCGTCGATGAGCATATCACTCATCAACTCAATAAGATTTAACGCTTTACGGGCGTCACCATCACAAAGTTGTGCCAATGTGGTGAGCACATCGGTTGGCATTACAAATTGTCGTAGGCCTAAACCGCGCTCGGTATCGTTTAAGGCTTGAGTCACTATATGGGCGATTTCATCATGGCTTAAGCGCTTGATAAGATAGACCCTTGCCCGCGAGAGTAAGGCATTGTTGATTTCAAAAGACGGATTTTCTGTGGTCGCGCCGATAAAGATCACTGTGCCATCTTCAATAAATGGCAGAAAGGCATCCTGCTGACTCTTATTGAATCGGTGGACTTCATCGACAAACAATAGAGTACGTTGGCCACGGGATTCTGCAACGGCTTTTGCTTGCTCAATCGCGGCGCGAATGTCCTTAACGCCAGAGGTGACCGCGGAAATGCGTTCAACGTGGGCATTTGAATAATGTGCGATTAATTCGGCTAAGGTTGTTTTACCTGTGCCCGGCGGTCCCCACAACATCATGGAATGGGCGCGCCCAGCTTCCAATGCTTTGCGTAGTGGTTGGCCCTCACCCAGTAAATGGGCTTGACCTATGTACTCGCCAATCGTTCTTGGCCGCATGCGCGCGGCCAAGGGACGAAAATCGGGCGCAAAATTAAACGATAAACTGCTCACGCGATAGCCTAATGCGCTGCTTTTCGACGTTGATCATCAACATCGACGCTGTCTGGGATCACAAAGGTGAACAACGCTTTGTCTTTATTTGTGATGGCTTGCTGATTGCTTAAATCAAACAGGCTTAAATTACCTTTATCATCGGCAACATTAAAGTTGACTAACTGGGCATTTTTGAAACACACATTGACGGACAATATGCCCGAATCAATCGCCTTAGGTTTGATCTCATAGCAATCTTGTTTCTTGGACACTGAATACTGTGACCAAGTCGCATCGTCGCGGTGGATGAGCAATGCTATGGGAGATGCATTGATTGCTTCAGCAAAATCCATGATGACCACCTCTTCGGCGAAAGGATTGTAGATCCACAAATCTTTACCATCAGCGACAATCTGTGATTCATCGGGCTGGGTTAAATGCCAATAAAATTGATTCGGATACGCCAAGGCAAAAATGCCTGACCCCGTTTGAATAACCTTTTTATTAACGTCTGTTACGGTTTGTTTGAAATCGGCTTTTAGTGACGCGGTACCAATCAATTTTTCCCTGAGCTGCTGCGCATCATCGGCAAACACAGCCGCGCTAAATAGCAAAGGTGAAGCTAACAACACAGCGCATAATCGTTTTTTCATTTTATTCCTTACCCTGTAAACCCTTGGGTGTATCAAAGCTACGCCTTAGCGCGGCTTAATAATGTTTTGGTGCTGGCGGCGCTAAGACTTCACGGTTACCGTTGTGGCCTTGAGCAGAAACAATACCTTGCGCTTCCATCTGTTCAATAATCCGTGCTGCACGGTTATAACCAATCTTAAATTTACGCTGTACGCTTGAAATCGAGCCGCGACGAGTTTCAGTCACAAAGGCAACTGCTTCATCGTATAACGGATCGTATTCTTCGTCTGATTCAGCGGTTTCACCAGGCAATAATACTTGTTCGCCATCACTGGCACCGTTGAGGATTTCTTCGATATATTGCGGTTTGCCACGGGCGCACCAATCGGCAACGACACGGTGAACTTCATGATCATCAACGAACGCACCATGAACACGATTCGGTACCGCAGTACCCGGTGGCAAAAATAACATGTCACCCATACCAAGCAAGGTTTCGGCACCCTGTTGGTCTAAAATGGTGCGCGAATCGATACGCGATGACACTTGGAACGCCATACGTGTGGGAATGTTGGCCTTAATCAAACCAGTGATCACATCCACTGACGGTCTTTGGGTTGCAAGAATTAAATGTATGCCTGCGGCACGCGCTTTTTGGGCAATACGGGCAATCAACTCTTCAACTTTTTTACCAACAATCATCATCATGTCAGCAAATTCATCGACAACGACAACAATCGATGGCAGCTTATCTAACGCAGGCGCTTCTGGCTCCATGCTGTCAGAAGACTTCCACATAGGATCTAAAATCACTTCGCCATTGGCCTTCGCCTCGGCAATTTTAGCGTTATAGCCCTTGATGTTACGTACGCCCATCATAGACATCAGCTTGTAGCGACGTTCCATCTCGCCGACACACCAACGCAGCGCATTGGCAGCTTCTTTCATGTCGGTAACTACCTCACATAGCAAATGCGGAATACCTTCATAGACAGACAATTCCAACATTTTGGGGTCGATCATGATAAAGCGTACATCTTCTGGGCCAGACTTATACAGTAAGCTGGTGATCATCACGTTTACACCCACAGACTTACCAGAGCCTGTAGTACCGGCTACCAATAAATGTGGCATTTTACCAAGATCAACAACAACAGGGTCACCAGCAATATCTTGGCCTAACACCATAGTTAAGTTGGATTTACTCTCAGTAAAGGCGGCACAATCTAACACATCGCGCATAAACACGGTTTCGCGGAATTTATTGGGCAATTCGAGTCCGACATAAGCCTTACCCGGAATAACTTCAACCACGCGCACACTTTCAGCCAGTAATGAACGAGCTAAATCCTTTGATAGATTAGAGATTTTTGACGCTTTAACGCCCGGCGCTAATTCTAATTCAAAGCGTGTGATCACAGGGCCTGGATACACACCCACCACATTGGCGATGATGTTGAAATCGGCCAATTTAAGCTCAACAAGGCGAGCGACTTGATCCAATTCCTCTGGGCTGATCGGATTCTTCTTACGGTCAGGTATGTCGAGCAAGTTAATACTCGGTAGAGGATCCATTGGTTTTTTCGGTGCGGGTTTGTCTTCTTGTCCTGGCAACACCACAATGCCATCGACAATTTTAGCTTTTTGATCTTGCTTATTACGCTGCGCTTGATTCACTGCACCTGTTGACACTTTAGTATCAAAATCAATGACGTCATCATCGCTAAAACCGAGACTTTCATCGTCTTCATCTTCTGTAAATGCTTGACTGCTAAACACTGGCTCATTGTCATCATGATCGAATGAATGCGAATTAAAATCGGCACTGTCTTGCTCATCGGCATTTGAATGCTGAGGTTCAGCTAACCAAGGTGGCGCTTCAAAATTGCCATGGGCGGCCAAATCATCATTATCGATTTGTGGCTCAACCCGTTGTACACTCTTACTTTTACTGCCATTCAAGCTCAGAATTTTTGCAAGCGCCGATAGTTTGTTTTTTGGCGACGAATTATTCTCAGTTTCAGTAATAATACCTTCTGGTTCAATGACCATATCATCAGTGGCAGCATATAGCGTTGGGGTTATCTCAGCTCTACGACCAATATGACGCTCACGCACCTTAGGCTTTTCAACTATGGGGGGCTTTTCTAGCACATATTGGGATTCACGGCGTTGTTTAAACTTATCCACCACGGACATAAAACCACGGGTATCCTCGGTTTCATGCTCACGCTTCATCGCTTGCGGCAATAATTTTAACTTTTTATAAATCCAAATAGAGACTAAGCCGATTTTCTCGACCACAGTCAGCCAGCTAATCCCAGTCAACAGCGTAAAGCCTGAGCCCAAGAAACACAGCAGTAATAAGGTAGTGCCGAGTTTATTAAAATACGGCAACATGGCTTGGCCTATGACATCACCCGCCACTCCGCCTGCCGAAAACTCGTAGATGTTGTTGGCATTCATGCTCGCCAAAGCAGAAAATCCTAGAATGATCAGTAAAAATCCAATCAATCTCAGGGCCACTGAAAAGTAATCAATTTCAAGTAAATGATGGGCACGTTTGAACAATAACCAACCTGTCGATGCGACAATGATTGGCATGATATAAGCCGTAACGCCGAAGAAATATAACAGAATATCGGCAATCCAAGCCCCTACTGCTCCGGTCCAGTTTTTAATATCGCCTTGAAAATGCGACTGACTCCAACCAGGATCAGACGGACTAAAACTCGTCAATGCGAGCAAAATATAAGTGGCGAGAACACAACAAATGATGAGTCCGCCTTCCAGCAGACGTTGCAGGCCAGTTAGCGTGCGTACACTATTTCCTTGAGACAAACGACGTAATCCATAAAAGTGAAAACAGGTGGGCTAACGATACCAGAATCCCACTAAATGTGGAGCACATTAGCCTGTTTTTCTATACAGAATTGGTCATGATTGGCAAAATTTGGTCTATTGAGGTGTTTTAATGTGCTTTTGGGGAGGAATGAGTTATTACACAAACACTTCCGTTAACAAATTTGTTTAAAAATGCCACAAAAAGAAGCCCCTAAGTTAGCAAACTTAAGGGCAATACAAGGCTAATAGCAATAAGCGTTAAATGAGATGGATATATCGACGTTACTGATAAATAAGGGGCCTAAGCCCCTTATTGTAAAACCAAACAATCAGGGTAATTTAGATATCTGAGAGTAGATGATTTATCGCTACACGACTGGTGTGCTTAACTTCTTCCATCACAACATAAGTACGCGTGTCGGAAACAGAAGGTAATTTCAATAAAGTTTCACCTAACAAGCGACGATAAGCCGACATATCTGAAACACGAGTTTTCAGTAAGTAGTCAAAATCGCCTGAAACTAAATGACATTCTTGAATATCATCGAGTAGTTGCACTGCACGGTTAAACTTATCAAACACTTCGGGAGTATCACGGCTTAATGTGATTTCCACGAATACCAGTAGGGATGCACCCAAGAAATGAGGATTCACCAATGCGGTATAACCATTGATGTAACCTTGCTTTTCGAGACGTTTTACTCTTTCTAAACACGGAGTAGGACTTAGTCCGACTCTTTTTGACAATTCCACATTTGAAATGCGGCCATCAAGTTGTAGTTCATTAAGAATGTTGCGATCGATGCGATCCAAGTCTTTTACAGGACTCTTTTTATTATATGCCATTTATTTAACCTTGCTTTATCACTAAAACAACATTTTATTCTACGTATGCCGAAAGTTCAGCAGCATAAACTGCGTCGCCGATACTATACTAGATATCCCTGAATTAATCACGTTCAGGTCACGATAAAATAACAATTATGCCCATTAAAAGTGGGATTTCAGGCAATTGAGGCTCAAAGATGATTATTGGTGTTCCCAAGGAAATTAAAAACCACGAATATCGTGTCGGTATGGTTCCTTCTAGTGTTCGCGAGTTGGCGATCAAAGGTCACGACGTTTTTGTTGAAACAAATGCAGGCATAGGTATTGGTTTTTCAGATCAAGATTATATTGATGCTGGCGCCACAATTTTAGCGACTGCTGCTGAAGTTTTTGCTAAAGCGCAGATGATTGTAAAAGTAAAAGAGCCTCAAGCAGTTGAACGCGCTATGTTGCGTCACGATCAGATTTTATTTACTTATCTGCATCTTGCTCCAGATTTACCGCAAACTGAAGATTTAATCAAAAGTGGTGCCGTATGTATCGCTTACGAAACTGTGACAGACGATCGTGGTGGCCTGCCTTTGCTTGCTCCTATGTCTGAAGTCGCTGGTCGTATGTCAATCCAAGCTGGTGCTATGGCATTAGAGAAATCTTCTGGTGGCCGCGGTATGTTATTGGGCGGCGTACCGGGGGTTGAGCCTGCTAAAGTCGTCATTATTGGCGGCGGTATGGTTGGTACTAATGCAGCACAAGTGGCAGTTGGTATGGGTGCTGATGTTGTTGTGCTTGATCGCAGTATTGATGCTCTACGTCGTTTAAATGTGCAATTCGGTTCTGCTGTAAAAGCCATTTACTCAACTGCGGATGCAATTGAACGTCATGTTATTGAAGCCGATCTTGTAATCGGTGGTGTACTAATTCCAGGTGCTGCGGCGCCCAAATTGGTTACTCGTAGCATGATTTCACGTATGAAGCCTGGCAGCGCTATCGTTGACGTGGCGATCGATCAAGGCGGTTGTGTTGAAACTTCACATGCAACTACTCACCAAGATCCTACCTATATCGTTGATGATGTTGTGCATTACTGTGTTGCAAATATGCCTGGTGCGGTCGCTCGTACTTCAACATTTGCGCTTAATAATGCAACCTTACCGTACATTCTCAAGTTAGCAAATTTAGGCTATAAAGAAGCGCTGTTGCAAGACAAGCATTTTCTTAATGGCTTAAACGTCATGCACGGTAAAGTGGTGTGTAAGGAAGTGGCTCACGCCCTAAACTTAGCGTTCACATCTCCTGCGACACTATTAGTATAAGTTTTTAATTAACTTAACTTTTTATGTGGATTTAAGCTGGCTTTACTTAGTATGTAATTCAAATCGGTCTCGATACTATTGAGGCCGATTTTTTATTGGGTAGAAATAGGCTCCACTACGATCGCACCATCATATTTATACAAGCTCATCCCGTGCTTCATTTCGTGGTTCACACTTAAGCTATTTATTCACAGTAAAGTAAAACTGACACTCTCCATACTAAAACGGATGGACTCGATTAGTGCAATCTAAAAGAATCGCCCTCCAACACTTTACCCCCACAGGTAAATTCCCTACAATCCTTGCAATTTGCTAAAGGCACGGAGATAAAAATGAGCCAGGTCAGACATTGTAACTTATTGATTTTGGGTTCAGGCCCAGCAGGATATACCGCAGCCGTTTATGCTGCGCGTGCGAATTTAAAACCTGTGATGATCACAGGTATGCAGCAAGGCGGTCAATTAACCACGACGACTGAAGTTGAAAACTGGCCAGGTGACGCGGACGACTTAACGGGTCCAGCCTTGATGGAACGTATGCAGAAGCATGCTGAAAAGTTCGATACTGAAATCTTGTTCGATCACATTAACGAAGTCACCTTAACCGAGCGCCCTTTCCGCTTGAAAGGCGACAATGGCGAGTACACCTGTGATGCACTGATCATCGCAACTGGCGCTTCTGCCCGTTACTTAGGGTTAGAGTCAGAAGAAGCTTTCAAAGGTCGCGGTGTATCAGCCTGTGCAACCTGTGATGGCTTCTTCTATCGCAATCAAAAAGTCGCAGTGATCGGTGGCGGCAATACCGCCGTTGAAGAAGCATTGTATTTAAGCAATATTGCTGCTGAAGTTCACCTCATCCATCGCCGTGACACCTTCCGTTCAGAAAAAATCTTGATCGACCGTCTGATGGACAAAGTCGCCAATGGCAACATCATCCTTCACTTAGATCAAACCATGGATGAAGTGGTTGGTGATGCTATGGGGGTGACGGGTCTGAAGATGAAGAGCACTAAAGATGGCTCGATAACTGACTTAGCCGTTGCTGGCGTGTTCGTCGCCATTGGTCACAGCCCTAATACCGGTATTTTTGAAGGCCAGTTGGAAATGAACCACGGTTATTTAAAAGTTCAGAGTGGCTTGCAAGGTAACGCCACGCAAACCAGTATCGAAGGTGTTTATGCCTGTGGTGATGTGATGGACCAACATTATCGTCAAGCCATTACTTCTGCCGGTACAGGCTGTATGGCCGCACTCGATGCAGAGCGTTATTTAGACGCTAAAAAATAATTAGACTCGATTTTTCAACGAATAGCAGGCTTAGCCTGCTATTTTTTTAGGTCAAAATTGTTAAGCAATAGCAAAAATTTTTGCGGGCTTACCAGTCAGTACTGTTCACGCACGCACATGTCTTTCCTTTGCGATTCTTAATTCCGCACCACTTAGATAGTACTTATATAAGTTCTTAGGTAAGTAAAATCATTTCGTTGAGCCTAAAATGGCGCACAAAAAAAGGGACCAAATGGTCCCTTCTCTACAGCAACAAACTAATTTCTTAGTTTAACGCTTCTTTTGCTTTTTCAACTAAAGTTGCAAATACAACTTTATCGAATACAGCGATGTCAGCCAAAATCTTACGATCGATTTCGATAGACGCCTTTTTCAGACCGTTGATGAAACGGCTGTAAGACAGACCATTTTGACGAGCGGCAGCATTAATACGTGCAATCCAAAGTTGACGGAATTGACGTTTTTTCTGACGACGGTCACGGTAAGCATATTGACCAGCTTTAGTTACTGCTTGAACAGCAACACGGTAAGTACGGCTACGAGCGCCATAATAACCTTTAGCTAGTTTTAAAACTTTCTTGTGACGAGCACGAGCGGTTACACCACGCTTAACTCTTGGCATTTTCTAATCTCCTAAATTAAGCGTAAGGTAATTGACGCGCGATTGCTGGAACGTCAGCTTTTGATACTAAACATTTGGCACGTAAGTGACGTTTACGTTTAGTGCTTTTTTTCGTCAAAATGTGACGTAAGTGTGCTTGCTTGCGCTTGAAACCATTAGCGGTTTTCTTAAAACGCTTCGCTACACCCTTGTCTGTTTTCATTTTAGGCATTTCTAAAACTCCGCATTGGGATGTTTAATAAAAAGCAAGGCGAGCAAAGGCCATAGACCTTTGCTACTTTAAGTTTTGCCCTACTTATTTCTTTTTAGGCGCTAGCACCATAATTGCTTGTCGGCCTTCCATTTTCGGGAAAGATTCAACAACCGCATACTCGTCCAAATCAGCCTTGATACGGTTCAATAGATCCATACCCAGGTTTTGGTGTGCCATTTCGCGACCTCGGAAACGAAGCGTAATCTTCGCTTTGTCCCCGTCTTCCAGAAAACGTATCAGGTTGCGTAGTTTTACCTGATAGTCGTTTTCGTCAGTTCCAGGACGGAATTTAATTTCCTTGACCTGAACCTGCTTTTGCTTCTTCTTTTGTTCCTTGGCTGACTTAGCCTTATCAAAAAGGAACTTACCGTAGTCCATAATGCGACATACTGGAGGTTCAGCATTTGGGCTGATTTCTACTAGGTCTACACCTGCTTCATCTGCCAAATTCTGAGCATCTCTGATGCTTACCACACCAATAGCTTCACCATCAATGCCTGTTAAGCGTACTTCTGGTACACCTGTGATTTCTTCATTGATTCTATTAGGGGCCGGCTGACGCCCTGCTGTTTTTTTGATCTTTATGACCTATTCCTCCAACAATTTGAGACTACGGAGCGAAATCTGTTGATGGATTTTAGTGGCGAAATCTTCAAGTCGCATCTTACCTAAATCGATACCATCACGGGTACGCACCGCTACTTCCTTATTTTCCATTTCTTGATCGCCAACGACCAACAAATAAGGGACACGCCTTAAGGTGTGCTCGCGTATTTTAAAGCCTATTTTCTCATTCCTCAAGTCAAAAGACGCTCGAATACCTTGTTCTTTGAAGAATTTTACGACTTCTTCAACATAATCAGCCTGTTTATCAGTGATATTCATCACGACAACTTGCATTGGGGCTAACCAAGTTGGGAAACGTCCTGCATATTCTTCTATCAAGATACCCAAGAATCGTTCCAAAGAGCCTAAAATAGCACGATGGATCATCACTGGGGTCTGACGGCTGTTATCTTCGGCAACGTAAGTTGCACCAAGACGGCTTGGCAACGCATAATCGAGCTGCACAGTACCACATTGCCACGCTCGGTCCAAACAATCGTGTAAAGTAAATTCGATTTTTGGTCCGTAGAACGCGCCTTCGCCTGGCAAAATAGTGAATTCAATATTATTGGCACGCAGAGCTTGCTTAAGTGCTTCTTCCGCTCTGTCCCACATCGCATCGTCACCGATACGTTTCTCTGGGCGAGTCGACAGTTTTACTACGATATTTTCAAAGCCGAAGGTCGCGTAAGTATCGTAAACCATCTGGATACAGGCACTCACTTCCTCTTGAACTTGGCTGTCAGTACAGAAAATATGGGCGTCATCTTGCGTAAAGCCACGTACACGCATTAATCCGTGTAACGAGCCTGAAGGTTCATTACGGTGACAGCAACCAAATTCAGCCATACGCAATGGCAAATCGCGGTAAGATTTCAACCCTTGGTTGAAGATCTGCACGTGGCCTGGGCAGTTCATTGGTTTGATGGCGTATTCGCGGTTTTCGCTGCTGGTCGTGAACATGGCTTCTGAGTATTTATCCCAGTGACCAGAACGTTCCCACAACACGCGGTCCATCATTAATGGGCCTTTTACTTCTTGGTAAGTGTATTGGTTTAGCTTACGGCGAATGAATCTTTCTAATTCGAGGAAGATGCTCCAACCGTCGTTATGCCAAAACACCATACCCGGTGCTTCTTCTTGCATGTGATACAAGTCGAGCTGCTTACCGATTTTACGGTGGTCACGCTTAGCCGCTTCTTCAAGACGGGTTAAGTGCGTACTCAGGGCTTTTTTGTCGGCCCAAGCGGTACCATAGATACGTTGCAACATCTTGTTTTCTGAGTTGCCACGCCAATAAGCGCCGGCAATGCTCATTAATTTAAAATGTTGGCAGAAACGCATGTTAGGTACGTGCGGTCCACGACACATGTCAGTGTATTCTTCGTGATGATATAGCGCAGGCGTCGCGTCTTTGCTGATGTTCTCATCCAGAATGGCAATCTTATAATCTTCACCGCGCGCAGCGAATGTATCACGGGCTTCTTGCCAGCTAACGACACGTTTTACTACGTCATAGTTGGTTTTTGCCAGTTGAAGCATGCGCTTTTCTAAGGCGTCGATGTCATCTTGAGTCAACTTGTGCTCAAGGTCGATATCATAGTAGAAGCCATTATCGATAACAGGACCAATCGCCATCTTGGTTTCTGGCCACATTTGCTTAATCGCGTGACCTAATAAATGCGCGCAAGAATGGCGAAGAATTTCAACACCTTCTTCGTCTTTGGCGGTAATGATTGATAGCTCAGCATCGGTTTCAATGAGATCGCAAGCATCTTTTAATTCGCCATTAACGCGGCCAGCGATACAAGCTTTCGCTAAACCAGGGCCAATATCAGCGGCAACATCGAGGGTCGATACAGCATGGGCAAACTCGCGTTTGCTACCATCGGGAAGTGTAATTACAGGCATGAAATGTCCTTTCCAGTGGTGACCCACACGTAGGGCCACTTGGTTTTAGTTAATGTAAGAGAAATGCTCGCTAGGTTAAGACAGTACAGGAGTCTTAGCCGCCTTGCGTAGCAGGGCATTTATTCTAAGGGATTGTAGCTAAAAGGCGCAAGCATATTGACCAGAATTGGGATTGGAAACAAAAAGCAAATTCATGATTTTGCAGTGTCTTGGTAACTTCTTGGTCATCTAACTCCCCTATTCTAGCGCCAGTTTATTGGGCATCACTGAAAACATGACAAGGGAGTTGATATGTTGAACTGCATTCTACTGGCTGTAACACTCACGCACACTGCAACCGCTTTACCTGAGCCGCAGGTGAAAATTACAAGCAAATCTTTGATTGATATTCAAGTGTTACTCGTTGATATTAAAAGTGAACTTGAGCAACAGATGCAGCGTTTAACGCTGGATATTACCCAAAATACCCGCGATGGCGTGTTACACAGCAATGAAATGGAGGGGTTAGTGACGGCAAAGGACTAGTTTTTAGAAGAGATAATGATCCAACAAGAAAATATTTAACCAGAAGGTCTATCATGCTGCGTTTTGAGACCGACTTCATCTAAGTCAGTGCACTGCACTCTGCTGTATACTCAAATAGGAAGCACATAAAGCGCACTCAGGTTTCGAATATCGACAAAGCGCAGACAATATAAGCGTACGAAGTGTGAGATGCGTTGATTGAGCAGAGCGATTCGCTCTATTGGCGATAAGGAGTTGCACCATGAGAGTCATGAACAAAGTTATTGCTTGTCCCCACTGCGGGCACCATCAAGATATCAGTATCGATGCCAGCTGTGGAGACCAAGATTATTACGATGACTGCCGAATTTGTTGTAATCCGATTCACTTACGCTTACACATCGATGAATCGAGACGAACGGTTGAGCTGTATATCGATTCAGACGACGAGCAAATCTATTAAACGAGATTGCACTACACGTTGCGATGTCACAAAACTAACGTGCTTGTTCGTTAAAACGCCTGGCCAGCACGCGCTCGACTGTGTCAACGATAATTTGTGTTTGGCTGTCGATCTCAATATTGAGTTCATCCCCCACTTTGCACAGGCTTAAATTGGTCAACTTTAAGGTTTCAGGGATTAAGTGCAATTTAAAGCCTGAGTCACTCACCTCGCCAACCGTTAAACTGCAGCCGTTGACCCCAACAAAACCTTTATAAAAAATGTAATCCATCCATTTAGGCTCAATGCCCAGTGTCAGATCATAATGCTGTTCTGTATGGCTAATATCGATGACTTTGGCCTTAGTATGGATATGGCCAGAGAGAATGTGCCCACCAATTTCACTACCAAAAGTTAACGAACGCTCAACATTAACGCTTTGACCTATAGACAAATTAGCCAGATTCGTCAGTCGCAAGGTCTCTTCCACTACGTCGAAAAATACCCTATCATCAACGACCTGAGTCACAGTAAGACATACCCCGTTATTTGCCACACTTGCACCAATCGCAAGTCCCTCATGCAAATCAGGTTCGAACGCTACCTCAAGGGTATTTAGGCCATCTTTCTTATGTATTGCAACCACCTCGCAGGTGGCTTGAACTATACCTGTAAACATTTTCTGCTCGCTTAATCGTTAAAGGCTGTATTTATGAATCATTCAGGCTATCAAGCCAAACGTTTAATCCAATTGGCGCTGCCGGTGCTAATAGCTCAGGTCACTCAGACCATGATGGGCTTTATTGATACCGTTATGGCGGGCCGTGTTAGCGCGGTTGATATGGCCGCTGTTGCGGTCGGCACTAGCCTTTGGTTACCCGCTATTCTGTTCGTCCAAGGTTTACTGATGGCTTTTACGCCTTTATTTGCCCACTACAATGGAGCGAATAATCAAAAAGCCATCCAACCTTTGGCCTTTCAAGGTGCCTATCTTGCCATCATTGGCGGCATTGGCGTGATGGTTTTCCTCGCATCTGCGCCCTTTGTGCTTAGCCATATGGATTTAGAACCCGAATTATACCGCTTAACCATAGGATATCTCGACGGTATTTTATGGGGCGCACCCGCATTTGTGCTTTATCAAGTGCTACGTGGCTGCAGTGAAGGTATATCCTATACCTTACCGACCATGGTCATTGGTTTTGTCGGTCTAGCCGTAAATATCCCCGCTAACTATATTTTTATCTATGGACACTTTGGCGTACCGGCCATGGGCGGCGCAGGCTGTGGTATCGCCACTGCTCTCGTATTCTGGGCCATGCTAGTTGCCATGACTATTTACATGCAGTTACATAAAAAATTCGCAGCTTTAGCTCCCTTCAGTAAATTTCATCGCCCAGACTTTGAAACGATGAAGAAAATGACCAAACTCGGCATGCCGATAGCAATGGCGCTGTTTTTTGAAGTGAGTTTATTTGCCATCATAGCGCTATTACTCGCGCCACTTGGCGCAACAGTGGTCGCAAGTCACCAGATTGCGCTCAACTTTTCTGCCATCGTATTTATGCTGCCGTTATCTATCGGTATCGCGGTATCGATTCGGATTGGTTATTACTTAGGCCGTGATCGCGCTGATATTTCCGCGGTGGTCACTAAAGTGGGCTTATGGCTGGCACTATCCCTTGCTCTAACGACAGCGGTTTTGACCGTATTATTTAGATTCCAAATTGCGAAACTTTATAATGGTGATCCTGAAGTGGTTGCCCTAGCCGGCAGCTTGATGTTGATGGCGGCACTGTATCAATTATCAGATTCAGTCCAAGTGGTTGCCGCCGGAGCCCTACGTGGTTATAAAGATACCCGCAGTGCCTTTTATATCACGCTGTTTTCCTATTGGGGCATAGGGATGTCACTCGGTTATACTTTGGCTTATACGGACCATATCGTTCCCGCGATGGGCGCCCATGGATTCTGGGCAGGATTGATTGCGGGCTTGACCTCAGCAGCGCTGTTATTTTTCATTCGTCTGCGTTACATCCAAAAGCATGGCGTGCATTTGAGCCTTATTGAAGGTGACAGTGTTCACCATTGATTGCATTAATGGCGAGCGACAGTGCTCGCCTTTTGGTTTATCAGTTTGATTTCGATGCATTCTCTGAAGTAAAGCGAATAAGAAATTGCGGTTTTATCGGCGGCATTGTTGAAACACTGGGCAAGTTGCACAGCAATTCACCATTTGACGACAAATTTGTTTTTTTTGCTTGCCAGCCCTGCGCTATGCCCCTAATATAGCGCTCGTTCCAAGGCGCAACGCTTTTGAATAGCTTGTTAAATTTTGCGATGCACCCGTAGCTCAGTTGGTTAGAGCACTACCTTGACATGGTAGGGGTCGGTGGTTCGAGTCCACTCGGGTGTACCACTCTCTTCAAAGAGTCTAAATTTGAAATTCAAACAGTGCACCCGTAGCTCAGTTGGTTAGAGCACTACCTTGACATGGTAGGGGTCGGTGGTTCGAGTCCACTCGGGTGTACCATTTCTTATTATGTATTTCATTAATCCCCCCCCCTGCTTATCAAGCTAAATACAATTAATCTGCCTTTTAAAGCAGGTGTTTATGGTTTTCACTGCCTTTATCTTTTGATTTAAAATTCATTCCCAAATATCTCAAAGTTCAAAATCCAAAGTAATATCCTGTGCTAAATCAAATATTCGCAGTGGTATTTCTGCGCCCTCTCCAATCCTTTTAAACGAGCTGCCTAAAAATTTTTGACTAAGTACGGCATCGAACAGACACTCGACGGTTAAGGTCGCAGAATAATGCATTCAAAGTCTGTTCGTTGAAAATAGCGTTCAGACAATCATCTGCAATTATCATCACTGCTCAATAGTGAGCGATCCTATCTGCATTTAGCGAGGAAATCCCAAATGTCGAATGAAGGTTATCATGAACCCATTACTGAACTCACCGATGAAACCAAGGACATGCACCGTGCACTTACATCACTGATGGAAGAGCTTGAAGCAATAGACTGGTATAACCAAAGAGTTGATGCGTGCAAAAATAATGAGTTGAGAGAGATACTCATACATAATCGAGATGAAGAAAAAGAACATGCTGCAATGCTACAAGAATGGATAAGGAGACAAGATCCGAGCTTTGATAAACAGCTAAAACATTACCTTTTTACAGATACGCCTGTTGCTCACACAGCTATTGTTCACAAATAAGCATTCAATCTGGCTGTTTGAGTAAGCCATTTTCGTGAGCAAACGCCTTTAGTCACTAAGCTGCCGTTCTTATAATACAAACCTCTGTATGTGTTATTGCACCATTTAGCTCATTTCATACAGCCTTGCAGAATACTAGCGTGCAAATGTATTACTACGGACACTGTATTCTACGGACTTAGTGACTTTCATTTTTAGCGTGAAGGACTTCACCTCATGCTACCTTAACGAAATATCTTGCGTGTAAATCTTAGGCGTATAGGACCTTTCAATCTCAGAATGGCGAGCACTGCCGTGCAAGAAAAACGAGCGATGTCAGCCATTTTTGAACGACTAAAAACATCACTCACTATTTTTAGCTACCTACGGCAGTTAGAAATGATGACTCAATATTGAAGTCATACATCACTTAGGCTTTATCGCTCAAATTTTACCGAGTAGAAGGAATATAACGAGGATCAATACTACCAAACCTAATCCACCGCTCGGGCCGTACCCCCAGCTCTTACTGTGTGGCCAAGTCGGAGCCACACCGATCAGCATCAGAATCAAAACCACCAATAATATTGTTCCTATACTCATGAGAGTCTCCTAGACATTATGGATATAACTCGAACCAGAAATCTTAATCAATATGACTAAGATCCTTTTAAATACCCACATAAAGCTGCCAAACTTTATGCTTAAGGTGCTTACTTAATTGTAAAAGCCGCTGACATCAACTGTGTTTTTCGGCATCCTTAGCCGCTTCTTTTACATTACCAATTGCTTTTTGAGTTTTACCTTTTATTTGTTTCTGAACCCCTTTCATCTGCTGTTTCGGGTTGCCAACTATCTCACCAATTTTTTGCTGCACTTTGCCTGCTGCGTCTTTTATTGAACCTTCTATCTGGTCTTTGTTCATGGTCAATTTCCTTTTGTTGTTGATATAACATCTAAATAATAATGAGCGCTAACAATCAGCTATGAGCTATTGTTCATTTTTAGTAAATAGCTTTTAGCAAACATCTACATATTTTAAGTAAATATCTTAGTTGGTAAAATATCAGTAAAACCATATGGTAAATTAGACGGGAAAAATAAATTCCCGTGTTTTCATAAAATTGTGCGACTGGTTACACATCAATCACACCGCGTCAACTTAGGTATTAATTTTACAATATAACATTGGTTTAAATAAGGGTGGTTATGTAGCAATCTTGAATTTTATCTTAAGTATAAATTGTGGAGATTATTTTATTTACTGAAATTCAGCATTAGTCATGGCTGAATTCAATTATTTAATTATCTAGTGATTTTTCAGCTAAAGCTGACATCCTAATGATGAGCCAAAACATCAAGCTAAACAACATAAACCATCTTATTAAGATAAAGCTTACCCATTAAAGGCATATCAATCTAAACTCTGTATCCAATTTATAATTTATCTAAAAGTGTGTCTATGCGATAGCGTACACATTATAAATATTTTAATCTGCAATTTAACTTAAAACACAATGAAACATCAGCTGATACCTAATGTAGCTACATTTTGGTATGTCATCGATGCCATTAAAAATATGTATATGAGTGTTCAGTGGATAAACTCAGAAGGAACTAAGAGGTATAACTCTAAAACGTTAAAATGATCTAGAGGTGTTTATAGCATCTTGTAGAGCTTAGAAAACCACAGCTGGTAGTCTAAGGTTGTTTAGCACCAATTAGCCTCGACTGCTGATTTTTACAATAATGCTTCTATATTCGCAAGAAGAACACGATAACCTACGTTACCATAAAATATTTGTCTACCTTCGTCGATAATATAACTTGGACTGCCTTGTAGATTTTGTTGTGCTGACTTTTGGTAGTTGCTCATTAATGCGGCTATAGCAGAACCATCATGAACGCTTGAGGTGATTTTTTTCTGTTCCAGCCCATAGAAATCAACCAGATCATAAAGTATTTCAAGCTTACCAATATCCAATGCGTCGATAAAAAATGCACTCCGAAATTTCAATGCCATATTGATACTGGTGTTTTTGTCATAGATAAGTTCAATGGCTTTAAGCACTAAATGAGCATTGGCCGACGTTGTCGGTCTGACTTCAGTCCATATTTTTGAGTTTGTAGGAACGTCATCACGGATAGATGCAGATTTATGTACATGCTCTGCAAAACCATTATATTGACCTTTCTGTTTCCATTGTGTCTCAATTTTTGTTTGAACATCACCAAATACATCAAGATAATGATATTTAAAATGAATTTTATTTTCTAACTTTTTATTTAACTCCTCAATACGTTGTTATGCAACCCAAGCCCATACACAAAGAATATCAGAGTAGTAATCAATGATCAGGGGTTGATTCATGTTAATCCTTAATAAGGTGGCAGTTTAAGTCATACACTCTAGTTTCAAGGCTAATCAATAATTATTGTGATGGCAGATCTACTTGTTACCCACAGAAGTCAAGATTTCAATATCTGAACTACAGAATAAATACCGAGGCTACACCGAGCAATAGGTACAAGGATGTGATTTTTAGCAGACATACTAGAAGTCATCGATTTGTTTCATATTACGTGCCAGCAATCGCTTTTCAGCTTCTTCAAGAGACAGTATATTGCTAAGAAATTCAGTTACGGAAGGTGCAGAACTGCAGTTTTGTAGATATTCAAACAGCCCTACAATATTTTTATGATACTCAAGTGTGGCCATCGCTATTTCATCCGTATCCATCCTCTTAAATGGATGTTCACCTATGGTGTTAAAAGGAATAGCGGTTTTTTCATAATAATGCCGACAATAAGTGTTAAGTGCATTGCTATTGCCATTATCTTCGAACTGTCTGATAACCAGTGCCATTTTTTGCTCGTGGGCTGAAATATACTCCAACAGTAATCCGCTTCTTTCGCTATCATTTGTAAGTGCGCAATGTGCCGCAAATGCATGCAGCTGTTGGTGTATACTTCTAGTCCATTGCATAACATCATAAAGCGTTTCTATTTGCATATTATTCTCCTCAAAACGGGAGTCCTTGGTCTTTACTGTGAAAAATGAATCACTTTTCTATGCATTGATGAAAGTAAACTTACTAAACAAGCCCATATTTACTATGACATTATGTCTCATTAAAAGTGCAGTTTTGAAATGATTATTAACTAAATAGTCAAAAGCTGATGGCTATTATTGATATGAATTGTTGACATCTTGTCATCAACATAAAATACTTTATCAGTCCAATAACTGCTTAATCTATGTAACATCTGGTCTTTAGCTTAAAAAGCTGGCGATAAACCACAACCTTGTAATAAGGCTAATGGCATGAGTATACCTATATTTTTCTATTGACTCTGTTCGTTGCCGCACTGATTCTTGACAATACAATGCGCACAATAAAGAGGGAAAACTACCAATACAATATGTTGCACTTCCATAACTAGATTGAAGGGCATCATCTTCCCGTTTTCAGTTAATAACAGTATTAGATTTGGGAACGAACCATAGGTGAGCTAGCCCAATATTTACCGATATCAGTACTGAGTCGTTAATACGCACGAAAAAAGCCATCAAAATATTTAGAATAACAATAATAGAAGATAAAAAAGGAGTAGCCGATAAATCGGCTACTCCTTTTATTTAGCGGAAAATTTAAAAGCGGTAATTAAAGCTCAGGGTCACATTACGTGGGGTTCCGTAATGATACACACTGTATGCAAGAGGCATATAGGATGCTGCAGACATATAGGCATAGTATTTTTCATCCAGCAGGTTTTCGAGATTTAGTTGTAGGTCCATATTTTCCGCCAGATTATAACGAGCCATTAGGTTAACGAGTGAATAAGCATCTTGCTCAATTACAACGCTATCATTTTGTGCGTAACTATCACTCTGCCAGTTAACGCCACCGCCAACAGTTAATTCAGGTAAATGATCGACAAACTGATAGGTAGTAAAGAGTTTAAACTGTTTGCGAGGGCTCGTGGTTTCAAGTTCTTTGCCTTCTGCATCTTCTGCGGTGAATTGAGAGTAACCTGCCGAAATATTCCAGCCATCAATAAACTCACCTACAACTTCTAACTCAAAGCCAGTACTTTTAGTACCTTGTATTGCATAATAAGCACTTGTCTGACCATTTGCTTTTTGCTCATCCGTCGGCTCAAAGTCTGTATCTTGCTTAGCAAAATTATCCTGTTCAATCTTAAACAGTGCCACAGTGGTGTGTAGACGGTCGTCCAGATAAGCGCTCTTTAAACCGATTTCATAGGCTTTACCTTCGAGTGGATCCAGATAGTTACCGCTAGCATCTTGTTTATTCTGCGGATTAAATATTTCGGTATAACTGGCGTAAACACGATGCTCTTCGTTTATGTCATACAAGGCGCCAACATAAGGAACGAACACGCCATCATCACCAAAGTTGGTATCAGTACCATAGCTGACCCCTTCGCGGTTCCAACTAGAAATACGGCCACCAGCAATCACTTTCAAATCATCGGTAATTGTTAGCCGAGTTGCTGCGTAGAAACCTTTCTGCTCGGTATCCATATTCAACTGACGATTGGCGTTTGTTGACCATTCAGGCTCTTCAAAGGCGTTGCTTTGCCAATCATAAAAGTTTTCAACTGCCTTTGAGTCCCAGCCTGTCATATTCTCACGGATGGGTTCATAGGTATCAGCATAGGATTTCTGTTTGCTGTATAAGGCACCAGTCACAAATTGATGCTCACGGTTAAAGAGTTGGTAATCGCCTTTCAACTGAAAATCGAAATTATCAGAGTTACTTTCACCATGGCTGTGATAACGCTGACCGCTCAAACCTGCACCGGTTTCTTTATTCAGCAAGCCAGACATATAGATCATTTTGGTGGTGGTTTCATATTCCATGCGATTATAGTTCGCCACCAACTGCCAACCATTGCTGAAATAATGGTTCAAGTTAGCAAAATAGTTGATGTTAGTCGTTTCCCAACGGCTCCAATCTGCCGCTGTTGTAGTAGAAACATCCCAATCAGTAGCCGAACCATCGCTGAATACTGCTGGTAACGCACCCCACATCGCTCCTTTGGGGTTGTTGTTATTGTAACTACCGCCGATGCGCAGCATAGTGTTGTCAGTAATGTCTGAATCAATTACGCCGTAAAGAATAGTCTTACGATCTTGATAAAGATCCTGATAAGAATCGCTATTGACATATTTCGCGACCATGCGACCGCGCACACTGCCACTGTCGTTGAGGCCATTAGAAACATCTGCGGTAACTTGTTTTTTATCCCAGCTACCCGTAGCAACATCAACATAGCCCTTAAGTTCGTCACTGTCGGCATGTTTGCGCACTAGGTTGATTGAAGCAGAAGGATCCCCTGCCCCCGTTAGTAAGCCTGTTGCACCACGCACCACCTCTACACGCTCGTACAGAGAGATATCTGACACAGTCTCACCTGCATCGCCCCCCAAGCTCCAAGATAAAGGTACGCCATCAATCTGGTAATTCTGAACCGCAAAACCACGGGCCATAAAGCCATTTCGAACGTTATCTGTTTTAGATGAAGACAAACCTACTGTGTTATTAACCACATCAACAACGGTATTGAGTGCCTGATCCTGGATCCGTTCAGCGGTCAAGATGCTCACTGACTGTGGCGTTTCCTGCAGTGACAGCCCTAAACCTGTGGCGGTATCAATGGTTCGACTCACAGTGTACTTGCCCATCACTGTTATTTTTTCAATATTTTGATCATTTGCATCTGCTGCAGAAGACGGCTCTGCAGCCAAAACTGACAAAGGGTTTAATGCCAAAGTAATGGCAGACGCGAGAGGTAGTAGATAAAAGCGCATAGTAATTTAGGGAGTTTATTTAGGATGAACATACGGTAACACTATTGCGAATCACTTTCATTTGTATTTTGGTGATGTATATAACAAATTCATCATTTATTAATGAGGAATAAACGTCCCCGCTGTGTTTATGCCTTCAAAAGTGAGAGTTTACGGTGAAAAAGGTTATTCTTTACCCGTATTCGGTTAATCATTCTTAATCTACGCCACTAAAAGCGACCCTGCGATTATTACTCCATAGGATCGCCATTAGTGTTTAGCTTTTACCTCATTCAGTGTGTCTGTACTATTAGCTCGGCAGGCAGAGGCCACTTTGCCACTTGCCACTCACCTTGCCAATTCTCTATCGATATCCACAGACTATCGGCGGAGGTTAGCGTCTTAGTTGCGATGGCGTGTACGTGTTGGCCATGCTTATTACCGTGTAAAATACCATTCTCACTGCGCTGTAAATCTGCTATTGGCAAAGCCTGCGTTCCAATATTGGCATAGCCTTGGCGTATATTGCCTACCTCACCTTTTTCAAAAACCAACATAAAATCTTTCACATAGTCATCATGATGCACATAGGGTGCTTTTAGATCTAAGGGTAAAGGGGCTATTTTAAATTCACCTAACTCTTGAGCCTGCCAGGCCGGTGGAAATGTAGGTGTTAGCGACTGATATAAAAACAATAGGGGGAGCAATAGAATAAACCCACTCAGTTTATATTTATTTTTTTGCCAAAAAGTTGAATGAATGAAAGCCATTAACGTACCTCCTCTAACCTATCTGCCACAGTACTGGGGGATTCCATTTTTTTAATTGCACGCACATTACGCAGTCCCCACATCATAAATCCCGTGATTGACATACCCGATAGGATCACCCCAAAAATAAACCAAATGATTTTTGTCCAGATACCACCTAAGGTACCGTAATGCAAAGGATCTGCGATATGCATTAGCGTTTGTATTCCTGTCATCGTCTCGGGTGATGTCGTTTTTGCAATCTCCCCCGTCCAAGGGTTAATGCTGAGGTTGTAAGAATACTGATCGTAAAAAATGTGATCGCCGCTACCACTCAGATGATACATGTCACGATTATGCTCTGGTTTCATCACATAGCTTGGTTGAAAGTCTGGAAAGTGTGTTTGCGCTAATGTTAAGGCTTGTGCAAATGACACGCTTGGATCAACGGGATTCACATCACCCTTTTGGATAAAGGGCAATTGCTCAGCAGCAACCAATGGCGCATGTGGCTCGATATCAATATCTGCATGCCAAAAAATGGCTTGGACTAAATACCATAATCCGGTAACGGCCATAATCGCGATAAACCAAATAGACCACACACCAGACAATTTATGCAAATCGGCCAATAGTGTCTTTTTACCTTGACTCACTCGCAATTTCGGAGCAAAAAAACTTCGCCAAAAACGTTTATAAACAATGAGTCCCGTCACTAAAGACGCGAGCATAAACAGCGCCATCGAACAGACAAGGTAATAGCCCAAACTGTAACCGCTTTGCCAAGGAAATAATAACCAAGCATGCAAAGATCTGATAAAGCCGGCAAATGTCATGCCTTCATTAATCTGTTGGACCTCACCAGTATATTGATTGACATAGGCCATGGCATAGGGTTTATCAGCGTCACTGAACATGATCACATTGACCATATAAGGTTCTAAGGTCATAGCGCCAGAGACTGCCGCACTTGGGTAGGCTTCCTCAACAATCGTCATCAATTCACTAACCGGTTTTACGGGTAAATCATTAGGGTTCAACGCCCTCGATGCAGGATTCGTTAACCAAGTGATCTCATGACTCAGTACCGCAATCGTCCCCGTCAAGCAGATAAAACAAAATAACAACCAAATTGGGAGCGACACCCAACCATGCAACATAAACCAGAATCGGTTACTGATCTTCGCCATTTGTGACTTTCCTAACACTTATCGTATTTCGCGAGTGTAAAGGTAATGCAAATTGTTATCAATACGATGTACTGGGAATTGTTTTCAATTAGAATGCCGGTCACAAAATACTATGATGGGGAATCATGATGGATAAAACCTTGTTAGCAGCGCTCATTTCGAGCCTATTGTTAGCGCCGAGTTCCTACGGCAAATAGCTTCTTACTACTCTAGTATCGATTTCTATAATCAAGGTTTCTTCGGCGAACCGCGAAATGTCGAACTTAGCCTGAGTTATAATTTTTAGTCTAATTGTTAATTGCCAATACCGCGCATCACTTTTATGCGCGGTATACCTAAAGCTAAACTATCCTGCATTAAAACAGCATCCGGTAAACTTCAATGGATTAACCCTTTGGGCTCAGGGGGATAATCCATTACAATGAAGTCCATTTTGAGTTCGTAAAACAGATGTTCCGCCTATGCCTAAGTCTCACACCCACATGCATCAACATTTGCAGATGCCACATGCTAAATTAGATCTGCAAGCTCTAGTGGACACTCTTGCCTTTGAGCAAGTGACCATTATTGGTAATGCTTCCGGCGATTGGCAGCCTGCGACCACAGGTACGACATTTATTTTTAACGGTACTCAATGGGCTGAAAACAGCAATGTAAATAATCAGATAGTAAATATCGCCAACGGTGGTTTTGCTGAATCAAAATATGCCTTTGTGGTACAAGGTCATCCACAAAGTGGTCTGCTTACCCAAGCCTTGACGCAAGTTGCGATTGAATTAACACCTCAGCTTGGCTGCTGGCCTTCATCTGGGTTAACCACAATAGTATTGATGCAGCAATTGTCTCGCTTTGTGCAAGTACAGCGTATGTCGCTGTTTCCGAGTTTATCAAGACCAAGTGATTTACCACCTGACGATCACTTACCTTGCATGGTGCATAATTGGTTAGGCGAACGACGGATTGCCCTGGCTTTGGTACCATCGCTCGACTGGCCTGAATTTAGCTTAGCGTCCGTATTTTTACCTCGCCTATCCGCAATAAACCAAATGCAACCATGCCAAGTCGCACCTAGGATAAACGCAGGTAATCCCTTTGATTTACTTGTGCGTTTACAAGAGTCGAGTTTATTAATCGCAGATGCGCTAAATCCAGCCACGCGGCAGATGCAACTTGAATGGCTAATCACACTGGCGCATACACCCATTAACATTTGGCTACAATTTGCTCACTCTAGCCAGCTCATCAATGCTGAAGCTTTATTTTTCAACCACATGCCAGAATCAAAACCCAGCTATTGGTATTTAATGGATACTCAGGCATCTCAATATCTTGATGCGATTCGCCATAGTTTGGCCTATTGTTGGCAAACGTTGTCGACTAAGCACGCGAGCTTGTGATTGGCAATCAGTCTTCAAACGGCTCGTGACCCTCCCCCTGTCCACTGCCATTCGCATTCAAAACACATTCAAAATACCTAAGGCGAATGTCGTTTTACATTTTGCCTTGCCCTCTAGCGACGCTAAATTAACCTCTGTTCAAATGCATGACTCAAAACGTCAACACACCCTAGTTAAGGGGATTTTTACCCAATGCGATCCCCAACGGTTCAAAGTAATTGATCAGCGCCTGAAAAATCACTTGTCTGTGGGCCTCATCGGGATAAGCCCCCTCCTTTGCCATCGCTGAAAAACGGGTTCCCGACACTAAATACGGATTTGAAATATCAGTATAGGATTCAATACAGGCTTCAAATGCTCGCGCCATCATCTCCGTTGGCCGAGAGAAGTACTGCATCCCATGTTTTTTATCTAATGCAATCGCTCGGCGAACATAATTATGGGGCTCATCACCCTCTCCACTCAACAATGTCACTTTGAAGATCTCAGATAATCGAGCATTTAATGGATGCTCTATGATGGGCAGATCGGATAGCCAAAGATCGCTCGCACACTGAAACCGCTTATTAGTGGGTTTGAATGATTTAGCGGCAATATAATGGTCAAACGCATGCCAAAACTCATGGGCTAAAGCACCTGCACCTGCATTTTTAGCCAATGCCAACTCTCGGGTCGCGGGTGCATAATGGGCCTGAACGCCCTTTTGACCGCCATGACCAAAGGCCAGGCTGACGGTTTCCCGCAGCCCTAAAGTCAAAGGTGGCAATTTTAAGATAAAGGCCAGATCGGCGAGCGAATCAAACACTAAATCCGCAGCAATGCGAGATTCATCCCGCGTCACCCAGCGGCCCACACGCACATGGCTAAAACCAAAGGTTTGTTTAATATCAAGAAAAGTGACTTGCTCACCAAATCGATAATCGGGTCCATGGCGGTTATATTGCTGATTGATTAACACGGCTTCCCTTGAACCCTATGCAGTGAGAGACAAATTAAGCTGGCTATTTTAGGTGAAAATGCACAGGAACAAAACGCTGCATTAAGTGCAATATCAAGTTAAGAATAGGAGCCAAGCAGCGCTTACCCTTGGTTTGGTATCGCGATGCTTAGATTTCGTCAACCACAGAGTTCGTTAAGTTTTAGCCGTTAATATCACATCATCCCAAACCACGACACGATTTCGCCCCGTAGTTTTAGCGTGGTACAAGGCTTTATCGGCCTCGGCCACCAGCTTTTCAGCATCTGAACGGCACTGACTCCCGATTTCAATAGGTGAAGGTACAGACTGAAGCGCTAAAATACCGCAGTTTTCTTCGATGGCATGATGAGTGATCACAGGTGTTAACGCACTCACTCCTGCCGAAAATTGATAGTGAAAATCGGCGACTATCGCTGAAATATCTTCATTCGCAAGCGCTAACATCATACGCGTCACAATTTTCTGCGCGACATCGACCGACGTTTCTGGCAGTAATAGCGCAAATTCCTCACCGCCGAAGCGACCAAAGATATCGTATGGGCGCGTGCGAGCACTGATAAATTGGGTAAAATGCTGCAATATCTTGTCACCCACTTGATGCCCATAGCGATCATTAACGAGTTTAAAATAATCGATATCCATCATGACAAGGCACAAAGGTAACTGTAGACGACTCAAGCGTTTGATTTCATGCTCTAACTGCTGGAAAAAATGCCGTCGATTGGCAATACCGGTTAATTCATCGGTGAGTGCGAGTCGATTCAACTCAGTCTGCGCATTCCTTAGGGCAAATTCGACCTGTTTTAACTGGGTAATATCGGTGCAAACAATGACCATATCGCCATTGTGATAAACCTGCTCAGAAAGTTGCAACCAGCTACCGTCGACCAGATCCACTTCAAAACGTCGAAAAGCTGATTTACGTTGATTCGCATGAATAAGTTCAAGCCATTCCTCTATGGTTTCATGATCAATTTTAGGCCCTTGCTTATGGGTAAAGGCAAAGTGCATCATGTCGTCAAAATGCCGGCCAGCCATGTCTTGATCAACAAAACCAAACATTTTCGCAAAGGTATGGTTATAAAAGATAAAATGATTGTGCTTGTCCAAAACAGCGAGGCCATTCTCGCTTAGCCGTAAGGCTTCGGTTAAAAAGGGGTAAACAGACTCAAGAGATTCTTTTTCCATCGATTATTCCTAGCAATGACGCTTTTAGAGAAGATCTCCGACATGTTTAGATTAGCAGCGTTCTACACTAATCACAGCGTCTTTGTCTTTACCCCCATATTACCGCAACGGGATTGGCTCTACCGCGATGTAAATCCCACACATTCGGCAAATAAGCTTTAAAAATCAGATCCAATACTTTGATAATTTACGATTTTACGGCCAATTTACTGAGAAATATTTCAGCACTAAAAGGTTTCTGCATGAAATGTACCTCAGGGAATAATGCTAACTCAGGAATATCATCGCTATCATTAGCTGAAAGCAAAAAGAAGCGACAGTGATGCTCAAGCTGGGTATCACTGGCAAGGTTTTGTAATGTTTGTTGCATCTGTTTGATAAGTTGCAAGCCATTCATATCTTGTAAACGGTAATCCACAATAACAATATGTGGCAATGAGTGAATCAACATCTTAAGTGCTTGCGCGGCGTTATCAACACTGAAGGTTTGAAAATGATAGTGCTCTAGCATGGCTTTGCAAATCTCAAGGTTAAACAGATTATCATCTATGATTAACACTTTTTGTTGATCATATTGAATCGTTAATCGTTCTTTCACCTCGGTAAGTTGGCAGGGAAAATGTAACAGCACTGTGGTGCCTTTGCCCTTTTGACTGCGCAACATAAACTTACCGCCAATTTGCTCAAGCAATCGATTACAAGTATAGAGTCCTAATCCCATGCCCGATGTTGTTGTATATGAGTTAGATGCGTGCATAAAGGGATCAACTAAAGCGCGCTGCGCTTCCTTTGACATTCCCTCACCAAAATCGCGGATCAGTACCCTAAGCATAGGACTATGGTCTTTATGGTGACGTTTAAGGCGTAAGTCCATATAACAATGCACTTCGCTACCCGTACTGTATTTAAAGGCATTATTGATAATGTTAGTCATGAGTTGGAATAACTTAGTCCCATCGAGCTCGATAAACTTCGGCAGAGACTCATTCACGACAACCTTTAAACGTTTACCCGATGTCGCACTAAAAGCACGATAGTAATCCTCAATATTGCTCAGATATTCGTGTAAATTGACTAAATGCCGATTCAATTTTAACTGCCCAGCTTCAGCCTTACTGTAATTCAACGTATTTTCGGCAACCGAGTAAAGTAAGTTAGCTGACCAGGTCATTTTATCGATAATTTCGTCCAGTTTTTGTGGTTGTGAGCGCGCTTTTTTTAACATGCGACTGTAGCCAAGAATGGCATTGATAGGAGTGCGGATCTCATGATTTATGCTGGAAAGTACTGCTAATCTAGATCGATTATCGAGCTTAATCTGCTCTACAATATGCTGATTTTTAGACTTAAAGTACAAAAGAAAAGACAGAGTAATACCAAGAGAAGCTATCAGTAAGATAATCACGATTAGCTCGACAACCTCTTTTTGTGGCACTTGATATTCTATGCGTAAATTCACACGGGTTTGGTATCCAGGAATATCCAAAGTTCGGCTATCTGTGTAGCTAAACATTGAAAATATGCCTGTGGAAAACTCATGGTTACAGGATGAACTTTGCAATAACGATTGTTCAAATTGATAGCTAATACATACACCCTGCTCCTGCTCAATCCGCGCTAATATCCGCTGATGAGAAATGGCATAGACTAAATAAAGCATATTAGGCCCATCGATATTAACAACTGCTAACGTGTAATCGGCAAGGCTAGCCTGAAGTTCCCCTTTACTATTCTTGACTAATTTAAGTGGCTTAAGTTCTGGCGCCATTGTCTGATCAGAGATATAGGCCAGTTCAAGTTCGGGGGTCAGTGTAAAAGCGACAGCAGATTTGATCTTCAGTAAGTCCTTAGCAAAAACCTCAAATTCCTGTGACGTTACCTCACTCGAAGCATAAAAAAACGATTTTAGCGCATCCAACATAATTTCATGTTGTAAGAACATATCCCGTGAAGAAGTAAAAACCGCTTCTGCTTTTTTATTGTAAATGGAGTCAAATTCATAACGTGAGTGGGACAAGGTTAACCACAGCACCAACAGAGTGACCCATAAGCCACTGAACATATTGATACAAGCGCTATATTTAAAGCTCATTAGCGTAATCCATTACGGCCTTTAGCAAGCTGCATAACTGATGTTCAAACTGCTCTCGCTCGCAAACATCCATGACAGACAGCATATCTTTAAGCTGCAAGTAGCGCGCAATACCCGTAAATTGATGTTTCAGGCCTTCGATACTGTCAGAGGACTCATATTGTTCTAGCCCAAGTCGCATTCGCTGTAATTCAGCAATCAGTGTCAATCGCAGTCGCGATTGCTGTTCTTGGTTGTATTGTTCAAAGAATACAGATAAGGCCTTGGGTAACTCAGTATTAGCATTCATACATTAGGCACTCCTATTATATTGAGCAATCCAATCAATAAGATAACGACCTTCAATCGGGGGGCTGTACAAATAACCTTGGGCAACATCACACCCCAACTCAGAGAGAATTAACTCTATTGCACTTGTCTCAACGCCTTCTGCAACCACCTTTACGTGCATCTTCTGCGCAAGCGCGATGGTGGACTCTACGATGAGATAATGTTGGTGATTGATATCCATATCGGAGACAAAACTTTTATCAATTTTGATCTCTTTAAAGGGAATGGCATCAAGACGATCATAAGTAGAATAACTTTTACCGAAATCATCGAGGGAAATATCAATATTATTGATGATCAGCCGTGCAATAGAGTTAAGTACTCTATCTTGGTTAATGATTTCCTGTGATTCGGTGAGCTCTAAAATCAAATGGATTTGTTTATACTCACGACCACATTCGATGATGTACTCAATGAGTTCATCACAGGTCAAATCATCTGCAGTAATGTTAATCGACAGGGCAAACGCCATTAATAACGGTTGGCGCGACCAACATTGCAATGCTTGGGAAATAACCATCCGCGAAAACAAGCTATTTAGCCCCTGCTGATTCACCAGTGGCAAAAAAACGTCGGGATAAATATAGCCATTGGATTGATCGCAAAGCCGCGAAAGCACTTCAAAACCGATGATCTCCTTTGTTTTAAGGTTAATCTTAGGCTGATAACACAAAATTAATTGTTCATTTTTGAGCAATTGCCGCACATTGATATTCGCCGCCATGTCTTGCACGATAGACTCATCTTGATGGGCACGGTTTCTATCGTCGGAGGCGTCTAGCAATGGCGTTAAAATGTCATTCACATTGATAGGTTTAGCAAATACGCCAAGCAAGTTGAGTTTCAAACCCGTGATAATGCTATCCACCAGTTCTAAAGTCCGTTTATCCGAGGAGCTTATCACCGCAATCGGAATGGCAGTAAATCGGGGCTCGGAGGCCAACATATTAATCACCGCAATACCGTCACCTTGATCCATTTTTAAATCTAAAATGACTAAATCAAGTTTTGCTTCTACAGCTAAGATCAGTTCAATTCCTTGATTACCATTACTGGCTTCATAGATCTCCACATTGTCCTCTGCTAAGTACTTATGGATATCAGCTTTCATGGTTTCTCTAATAAAGCGTTGATCATCTATGATGAGAATATTCATATATTGGTCTCTAACTGCATAAAGAAAATGGGATCGATCGTCTGGGATTTGGATGTAGGGATAACAGAAAGCTTGAGTAAATTACGATTCGCCATGACTTCTGTGCGACTGGAGAAAAACGAATAGTTTTTGACTGGTTTGAAGCCGCCTTCTATCGTTCTTACTTTAAATATGGGCAACTTAAATTGCGTCAATTTTCGTTTTAGTGACTCATCGCAGATATTAAAACTCAAAAACTTAAGTGAGCGACTCGTGGCTAATTCATTGAGATAAACAGACATCATATAATTTTCAATATAAGGCGTTACGCCAAAGGAGGAGAACACCATTAAGGTATCTGGCAAAGCTTGACTGTTATGGTTAATGACCTCAAATAAGTCCACCTCATCATTCATAAATTCGAGGGCAATTTTGCCTTGAGTGCGGCAGAATAGACTGTGTCCAATGATTTGATCCCCAAAGCTAAAAGCCACCACCAATGAGAGTCCACGAAAAAAAGGTTGAGACAACTTACGGCTCACAAAGGATAAACGCGGGTTACTTTCATAAACCAAACTGAGTTGCAGCAGGGTCATAAAGTTTTGATGGTGGCTTTCGATAAACTCGACACGATAAGGAGTATTACGGTAGTACGGATGATCACTGCGTTCTATGGTCGATGCAAAAAGGTTAATTAACGCTAAACCTTCGTTGATGAATTTCTTATCCTCCCGATAAATATCAAACAGTTCAGAGCCAAATATTTCAACGATTTCAGACTGTTTAGCTAGGGATGGAATGTTAACGCCCCGCTCCCAACGGCTAATAGTGATGGAATCTAGCATATCGAACAGGCAGCTTTTTTGCCTGAGCAGACTACATAAATCTTCTTGAGATAGATTATTCTCAGTTCTGGTGTGTTTTAAGAAATTGGAGAATGTCTGTGCACTTGTTTTGCTTTGATAGGAGATAGGTGTACAAATCATATCGCGTTCCATCTGAATTTTTTATTTTATCTAGCAGCTCCATATACGTCTTATGGTCGATGTCATCTACTGGCTCTGGATGTCTAAATGTAAAAGTAATCCAAATGCGTTGAAGTTTCTCGATGAAATAAAGTCCAGTGATTTTTTCGTCACTCATCACTCAGTTCCTCCATCTCAGCCTTTTATTCACCACGTTTTTTGCAATAGGAAAACGAGTATAAATGCCATTGTTTATCTGAGACCATGGCACAGTCAAAAAAGCGATGGAAAAAAGTGTCTAGTTATTCGTTCGGTTAAATCATTGCATCATAGATAAAACCGCAATCAACAGACCCTCCTATAAAACGCATAAAATATAAGATTCACCAGCAATGGCCATAAAACGCTAAATTGATTATTTATGCGCTAAATATTCAAAATATGGGATATAACCTCGGGATTTTTCTCACTTATCTACGTTTTTTATGCATGGTTATTCGTGTTTGGAATAGGCAAACAGCGACAGTATCAGCTTAGAGATATAAGTAGGATAGTTTTTAATGGCTTATGGCTTAAGCAAGCCAGCTGCGAAAATAAGTGGGTAATGGGCCAGTCCAGCGTTTAAAGGAACGCCTATAATCACTGGCGTCGCTGAAGAATAAAGAAGTGGTAATACTGTGGGCATCTTGCGCAGGTGTCGCTAAGTCATAGCGTGCTTTGATTAAACGGGTCTCATCAGCAAATATCGGCAAGTTGGCCAAAGTTTAAATCCATCTCGGCCAAACACCTTTTAAGGTGGGTGGTTGGGCTCATTATCAGTTTTTCAGCTATGTCAGGCAAACTTAAGTTATCCCGCATTAGACACAAACGAATACCAACCGCTAAGCCTAACCGCAGTTCGCATATAGTAGTGATTGAAATATCCCTTGGCGCTGAATGACGGCAGCGGCGTTTGGCAACAGGGAATGCTGGTGGAGCAAGACGGCTAAAACTACTTACCCAATGATAATCAAACAGTTAAATGGTTACCTTGGAGCTGTATCGTCAAACACCTTGACGTTAACTCTGGACATTTAAGCGACGAAGATGAACAAAAGGCACAAAGTATAAAGCACAGGTGTTAGAAAAGGCGCTGGTATTGGTCGTAAACATGAGCAACCGGCACCATCTGATTGCAAATTGATGAATTAACTGGTTATGCACTAGATATGCAAATCTAAAACTATAATCCCCGAGATTTTTCTCACTTCAATGCAATAAAGTGAATAGTTAATCATAAAAAAGAGGTTGGCTGTATTCAACAGCTAACCTCTTCTCTTTAAATCAGGCGATAAATCAGATGTTCTATCATACAACTAGAGCCATGACTTCAAAACGACTCTTACAAAAGCTAACTCATACCAGAGCTAATTTTTTACGGGTACGAAAATAGCAAGCTGAGGTTAGTCACTGTAAATAACGAATGTAAAACTAACGCCTGTGAAAAACCATGCCCACTCAATTCGGCAGACATGGAATTAGCCGCGTTTAGTGCCCCACGGATCGTTATCATCCGTCGATGGGCTTGGTCCTGAACGCTCAGCCATTCTTGAATCGTTTCGGGGTTCGCTGCGGCGCTGTGAGTTGCTATTCGATGAACCATATCCAGAGCCGGTGCCACGTCCACCCGTAGGTTTTTTGCCTGAGCTTTTACCTGAACCATTACCAAAGCTCTTACCTGAGCCATAACCAGAGTTAGGACGTTTATTACCCGCTTCGTACTCGGCGCTAGCTTGTGCCTGCATTTTAGCGATAGATTCTATGGTGAGTTCCATCGGTTTACGCGGCGCGATACCTGAGGCAAAACCTCGTTCGCGTGGCTTAAGATCAAACTGCTCACCGATGGCTTTAGGCATACGCTTGAATCGATACAGGTAAAAGTTTTCCACTTTCTCCCGCGCCCACTCAGTCTTCTTGAGGAAAATAATACAGGCCTCAATGGTCGGGTTGGTGTTAAAACAACCTAGCTTTAATGCCGCGTATAAAATTTTCCAGCCATAAAAATCGACTAACTCAGTGATCATTGTTTCGAGTTTGAGGCCGTGTAATGGGTTGTTCTGTTGCTCTTCAATCATGGGAATTCCAAGTTCAGCCCTATTGGCTGATTTTACTGTATTAGTTTACGGTTTTGAGTTGTTAAACGAGTGACTCAATTCGCTACTAAAATTCGCGATTAGAGAAATCACTCAAGTTATGAAGTTATAAGCCACTGACGTTGCTACAGCAATAGCATAGGGCGTTAAGCCTTATTGCTCGTGATGCTTAGATCTTAAATCCTAAGGACCTAAAGCCTCCAAACTGAGCCATTAAATATTAGCCGTAAAATCTGCTGCTCGACAAAACTGCGGGAATAATAACGGTAAATAAGCTAAACGCCTTCTTTTATTTGCGCTAGCGAGGTTTGGCATCGGCTTTAAGGCAAAGAAAATACGCCGCAGCTGACAGTTTTAATCTACATATCCGCGATATCACGCTAACAGGTATGAACTCAGCATCAAGCTCAAACCCGTTTCTAAATTTTACCTATGATCCGCTAATGCCTTGGGTCAGCCTCAAAATAAACGCAACTGAAACGGCTCGATTTATAGCTGCGCATCACATCCTTGCTCGCATCTTTAGCCCTTAGTCTGTATACTCCGCGACCTTATTATCCCAACTTTAATGTTTTGGCTTAGAGTGGGTGAAGCGCATGTTTCATTTTGAGGCTTGTTTGTCACAATCCCCGTTAGCAAATACCTAGGAAAGCTCCTTTGATCTCTACCGCGAACATCACGATGCAGTTTGGCCCTGAGCCATTGTTTGAAAACATTTCAGCGAAATTTGGCAATGGTCACCGCTATGGTTTGATCGGCGCGAATGGCTGTGGCAAATCGACCTTTATGAAGATCCTCAGCGGAGCGTTAGCGCCAACCTCTGGCAATGTGTCCATCACGCCCGGCTTAAAAGTCGGTACCCTAAGCCAAGATCAGTTCGCGTTTGAACAATACAGTGTGATCGATGCGGTGATCATGGGGGATGTTGCCCTGTGGAAAGTCAAACAGGAACGCGATGCAATCTACGCCAATCCGAATATGACCGAAGAAGATGGCATGCGCGTTGGCGATCTTGAAAGTGAATTTGCCGAAATGGATGGCTACAGCGCCGAAAGCCGCGCCGGTGAAATTCTGCTCGAAGCGGGTATTGAAGAATCTTTCCATTACGGCCTAATGCAACAAGTCGCACCGGGTTGGAAACTGCGGGTATTGTTGGCACAAGCACTATTTGCCAATCCAGATATTCTGCTGCTCGACGAACCAACCAACAACTTGGACATACATACCATTAGCTGGTTAGAAGCCGAGTTGAACAAACGCAAATGCACCATGATCATTATTTCCCATGATAGGCATTTCTTGAATGCCGTATGTACCCACATGGCCGATATCGATTACGGCGAACTGCGCATTTACCCTGGTAACTACGAATACTTCCTCGCACAATCGTCTTTGATCCGCGAGCAATTATTGTCGGGTAACGCCAAGAAGTGTGCCGAGATCGAAGAACTGCAAGACTTCGTCAACCGCTTCGGTGCCAATGCCTCTAAGGCGAAACAAGCCAGCTCGCGCGCGAAAAAAATGGACAAGATCAAACTCGATGAAGTGAAGTCATCCAGCCGTATCCACCCTTCTATTCGTTTCGATGCGGGCAAAAAAATGCATCGCCAAGCACTGATCCTCGAAGATTTGGCCCACGGTTTTGATGGCGAGCTGTTATTCGAAGGCGGCGACTTAATCCTCGAAGCCGGTGCAAAATTAGCGATTATCGGCGAAAACGGCGTGGGTAAAACCACTTTCCTACGTTGCTTAGTCAATGATTTAGAACATAATAAAGGCGTGATCAAGTGGTCAGAAAACGCATCAATCGGCTACTGTCCACAAGACAGCAGTGACGAATTTGATAATGACTACACATTAATGGATTGGATGTCACAGTGGCGCCAACCTAAGCACAACGATCTTATGGTACGCGCCATGTTAGGCCGTCTGTTGTTCACTGAAGATGACGCGAACAAGAAAGCCCGTAACTGTTCAGGCGGAGAGAAAAACCGCTTGTTATTCGGTAAGTTAATGATGCAAGATATCAATGTGCTGATCATGGACGAACCGACTAACCACATGGACATGGAAGCCATCGAAGCACTCAATAATGCGTTGAAAGATTTTGAAGGCACTTTGATATTCGTCAGTCATGACCGTGAGTTTGTATCGTCACTCGCAACACGTATCATTGATATTAAAGATAAAAAAGTGATTAACTTCCAAGGTACATTCGATGAGTACCTTTCAAGCCAAGCTGAAATGGAAGCGAGAAAGAGCGCGTAATGTTATTCGGCTAACTTACGCCGATTAACCCAGCGTTATCGCATTAAAAAGTCGTCATTGGTTATCCTGTGACGACTTTTTGTTGGGCTAAATCTGACTAGTTACTCATTAGCTTATTAATTTTTTTAACCAATATCTCGCGATTTTTAGCCAGTTTAAAAATTGTCGGCAAATGTCGAATGACTATCGGCTCAGACTCGAATACCGCATCGCGATCTTTGGCTTGAATATAATCACGGATCTGAAGCATCATCTGTTTATTAAATGCCCAAAGTGAATGACCTTTAAACTCAAGGGAATAAAATGCGTCATTGGGCCATTCAAGTCGATGTTTCTGTTTTGCCATACACTGATAACTACAAATAAAACCAAGATCTGTACCATCTGTAAAAGCACTGTTTGCCCTATGTTCCCAAGTCGAAGTACCTTGGTATTTTTCTGGCAATTTTTCCCGCCAAGAAGCATCCAATAGCGGAGGGAAAAACAGCACTCCAGGCCATTTATGGGCAAATCTTTGATTAAACAGCTTGATCTCAAACTGCCTACCCTCAAATAAATGCACATCTTTTTTCTCTAAACGAAAAACATGGGCAAAGGTAAAAGTGGCGCAGCCAGCACAATGGGGGCAAGTAACTTCAACTCCGTTTGGCAGGCTAAAAAACTCATAAAATCCTGTCATAGATACGACATTCCAAATGATTTAGAGACTAATTTGGAGCTCATCAATTTTCCAACCACCTTCATTTATCATGCTAATTCTTTGTTTTTCATTCGCCTCCGATGCATTACCACAGAGATCTTTTTGTGCATATTCAAGAACGGCCGTATCCCCTTCGATCACCTGCGACACTAAGGTGAGTGCTTTGCACTTGGCCGCGGCTTTTGAAAATGAAAGATAAGATGCGATCACTTCATCGCGGGACAGCTTCATCTGCTGCATATACTGCGGGAACTTAGACTCCACATCCGCTTGCTTACGTTGGGTATAGTAAGCCTTGTCCTCTTGATAACTTATCCCCTGCTGTACCTTAGCATTGTACTCGTCATACACTTCACTCGGCGATTTAGGCGTTGTACAACCTATCAGCACAAGCACAGATATGAGCAGTAAGAAAATCGATTTCATCATCGAACCTCCAAAACTAGACATGTATTATCAATAAATTCCATGATGCATTCATCTGCTTGTTGTCACTGAACGAGTGCGCCATATATGTCCACCAAATACTCTTTATTTTTTTTGAAATCAATTACCTTAGCAGGAAGTAAACCTTTACTATCAGCAGGTAACAAAATCAATGAAGATAAAATGTAATGCCACCAAGATAACATGTAAATAGCTCATCGATTACTTTAGCTTGGCAGCGTTGCTCACTCAATTGCAGGAACAAATGCTTTAAGATCACTCGACCTTTGGCAAGTGCTAAAAATAAGTGCCATAAAACTGTGAGCATGCTCTAAATTGCTGTATTTGACAGGTCATTGTCTAATGCATTAAAAGGCACAAAGGTCTTTTTATCGAGCCAGAGAGGCGAGCGATTTTGTCCTGCAAGCTGATAAGCCCACGTCGTAATGGCTTCAGAACGATCACTCTCACAGACGAAATATCGACTGAGTTCAGAGTGTAACGTTTGGCCATGCTGGATAATATTTTGCTCATACCAGTTATCGTTATGGTGCTGAGCGGCAAGATGATCGCGTTTTTGATTATTACAACTGCTATGTGCGAGGACAAAATTATGGCCTAAATCATTAGGATATCGTGCCCAAGGGATAAAATGATCCACTTCGCCTGTTTCTTTTAATGATTTTTGGCAATAGAAGCATTGGCCTTTTTGAATATCAAGCAGTACAGGTCTAGCATGGGTGATCGTCTGTCTGTCGCTACCAAACAGAAACTCACTTAAATTGCCTTTACTGCCTATAATGACCTGATTTGCTGGAAACTCGGCGATTTTTTGTACCCATTGAGTACGAGCCAATGACACCACTAAATCGTGAAATCGCCTGAAGCAAAATGCGATACCCGGATTCAACTCGATGTAATTTTTTGTTTTATCATGGGGATAAAGGAAACATTCCTCATTACGTGACAAGTTTTGTAAGCGCCATAAGGGGCCATCTTTAAAGGTGCCGCGCGTTTTACGCAATAAAGCTGGATAACTAAGATGCGCTTTTAACTGGGATAGACTGTTAACACCTTGATGGCGTAGTTCAATCAAACTGTTGATCAAGGCTGATTGCTTTCCACTATTTTGGATCAGGACAAAATACCCATCATTGGCACCAAAAGGCAAAGAGTGTTGCCAGTAAAGTTCAATAAACTTCTCTACCAAATCATCAATACTGATCGCGGTTTTCAGCGCAGGCTCGGCATTGAGTATTAATGGCCGTTCGATACAGATATCGGCGATCGCATGCAGTAAGGCAAATTTGTAAGTTGCAACGAAATCCCCTTCAACTAACAGACGTTGTAAATAGCTAATAAATTCAACTTGTCTTCTCGCATCAATCGGCATTCAGTCGCTCCTGAATAATAACGCTTGCTTCAGGTGCATTTACGTTTGGCATCAGTTTGGGTGTAAAAACTAACGTCTGCCAATGCACTTGTGAGCGACCGAGTTTATCGGTTTCATCTTGGCTCAAATCTAAAAGTCGTAGCTGACAATCTGCAGCAAGTGTGAGCAGTTCATCGGCACTGACTGGGTGCATAACGCGCGCATCGGGGCTTGGGCCATGGCGCAAACTGATGACTAAAAGTCCAGTCGAATTGAGTAAGCGTGAGAGTGTTGCTAGTGCAAGTGGGCGCTCTGAGGGAGATAAATGCATCCACACAGCGCTGAGTAAAATCAGATCAAACTGTTGCGCTAGGCCAACCACTTTTTGCAACTGAGGTAAACCATCCTCAATCCAACGCACGGGTAGATCCCGAGTTAACACCTGCCCCATTTTCGCTAAAACAACCGCAGGTTCGACTGCAATAATTTGTGTCTTTTTGCCCTGTGCTTTTTCGGCTAAATAATATACATCCCGGCCAGAACCAGCTCCCACATCCAATATCGACAATGTATTTTTAGTAAGTAGAGGCAAAAGATGATGCAACCAACTCGAATGCACTTCTTCAAAGGTTTTAGACAAATACTGTGCCGCGAGTATTTCGGCGTGGTCATTATAAAACACTGTGCTCACTGACAACGATCCTTTTGCAACAAGTGATTGTTTTTACAGACGCTAACTTATCACAGTCGTATTTGATAAAAAATACATGCCATCATTATCATGCTGTTTTGCATAAAATATTTAGCATTATACTGTTCGCGATCACTGTGCTGATTTCGGCTATTCGACCCAATATTCTTATCAATGCCTATGCAATCTCAGCATTTCCCCATCGTTTTTTTTGTAGTGGTTTACACTCTATGAGTGAGTGTAAAGATAAGTGCAATTGATTGAATCTGTTACATGCTTCTCCAGAGTAGTTTCCATTTCAGTGTGGGAGTAAACGGGTTTTAACGTCTTGGCGTAGCGTCTACATAGAGATTAAGACCTAGGGCTCAATTATTTAGGATATCTATTGCCTATGAGTTTTGAAGATTCGTTAGAGCAACTTAAACGACAGTTTCTACATGCACTGCCGGATAAAAAGAAACAAATCATTACCTTGTGGATTTCATTGCGTAAAAATTGGGACGCACACATGCTGTCTGCCGTATACCGAGAGGTGCATAACTTAAAAGGGTCGAGCGAGACCTTTGGGTTGTCAGATACCAAACACATAGTCGATAAACTGGAGTTGCTGCTTAAGGGGCTGCTCAATGCGCCAGCCCCCGAACTTCCTACGATCAAAGGCTTAGATACCCTCTTCCACCAGTTGTTACAAAACAATATGCGCGGCCAACCGTCGGCGCCGGTAGTGGAGGCGCAAATGCAGCAAAGCCCCTATAAACCATCAAAGGCGCGCCATGAGCACCATATTGCCATCATAGAAGACGATGGTAATGTCGGCGCTATGATCACAAAGCAGCTGCGAGAGTTCGGTTTTAGTGTGCAGCATTTTTTAAATTTCACGAGCTTTCTGGTAGTGCAAAATAAAACGCCCTTTGATCTGATTTTATTAGATTTAATTCTACCCGATTGGACTGAAGAGGCCTTGTTCGAAGCCGCCACTGAGTTTGAGAAGAATAATACCCGAGTGTTTGTTTTATCCTCGCGGGGGGATTTTGACATGCGGCTATTGGCCATTCGTGCCAATGTCAGCGAATATTTTGTCAAACCCGCTGAGACCACTTTATTGGTGCGCAAAATCCATCAATCCCTCAAAATGTCAGAGAAACAGCCCTTGAAGGTGTTACTGGTGGATGATCAACAATCTATGGTGGATTACTTTTCAAGTCTGTTACGCAGTCACGGTTTGATGGTAAAAGGGTTATCGAGTGCCGAGCAAGTCTTGCCTGCCCTTGAGCAATTTGAGCCCGATCTGTTTATCTTCGATTTGTACATGCCAGAGGTGAACGGGCTTGAGCTGGCAAAGATGATCCGTCAATTGGACAAATACACCTCGAGCCCAATTCTCGTGTTGAGCTCTGATGATACGATGCAAAATAAAGTCAGCATCATACAAGCGGGATCAGATGACTTAATTTCAAAGCAAACCGCGCCGAGTTTATTCGTCGCGCAGGTGATTTCCCGTGCGCAACGGGGTCATGATATTCGCAGTTCGGCTAGTCGCGACAGCTTAACTGGGCTGTTAAATCATACCCAAATTCTGGTGGCTGCGAGACGCTGTTTTAACGTAGCGAAACGGATTAACTCTCAAGTTTGTATCGCTATGTTCGATTTAGATCACTTCAAAAAGGTCAACGATACTTATGGTCATTCCGGTGGTGATAAGGTGTTGTTGGCATTTGCCCATCTGTTACAACAATCCTTACGTCAAACTGACTTTACCGGCCGCTACGGTGGTGAAGAATTTATGTTAGTGCTGCCAGATATGCAAAAACCACTGGCGATTGCCAAGTTGAATGCGATCCGTGAAAGCTTTAGTCATATCGTATTTGTTGAAGATGGCGTCGAATTTAAGGTGACGCTCAGCGGCGGTTTAGCCTTTTCGGATCAATGTGAAGAATTTCAAGATTGCCTGTTACTGGCAGATAAAAACCTTTACGAAGCTAAGCGTTTAGGTAGAAATCAGCTCGTGGTTTCTACGACTGACTAACCCTAAACAGAATGAGCCACTGCAGCGCACAAATCAGTTCGGCGTAATGCTCTTCCTGCGAGACTCACGCTCTATTCGTTACTTTTTAATCCCACTCAGCGTGGGCGGTCACAGTGAGCTTAAATGGTTAATGAGCTTGCTCGGCATCTGCGATAACTCCACCACATAATCTACTGCACGGCACTTTATTGCTTCTCGTGGCATGCCAAATACCACACAACTTTGTTCATCTTGGGCAAATGTAGTGACGCCTTTTTGGTGTAGCGCCACCATGCCTTCGGCGCCATCTTTGCCCATACCGGTTAAAATCATCGCGCTGATATTGGGCGCGGCACATTGGGCCAAGGCCGTAAACATCACATCGACCGAAGGTCTGTGGCCACTGACCTTTTCATCTTGGGTTAATTTGACTTTATAACTACCACCCACTTTGATGATCTCAAGGTGATGATCCCCTGGTGCAACATAGGCATAACTAGGTAAGAGTCGTTCCCCATGCTCAGCTTCTTTGACAGTGATCCGTGACTGTCGATTTAAACGTTCAGCAAAAGTGCGGGTAAACCCCGCTGGCATATGTTGGGTGATCACTATCGGCGGCATAGCCGCGGGTAAATGTTGTAATACATAAAGAATGGCTTCAGTACCGCCAGTAGATGCGCCTATCGCGACTAAATGCTGAGTCAGGGTTGTATTGGCCAATACTGGTCGCTTACTTGAAACAGGGCGTACTGGCTCAACAAATTTCTGCGGCTTGATGATTTTGGCTTTCGCGGCAGATTTGATCTTATCTAAAATCAAATCCTGATAATCATGGATACCTTGGGGCGAGTCTAATTTCGGTTTAGGGATAAAATCCACCGCGCCTAAGGCCAAGGCATTAAAGGTCGCATCCGCGCCCTGCTCGGTTAACGATGAAATCATCACTACCGCAGTGGGTCTGGCTTTCATCAAGCGGTCCAAAAATGTTAAACCATCTACTTTAGGCATTTCGATGTCTAAGGTAATCACATCGGGGCGAAATTGATTCACCAGATCCTTGGCCTCAAAGGCATCAGCAGCGAGCCCAACCAGAGACAGTTCAGAGTCAGCCTCAATCATTTTACCGAGCAAGCTGCGCATCAGCGCAGAATCGTCAACAACTAACACTTTGATCGTCATAACTTAATCACCAAATAGTTCAACGTCGCCGCCCGAAGGTAAATTACGAACCCGTAAACGGTACTCACTTTCCCTGTCAAGAATTGTACTGTTATGCATGGATTTAATTTTGCGGACTTTCACTTTTCCCGAATGGGGGAAAAAATACACTTTGCGCGGATATACATCGAGTAAATCGGCTGCAACGATAGGGATATTTTCAAGATTGAGATATTCAATCACAAACTCAGCATTACGCTCACCTATGTTGTGCACAGTAAAGCTGCGTAACATATTGCCGCCCCCAAACACCTTAGCTTCGAGTGAATTGCGCTGTGCGCCAAGCTTGAGTAAGTCGTTGATTAACAACTCCATGGCATACACGCCGTAACGGGCAGAATCGGCGAGCACCCCAGTACAATTGCTATTGTCACTTGGCAATAAAAAGTGATTCATTCCGCCAATTTTGAGCTTAGGATCATACAAGCACACTGAGACGCAGGAGCCTAATACTGTCACTATCATGGTATCTTCACGGGTTGCAAAATACTCACCGGGTAATATTTTTACCGCATCGCAACCAAAATGATGATCGTGATAGCGATTCGGCTCCGCAATGGCATATTCGATATTAGGTTTTAGCACTCATAAGCCCCTTCACTGGCCGATAGGTTGTTTGACCAACGGCAGTGATGATTTGCGGGAACATATTAAAATTTTCCGAATGTCCCGCAATATAAAGCCCATCCTCGCTAAGGGAGTTCATCATGTGTTTTAATATGACTTCCTGCGTTTCTTTATCGAAATAAATCATTACATTACGGCAAAAAATCACATCGATTGGCGTTTTTAGCGGCCAAAAAGAATCGAGTAAATTGATGCGGGTAAACTTGAGCATCTGCTTTAATTCGGGAACCACGCGCACATTGCCCAACTGTGAACCGCGTCCGCGGTGAAAAAACCGTTTCTTACGGATATCGCTGACTGTATCGATACGCTCTAAAGGATAAATGCCCATTTCAGCCTTTTTAAGCACGCCGCTGTCGATATCGGAAGCAATGATCTCAATAGGCGTTTTAAAACTGTTGAAATGTTCAGCGACAGCAATCGCAATCGAGTATGGTTCTTCCCCTGTGCTACTGGCCGCACACCAGATCCTGCGGGTATCTGGGTTATCGATTAAATATTGCTTTAACACTTCAAAGTGATGCGGTTCCCTGAAAAATGCCGTTTGATTAGTGGTTAACGCATTGATAAATTCTTGGTGTTCGTTTTCATGGCTTAGCAGATACTCAAAATAAGCCGAAAATCCGGCTAATTTCAATGTTCTGATCCGCCGCACTAAACGGCTATACACCATAGCATCCTTGCTATCGGCGAGTTTGATCCCCGCTAAGCGGTACAGTGTCGTCCTCGCGGTATTAAAGTGCACCGAGGTATAGGCAAACTCTCGTTCCAATGGTTTGTTTTCACTCAATTAAAATTCTTCCCATTCATCTTGATCTTGCTTCATGGGCTTCATCGCATTGGTTTTAGGTTTCTCTGTCACCCTTGATTTTGCCATAGGTTGAAGCTGCTGTTTGATGGGTTTCATCGCCTTCGCTTTGGGTGCCGCTAATCTCGCGTTGCTGCGTCTTGGGGCTTCATCTTCGTCGTCCACGCGAAAACTGGCGACACTGTCTGAGAGTTGCTGCGCTTGGGATTGCATGCTTTCCGCTGCGGCGGCCGCTTCTTCAACCAATGCCGCATTTTGTTGCGTCATTTCATCCATTTGCACTACGGCTTTGCTGATCTCATCGATACCGATGGCCTGCTCATTAGAGGCTGAGGCAATTTCCGCCATGATGTCGTTCACCCGTTTAATGGCGATGACGATTTCCTTCATGGTATCGCCGGACTTACCGACAAGGCTGTTGCCACTCTCGATTTTAGACACCGAATCCGAAATTAGTGCCTTGATATCTTTAGCGGCATTGGCCGAACGTTGGGCTAAGCTACGCACTTCTGACGCGACCACCGCAAAACCGCGGCCTTGTTCGCCCGCCCGCGCCGCTTCAACCGCAGCATTGAGCGCTAAGATATTGGTCTGGAAAGCAATGCCATCGATAACACCAATAATGTCGGCAATCTTACGCGCCGATTCATTAATCGATGCCATGGTCTGGACAACTTGCTGAATAAGCTCACCGCCATCCACTGCGACTTCAGCCGCTTTAGAGGCTAAGGCATTGGCTTGACTGGCGTTATCCGCATTGAGTTTCACTGTACCTGTGAGTTCCTCCATACTGGCCGAGGTTTGCTCTAGGCTGGAGGCTTGTTCTTCGGTGCGGCTGGATAAATCAGCATTACCTTGGGCTATTTCTGCCGAAGCGGTATTGGTGGTATCCGCGGCTCGTTGAATATCTTGGATCATGAAGGATAACTTTTCAGCAGTTTGATTTGAGTAATTTTTCAAATCATCAAAGGTGCCTTCATAGTCGTTATAAATACGAGTGGTCAAATCACCATCCGCAAGCGCCATCAGCACCCGCGCCACATCTTGCAATCCACGTTCCGAGGTTTCAATTAACGAGTTTAAATTGTTCGCCAGCATTAAAAAGAAACCTTGCTTGCCATCTGTTTCCGCCCTTTGGGAGAAATCACCCGCAGCTGCGGCTGTGACTATGCGGGAAATTTCCTGCTCGGTTTGGACTTCAATGGTGCGGTCGAGCCATTCAACCACAGTGCCTAAGCGCTCACCTTCTTTAGACACTATGGGGCTGGCCGTTAAGCGAAAATGGCAACTCGCGACCTTAATAAGCGATTCATATTTACGGTCTAATTTATCGAGTAAACTTGCTTGGTGAGCAGGATTGCGGTGGAAGATATCCATCGAGCTGCCGAGGATTTTATCTACGGAAAAATGCGGTAAGGCTTGTCGGATCTCACTTTCAGAATGGCGCAACATAGTTTCGACCGAGCGATTCATATAAATGATCGTACGGTTAGCATCGGCTATCATGACGTTGGTACTGGTATTATTGAGCGCTTCGAGGATACGCTGGGTTGCTCGCTCGGCTTCGATACTTTCGGTGCGATCTATCCACTCAACACCTGTACCTAAATGTTTATTTTCAGCCGTGATAATCGGCGTCAGAATCAACCTAAAAGTACGTTTGCCTATGGTGATTTGCGCGGTATGGGATTGGGTTAGGCGTTCTAATAAATTGCGCTGATGTGCAGGATTTTTATGGAAAATGTCGATATTACTGCCGATCAGTTTGGCAACCGAGAACTGAGGTAACTCTTTACGAATATCGTCCTCTGCCTCTTGCAGTAAACGGACGACGGCTTTATTCGCATAAATAATATTGCGCTGACTGTCAGCGATCATAAAGCTGTTGCCACTATTATCAAGTAGCTGAAAATAGCGCTGACGCTCTTCATCCCTTTGCTCACGCGCCTCATCATTGCCAAAAAATTTAAAGATACTCATTATTGTTACTCCTGATCAGTCAGACTATTTGCATCAATTAGACCCAGCTCATCACTGCTGATCAGAGCCTGAATATTTACTAAAATGATCATCTTATCCTCGACTGTGGCTAAGCCTTTGAGGTAGCGGCTATCGAATGCCACCCCAAATTCTGGGGCGGGTAAGATTTCCTCCGCCGATAGCTTAATCACATCGGAGACGGCATCGACCACTATGCCGACAATACGTTCAAACACGTTAAGCATAATTACGATAGTGAACTCGTTATAAGTGGCGGTTCCAACAGCAAATTTCATCCGCAAATCCACTATGGGCACTATGTCACCGCGTAGATTAATCACGCCTTTTATAAAGCTAGGGGCGTTGGCGATTTTAGTGACCGACTCATAACCGCGAATTTCTTTGACGGACATAATATCGAGGGCATAGTGCTCTTCGCCTAACATAAAGCTTAAAAACTCCACCTCATCATGGGCGTTGTATTCCACTTTGGCGGTCATAGTTGATCGACTCTCCATGGCTATTTCCTTAATTTTTAATGTGCAGAGCGAGCGATTCGACATCGAGGATCAACGCGACGCTGCCATCGCCCATGATGGTGGCGCCGGAAACACCGGGGATCCTGCGATAATGTTTTTCAAGACTTTTAATCACCACTTGCTGCTGGCCAACTAAGGCATCAACGCACAGGCCAAAGCGCTTGTGGTTGCTTTCGAGCAATACGACTATGCCCTCTTCTGGGCAGCGGGCATTGGGCTCAATTTCCATCAGCTGATAAAGATTGAGCAGAGGTAAGTACTCTTCACGTACTTTTAAGAGTCTTTCTTTGGCGAGAAATTTAAGTTGTTCCGTTTGCGGCTGAATAGATTCTATGATGTGCACTAAGGGCAAAATGTAGATCTGATTTCCCACAGAAACCGTCATACCATCGACAATGGCGAGCGTGAGTGGCAACTGGATTTCAAAGGTTGAGCCTTGGCCCTCAGTGGACTCAATATCAATGCGTCCGCCTAAGGCTTCAATATTACGGCGCACCACATCCATACCAACACCACGGCCAGACACATCTGTGACTTCCTCCGCAGTTGAAAATCCTGCGGCAAAAATCAATTGCCAGACTTGCTTGTCGCTACTGTTATCAGCCACTTGCAAACCATTTTCCCGCGCCTTTTGAATAATGCGTTCACGATTTAAGCCTGCGCCGTTATCGTGCACAGCGATAATGATATTGCCGCCCCTTTGACTGGCTTTAAGGGATAACACACCCACTTCGGATTTACCCGCTGCGAGCCGTTTTTCAGGTTTTTCGATACCGTGATCTAAACTATTGCGCACTAAGTGGGTCAGCGGATCGACGAGCTTTTCAATCATGCCCTTGTCAATTTCTGTGTTGCCACCTTCAATCACGAGATTGACGTTTTTACCCAGTTGCTCAGAAAGGTCCCTCACTAAACGGTTGAAACGGTTAAACACAAAAGATACGGGCAGCATACGCACCGACATCACTGCCTCTTGCATCTCACGGGTATTACGTTCCAATTCGTTGAGTGCGGTCTTGAGTCGCTCACCTAAATCGCCCGTCATCTCGTTACCAATGAGAGTCAACATGGACTGAGTGATCACCAGCTCGCCCGCGAGATTAACCAAAGTATCTATCTTAGAGGTTTCGACCCTTAAGGTGGCATCCTGAGCCGACACGGCTGGTTTTTTTGTCGCTGTTTTCACCTCTGTAGTATTGGGCTTTGGGGCAACAGATGAGTTTGATGTTGCGTTTGAACTCAGTATTGCAGGCGAGCTTGCTTTCACAGAAGGACTCGTGGGCACGGTTGAAATGGGTGCGGTGGGTTCAGTCGCTTTGGCTTTAAATAGGGTGTTTTTGGATTGGCTACTTCCAGTTTCCTTGGCTTGATGTGCTCGAGTGGTCGCTGGCTTAAAAACCTTCTGCACTAGCGGTTTTGAACTTAATAACTCGATTTCATTGGCGAAGGATTCTGGCGTTAGTGCTTCAAAAAAACCAAAGCCTAACTCATCATCGTCAATTGTCACATCACACAGCTCAGCAGTACGCTCTTTATTATTTGCAACACTGTCAGCGCTGATGTCTTCCGCTTGATAAGGCTCATCAAAAAATCCAAAGTCTTCACCTTCGATGGCAATATCACGTGCCATTTCATCTTCAAAAAATCCAAAACCCAGATCTTCTGCCGCCACTGGTGCGGTAAGTGTTGCATTTATGATGGGAGTGCTAGTAGCGGCGTCTGTACCATTACGTATCGCAACTGATGAACTAAAAGGCTCACCATTTAACGCTGCAACCAACTGACTTTTACTGTATTCAACCTCCTGCCAATCAATCTGCTCTTCTTCGCGGTACAAGCTCAAGATATGGGATAACGTGTCCACAGTACTCAGCAGTAAATCGATAATGGATGACGTTAATTGGAAGTTACCCTTACGGGTTTTATCCAGCAGGTTTTCCATCACATGGGTGACACTGGTTAATGCGGTAAAACCAAAAATACCACTGCCGCCTTTTATAGAATGTGCAGCACGGAAAATGGTGTTCAGTTCTTCAGGATCGGGAGAAGCAAGGTCCAATGCCAATAACAATTGTTCCATATTTTCAAGATGTTCATGACTTTCTTCAAAAAAGACCTGATGGAACTCGGCCATATTGATGGACATAGCGCACCCCGTTGCAGTTAACCCAGCACTTTAGCCGTAATAGCCAACAACTTTTGAGGATCAAAGGGTTTTACCATCCATCCCGTCGCACCCGCGGCTTTCCCTTGGGCTTTCATGTCATCGCCCGCTTCCGTGGTGAGCATAATGATCGGCGTACGCATAAATGCCGACATAGCACGTAAGGATTTAATTAAGGTCAGCCCATCCATTCGAGGCATATTTTGGTCTGTCAGAATGAAGTCAAATCTCTGCCCATTACAGATATCGAGGGCTTCTCGACCATCTTTGGCCAGTACCACTTGATAATTAGCCGATTTAAGGGTCGCTTCGACCATTTGTCGGATCGCTGCGGAATCATCAACAATTAATATTCTTTTACTCATGCGCTATTCCATTATGACTTTAGTTATATTCCCTGGCGGTACTAATTCGTAGGTCTTAGATAATGTTTTCACCAGTGAGAGACCGCGCCCAGACAACTGAGGAATGTCCGCCATCAAATTTTCATCACCCTCAAAGCCTTTGCCACTGTCAGCCACGCTAATATGTAATTCATCCTGCGATGAACGCCAGATGATGCTTACTTTTACCCAATCATTTTCCGTGAGCCTATCTGCAAAACTGTCCCTAATACTATGGTACAGTTCGAAGCCTTCTGGATCATTTTTTAGTCGAGAATCTAATTTTAGTACACCATGATCAATAGCGTTGCTAAATAACTCTGCGACAACAGTAAAAACCCGTTGACAGAAATTGGTCGCAAATCCCAATATACTGAGAAACTGATTCAATGAACTTAAATAATCAGCGCTGAGTAACATAGGCCCTGCAATACTGACATCCCAGCAGAACTCACCATCCATAATGGCTTTAATACGACTAACATCATGATCTTGATGCCAAGTGTTTAATCGTTCAAAATCTAAGGTACAAATAGTGATGTCATCGGCAATATTTTCAGCAGAACAGTACTCATGAATATTGTTCTCTAAATATTTGACTAGACCACCTGACAAATGAATAAATAGATCTTTTAATTTATCAATGCCAAATGGATTGCCGTCATGGGTATATTGCTCTATTAAACCATCACTAAAAAGGCAAGCATGCCCATGGGATGGTAAATCAACCGTAACAATATCCGCGATAAAAGTATGCGGAGGTAAAATACCAAGGGCCATATTTGTCGATTTAAATTTATCAATGGATTGATTACTGACTGAACGAGAATGGTCAGTTTCTTTAATATTGTGGTTTATTAAACAGTCAATTCCCCCCGTTTGAATATACACGGGGGGCATACCACCATTCCAAATGTGTAATTTATTACGATTAAAATCGGCTTCTAAAATAATACAAGCAACAAATCTGTCTTCAGGGTTTTCTCGGTGGAGCTTAGCATTCAGTTCATAAATAAACGTAACTAAAGAAAATCCCTTTGAAACCATAGCCCTAAATGTACTGGCAACACGCATGATGGGCATGGCTGCACTCAGGCCATGACCTGTTGAATCGGCGAGAATTAAGAAGAAATTGCCATTAGGCGCTATGCCATTGAGGATAATATCACCGCTAAAATTGGCACTGGCTTGGCAGTATGTATGTACAAAATCAAAGTCAGTATTATCAATATTGACTAAGTGCTCAAATAAATGCCGGGCCATGTGTTCTTCTCGGGCCTTTTCATAAAGCATTTTTTCAAGTTCAATTCTTTGATGCTCTACTTTATGCTGAAGTTGCACCCGGGTAAGTAAACATTCAACCTTGTACCAAAATATTTCAACATTTATAGGTTTAACAACAAAATCCAAAACCCCCATTCTAAAACAGGCTAATACGGATTGATTTTCTTTTGTCTCGCTCATGACTATAACAGGTGTTTCTTTTTTATCCTTATTTAACTTGTCCAGTAACGCCAGTGCGGTACCATCCTTTAACCAATAGTTAATCAGAATTAAATCAACCGTATTTTGCGTTATTTCAAATAAACCTTCTTCTAGATCACTACAGACAATGACGTTGTAACCTTTGCTATGAATAAAGTCACTGATCCTTTGACTCGCAATAGCGTCATCATCGATAACTAAAATAAAATGTTCCGGCTGAGTAAGCGATACCATAATGAGTGTTACTCTATGATGTAGATTTTCTGCATATTGGCAATACTAAGGATTTCATTCGCCTGACCATGTGCACCTTTTACAGACGTGGAAATATGTAACTCCTGCGCCTTACGATGCAGCAATACCATCATGCCTAAAGCAGAACTATCGAGGTAAAGCACTCGACTAAAATCTAAAATAATATGGTTAACCTCTGGAAGCGTTAAAATATCTTGATAATCACTGGTGAATTTCTTGTGGTAATAAAAGTCAAAGCGCTCTGGCAATGAAATAACTTTAATATTTGACATTGTGTTATCCCTAATTAAAAGAGTTCAATTTCACCACAGGTAATTTGATCCCTTGAAACGGGATTATGAGTCTCCTGACGTCGGCGACTCATTTGTATTGTGATGTCATCCCCCTTAATGCCAAACTCCTGTTGTGACATAGTGGTGACGCGATTAAGCGATTCTTTTAAATGGTTTAGGGACTGATTTGTGTAAATCAGGCTTTGGGAAGTAATATCACTGAACTGCAATCCCCGAATAGTATCCGAGATGGCTTGTTCTAGTTCATGTGCCGATGAATCGATACGTTCAATCACTTGAGAATCCTTCTCTGCTTTAACGATAATCTGCCTTAGTGCAGTATCTATATCCTTTTTGGCATCAATAATATAAGTCATATCTTGAGCGGCGACTTTACTCACGTGTACCGTCAATTGTTCAATCTGAATTTGAATTGATTTAAGCTGTTTTTGTATGCTTTCACTAAAACCTGCGCTACGAGTGGATAAAGCGCGCACTTCATCTGCCACAACAGCAAAGCCCCTACCTGCATCACCCGCCCGCGCCGCTTCAATTGCCGCATTTAAAGCGAGCAAATTAGTCTGGGACGAGATTTGATCTATGTCTTGCAAGGCTTTCATTGCTTGAGGCATAGACTCGTAGATGAGATTCACTTTTTCCAACAATTCCATAGTTGATGCCGACATTTCTATGGTGGATTGAATAAAGCGCTCTAACGTCATTGAGGTATTGTTGGCAAATTGCTTCATTTGATCTGAATGGAATAACTCAGCATCATCCGTACTTTGGACAAGCGCTGAAATAAATCCTGTCTGCTCCGTCATTAACCGCCCTAAACCATCGAATGACTCACCGAGCAAATTGACTGCGTCACCTTGCACCGCTAGCACACTGTCAATGTTAGCCTCGCAGCCGTTAAGCGTCGTGATTGACTCTTGATACAGACTGACATGGGCTTGCCAATCCGCGGCAAGTTGGTTGTTGAAGGACTTATCATCATGCTGTTGAACTAACTGCATTTGCTTATGCTGATAAAATTGCCACAGCAACATAATCAACACAGAAATAACCGGACCAATAGCCCACAATGTCATCAAACTCAGCGAATATCCAACGCCTGCCGCGAGCACCGCAACGACCCCATCCTTGTATGTCATATGGACTTCACAATAATTGTACAGTGATTAAAAAGTAGTTTCATATTGGGTGATTTTCAAACACGAAAGTGAAATTATTCACATTGTTACGTGTCGCTATGCGGAAAATGCAGTTATCGCGATATAAATCCTCAGCATTGAGCGCTAATTCTCAGTAAATTGCCGTAAATTCATGATTTGCTAATAAACTTGTCTTAATGGAACCCGAAACTTAACTGTGCAGTCCTCATACCCTAGGTTACACTGGAAGCGTCATGGATTGGGATGGAATCGCTTATGAGTCAACGTACATTAAACTCCTTATTTAAACCGACTTCCGTTGCCATTATCGGCGCTTCGAATACCGAAAAACGCGCGGGTAATGTGCTGATGAAAAACCTACTATCGAGTGGTTTTTCTGGGCCTATCATGCCAGTCACCCCTAAGTATCGGGCAGTGATGGGTGTGCTCGCCTATCCCAATATTGAAGCCTTACCCATCAAACCGGATTTAGCGGTTATTTGTACCCGCGCTTGCCGTGTGCCCGCCATCGTTGAAACCCTTGCGCAATTTGGCTGTAAGGTGGCCATTATTATGGCAGCAGGGATGGCGCAGGAATTTAACGAAGATGGCGTGAGCCTGCTCGACCTTGCCATGCAAAATGCTAAGCGTTACGGGATGCGCATTCTGGGGCCAAATAGCTTAGGAATGCTATTACCCCCATTGGGATTAAACGCCAGCTTAGCCCACGCCAGCGCCCTACCGGGCAAAATAGCCTTTGTGTCTCAATCGGCAGCTATTTGTACAACGGTACTCGATTGGGCCAATAACAAAGGTATTGGCTTTTCCTCCTTTATCTCCCTCGGTGATGCCACCGACATTAACTTTGACGAACTGCTCGATTACCTTGGCCGCGATAGCCGCACCAGCGCCATCATGCTTTATATCGACTCGGTGAATGAGAAGCGCCATTTCCTCTCGGCTGCTAGAGCCGCTTCACGCAATAAACCAATTCTAGTGATTAAATCAGGCCGCAGCGCCGAAGGTGCCCGCGCCGCAAAATTGCATACGGGCGGTGTTGGCGGTAACGATGCAGTGTATGAAGCGGCGTTTCGCCGTGCAGGTATGTTGCGGGTTAACGATTTAATTGAACTGTTTGCCGCGGTTGAAAGTTTAGCGCATTCCAATCCGCTGCAAGGTGAGCGCTTAGGGATTATCAGTAACGGTGGCGGCCCCGCGGTGTTAGCTGTGGATGAACTCATTATGCGCGGCGGTAAACTGGCGGAGTTATCAGAAGATACAATAGCCAAATTAGAAGCTGTGTTACCGAATACTTGGTCAAGGCAAAATCCCATCGATATTATTGGTGATGCGAACGCGTCACGATATGCTAAAGCCTTGACTATCTTGATGGATTCCAATGAACTTGACGCTATTTTGGTCTTGCACTCCCCTTCAGCACTCGGTGAAAGTGTTGAGATAGCTGATGCGTTGGTGAGTGTGATCCACGCGCATCCCAAAAAGAATCGTCTCAATATTTTGACGAACTGGAGCGGTGAAGACTCGGCTTATCAGGCACGAAAACGCTTCACTAAGGGCGGTATATCTACCTACCGTACACCCGAAGGTGCTGTGGGTGCCTTTATGCACATGGTTGAATACCGTCGTAACCAAAAACTGCTGCAAGAAGTGCCGCAATCGATCCCCGATAATATTCCGACAGATAGCCTCACGGCGCGTAAATTACTGCAAGCGGCTCAAGCTAAAGGAAAATCGGTACTGGAAACCCATGAGGCCAGCCCTATTTTGCGTGCTTATGGGCTTAACACCATAGACACTTGGTTTGTGAAAGATGCCGATGAAGCGGTGGCCATTGCGAATGAAGCGGGCTATCCCTTAGCGTTAAAAGTGCAATCCCCTAACATCTTGCATAAGTCCGATGTGCACGGAGTGATGCTCAATTTAACCTCGGCTGAAGATATCCGCCACGCCGCGAATGCGATTACCCAGAGGGTGCATCAAGCCAATCCCGAAGCCATCATTGAAGGCATGATAGTGCAGAAAATGGCGTTGACCGCTGGCGCACAGGAAATCCGCGTGGCCGTGATAAGCGATCCCGTCTTTGGTCCGGCGATTTGCCTTGGCGAAGGTGGCTCAGAATGGGACCCTACCAATGATGCTGCCGTTGCCCTGCCTCCCCTGAATATGGCACTGGCGCGTTATATGGTGATCCAAGCGTTAAAGACCCATAAGTTAAAAGACAGACATTTACCACTGGGCCTAGACATGAATGCCCTGTGCGTGATGTTAACGCAAATATCCCATATTATTATCGATTGCCCTGAAATCGCCTCGTTAGATTTAAACCCAGTACTGGCCGCGGGTGAAAATATCACTCTGCTTGATGTGAATATCCGTTTGCATGATGCCAATGCCGACAGTTCATCGCGGATGGCCATCATGCCCTATCCGAAGGAATTAGAAGAATTCGCCGAGCTTAAAAATGGCCTTAAGGTAATGCTAAGGCCGATTTTGCCCGAAGATGAGCCTAAACATTTGGCCTTCGATAATTCGCTATCCGATGAAGACAGATACAAACGCTATTTTGGGGTGCGCTCGAAAATGACCCATGAAGAAATGGCGGTATTAACTCAAATCGATTACGCCCGTGAGATGGCCTTTATCGCCACGGCGAAGGGACCCGATGGCGATGACATCACCTTAGGTGCCGTGCGTGCATCTATTGACCCTGATAATACCGAGGCAGAGTTTGCCATGGCGGTGCGTGGCGATCATCAAGGTATAGGGTTAGGCAAGTTGTTACTCGAAAAATTAATCAAATATTATCAGGCCAACGACACGCCCGTGCTCACCGGCTTTACCATGTTTGAGAATCGCAATATGGCCAGTCTTGCCAAGAGTCTCGGTTTTAAAGTGACCTTCGATATGGAGGAACATTTGATCAAAATGCACATGGATTTAAAACCGCCCAGTGATCAATAGCACCTACCCAGACGAACAAAAACGCCGCAAATCATTGCGGCGTTTTGTTATCCTAAGTAAATGATTATTTGACGAAATAGCGACCGAGCTAATACTTAACGCCTTGAAACATCGACACTCGCCCCCACATTCTCAGCCTCTAACACAGTTACGACCTTCGGACTTAGCTTGGTACAGTGCTTTATCGGCGCGACTAAACAGCGTTTCAGCATCATCCCCCTGTTGCAATGAGGCCATCCCAATCGAGACAGTAATCGCGCCAAGGGAAAGTTTTTTGTCTTTCCCTACCGTTAAGCGCCGCTCAGAAATACGTTCACGCAGATTTTCAGCCACTTGCAATGCGTCGTGAAAATGGGTGTTAGGTAGCACCACCACAAATTCTTCGCCGCCATAACGCGCAACAAAGTCATCTCCTCGCACACATTGCTTTAAGGCTAATGCGACATAGGCCAATACTTTATCACCCGTTAAATGACCATAGGTGTCGTTAAAGGCTTTAAAATTATCGATATCAATCAGTAAGAGACTACAGCGGGTCTGGTGATCTTGTGAACGGTAGATTTGATCCTGAATACTCAACTCATAGGCGCGGCGATTATGCAGAGACGTTAATTGGTCTGTCATCGCCGCGAGGCTAAGATTTTCCATTTCCGACTTAAGATTTTGTACTTCTTGACCCATGGTACACAGACTTTGCTCCATCTCACGGTTGTTGATAAGTAGCATCTGCATCTCATCGACCACACCATCAACCAGCTCGTTCAAGGTATTGATATCGGGATTAGTCTGTAATCGCAAACCAAACTCGGCTAATGAGCCAGAAAATGCCGCGGTTCCTTGACTCAACTGGCTGATTTTATTCAACAGGCTATTGATCAAGATTTGTGTTTCAATCTGAACATTTTCAATCACTTCTGGTGACTGTTCTTGGATAAAGGTTTTATAAAGACTGGTATTAACTTCCTTGGTAAAAGAGACAGAATTCGCCAAAAAACCATCAATCGCGCGATTTAAATCGAGATTTGTGCCTGCAAAATATTCATACCAAACAGTGTAATTTTCAGGAGTAACAGGAATATCGAGGGCAGACATTTGCGGCACGGCCAAACGCAAAATTTGCGCGGCAGAATCAAGTTCTTTATTTTCTGCAGTAGAAGACATAAATCGCGAACCATAGGATTGTTATGTTTTTGTATATATTAAGTTAACTCAACTGGTTCAATTTGGATATGGGAGAAATCAATTATTATGACAGGGAGCAAAAGAAAAGAGGATGTTGCCATCCTCTTCCTCATCATGGTGTTGAACCAACTAGAACGAGCAAAACCTCGCGACAATTAAGTCCACAATTAACCGCGGCAGCGAGCAAAGATATCTAATTCAGGCTGATATACCTCAGTTTTGATATTCATTAGTCCCAATAGACTATCGAATAAATTGTCATGGGAGAAACCACCTTTCGCCGCATGCTCAGCCAAACAATCCATATCCAATTGATTATCTTTGCTAAAATCTTTTGACACCCAAGCAAGCATAGGAATGCTCGTCTGCTCAATCGGTGCGATACTGTAAGGCGCGCCATGTAAATACATGCCTTTTTCGCCTAAAGACTCGCCATGATCGCTCAGATACAACATGGCTGGATCAAATTTATCTTGTTGGTTTTCTAACTTTTTAACCACTTCGCTAATAATATAGTCAGTGTACAAAATACTATTGTCATAGGTATTCATCAGCTCATCTTCACTGCAGTTTTGTATATCACTGCGCTGACAATCCGGTGTGAACTTACGGTGTTCTGCTGGATAACGTAAGAAATAAGTCGGGCCATGACTACCAATGACATGCAATACAATCACAGTATCTTTCCGTTCTGCGTTGGCTAAGGCTTCATCTAATTTGTTCAGTAACACTTGGTCGAAACAATATTGGCCAGTGCACAACTTAGGATCACTGTTCAAATCAATGGTTATGTTTTCAACTTGGTCACACACCCCTTTACAGCCAGAATCATTATCAAACCACTGCACTTTAATACCACCATGATCCAACACATCAACGGCGGTGTCTTGAGCATAGGCACGGCGTGAATCGTAATCTTCCCGTCCCATGCGAGAAAACATGCAAGGCAAAGATACCGCCGTTGCCGTGCCACATGAATGGGTATCTTTAAAGACTATTAATCCTTGGTCTTGGGTATGGGCGTTGGTTAGCTTGTCGTAGCCATAATACTGATAACTCATTGAACGCGCGGTTTCCCCCACGACGAGGACTAATAAATTCGGTTTACCATTTGAGTTGGCACTGACATTTTTTGCATCGAGGCCAAGTTGCTGATATTCCATTGGCGTTTGCAAGTACTGCACATTGATGTACTTAGACACAGCACCGATAAAATACGTCGGCACGATATAACGTTTTAGCTCGTCGTTGTTACGGCCAAAGGCCGCGTAATCTTGAAAATAGAAGAAAGCAATAATGCCCAGTCCCGCCAACATCGCCAGCATAAAAAGCACTTTATGCAGTAGTTCTTTTAGGAAAGGTTTGTACTGAATATCCGCTTTATAGATAAGGTACGCGGGTAAAATCCCCGTCAGTAACATATTCATTATCGAAGCGAAATTCACATACATGAACGCTTCGGCATGATTGGTTTGGAAAGTGTTTTCTATCATGCCGTAATCGAAGACGACATTGTATTGGTAGGCAGCGAAGAACACACTCGATGATAACAAGGTGAGTAAGATGAAAAACGGTTTAACGAGATACTTCACCGTAAATAAGGAAAATATAAAACTGAGTGCAAAGGTTAAAAACAACGGCACAGTAGCGATGAAGATAGGATCGACATCAGGTTGTTTTTCAATGCCTTTCTTAATGATGCCAAACAATGGGATATTGAAAATACAGACGTAAAATAACGCTGTGATAAAAGTGAATCGATTCACCGATAGAGTCTTAAATCTTGCTAACACTGATAGCTCTCACTCAAATTAGTTGTTTGTCGAGAATAACTTAGTATTCTTAAGGTAGTCTTAGCCTTTGACAGTGAAATTTTTTCGCAATAGTAGCAAGCTCTCGGCAATGGCTCAAATTATCTGTGGGTATTGTTAACATTAAATAATAAACTTAAAAAAACGGCCGAACCTCAATAAGTTCGACCGTTTTCTGCTCCCCAACCTATTAGGGTCTTGCTCGGTTTTACCAGTGAAGAGTTAACAATTCATGCTAACCCAGCGGTAATTATCTTAATTGCTGTAATAAGTAGGCAAACGCCATTGAATTAAGTTCCGCGGCTTGATTATTATCTGCAGCGCCGGCGTGGCCACCTTCAATATTTTCGTAGTACAAGACATCAATTCCCATGTCTTTCATCTTAGCAACCATCTTACGGGCGTGACCTGGGTGAACCCTATCATCACGGGTCGATGTGGTGAAAAAGACCTTTGGATAATGCACGTCTTTATGCAGATTATGGTACGGAGAGTAAGTTTTAATGTAAGCCCATTCCTCAGGAATATCCGGATTACCGTATTCACCCATCCAGCTGGCGCCAGCGAGTAACTTATTGAATCTAAACATGTCAAGCAGAGGTACTTGGCACACGACAGCGTTGTACAGATCCGGTCTGCGGGTAAATGCCGCCCCCATTAACAGGCCTCCGTTGCTGCCACCTTGGATGCCTAAATGTTTACTTGATGTAATTTTACGGGCAATCAAATCTTCCGCTATTGCCTCGAAATCCTCATAGGCTTTATGTCGATTTTGCTTTAACGCCGCTTGATGCCAAGCTGGGCCATATTCGCCACCGCCACGAATGTTAGATAACACATAGACGCCGCCCTGCTCTAACCAATTCTTACCAATGGTGGCCGAATAGGATGGACGCAGTGAGACTTCAAACCCACCATAGCCATAAAGTAGCGTAGGATTAGTGCCATCTAACTTAAGATCCTTAGCCATCACCACAAAGTACGGTACTTTAGTGCCATCTTTAGACGTCGCAAAGTATTGCTCAGTTTTAAACTTATCCGCAGCAAACTGTTGCGGCATACCTTTAATTTTCTTCGGATTTAAGGTTTTTGTATTAACCGTATAGAGGCTTGAAGGCTCAAGAAAACTGGTGTAATTCACGAAAAAATCATCACTGTCTTGCTCAACGTCCATTACCGTCAGGGCGCCATTCGCTTCGAATGGGACTTGGGTGCTTTGCCAAGCGCCCTTTTCGTCTTGCTCATACCGTACTAATTTGCTTTTCACGTTATCGAGCCAATTAACGAAAATCGCACTCTGACTAAAACTAAGCTGCGCTATCGATGCGGTCTGAGTCGGGCTCACAAATAAACTAAATTTGGCTTTTTGGGCGATAAGATCCGCCACATCGGCATACACGACCGCGCCTTGCTTAAAGTTACCGTCTTTATTGGTTAAATCGCTCTTTAACTCAATAAATAACTTACCTTTAAAATAACCTTTAATCTCAGCATCTTGAGGTAATGGCAACCCTATGAGTTTGCCATCTTGATAGACATATTGGCTGGCGGTATAAAAAGTATGTGCCTCGGTGACTAAACTCAGCGGCGTTTTATCATCGAATAAAACCCAGCCTGATACAGCGACTGAGGTTTTGTCGCCAGTGAAAATCGGTTTCGCTTGCTCGAGTGCTGTACCACGTTGCCAGAGTTTCACTTCCCGTGGATAACCTGAGTCAGTCATGCTTTGACCATCACCAAAATCAGTGCCAACAAAGGCGTGGTCTTTATCTATCCAGCTCAGACTTGATTTTGCTTCTTTCAAAAAGAATGGCTTATCTTTGGTGGCAACAAAGGATTTAGTATTTAAATTAAATTCTCGCACTTCCACCGCATCGGCACCGCCGCGGGAAAGTGAGACAAAACAGCGCTCATTCTCGGGATACTGACAGCTAATATCCTTAAATACCCAATTGACGGATTCAGCTTTACCTAAGGCATCGATATCAAGCACAGTCTCCCATTTGGGATCGGGTTTAGCATATTCTTCCATGGTAGTACGGCGGTAAATACCGCGCACATGGGTGTCATCCTTCCAAAAGTTGTATAACTTGTCGCCAATGTGGGTCGCGTAGGGAATGCGTTCTTTATCGTTCAGGATGGCGAGACTGTTCGCCACTAAGGTATCAAAACCTTTAAACGCTTTAATTTCGGCGGCAGATGCAGCATTTTGGGTTTTCACCCATTCCATCGGCTTTGCACCTTCAACATCTTCTAACCAAATGTATTTATCTTCTTCTGCGTGAAGTTGACCGCTCATACCGAGCACTCCTGCAATGCACCAAGGCAGTAATTTATTATTCATTCTATTCCTTTTAAACAAAGTCCATCTTGAGATCTGCCCTTACATTACCTTAATTAATATCCAGTTCAACTATTAATCCAACAAGAATGTAACAAAAGGTAAGGTACTGTAATAGCTGATTATTAATCTAGAATAAATCGCGTTTTTAAAGATGTCATGCTATAAAAAAGCGTCCACGAGGGACGCTTTTTAGTGGATGAAATAGGGTAAATTAAAACTCGTTATTCATACGAGACAACAAATTGAGCAGTACGATTCGTTCCTCACTGCTCATTTTAGCGGTGAGATCTGTGGTGAGTTGTAGATGTAATGCATCGTGTTCAAGGAACAAAGTTTGGCCCTTTTCGGTTAACTCCACCAGAATCGAACGACGATCGGTTTCATGGGGACGACGTACAACCCACTCAGCTTCTACCATTTTGTCGATTTGGACCGTTAGTGTGCCTGTTGTGACACCAATTTTATCCGCCAGTTCTTTCATCCTCATAGCGCCGTGCACGCCGAGTAACTCAATGGTGTGCACCTGCGATAGGCTAAAACCTTTGTCACGCACAATGGCGTGTTCCCAAGACGACAGCTTTTCATAAAATTCAATAATCACATGATTTAATGCATGATCTGTTGAATGAGCAGTCGTTAAATTCAGGTTTGATGAATGATGATGTTCAACAGTCATTTAGGCTTCCTTAACCATACACTCGCGCTGACGACAAGTATGGAGTTCAATAGTGATATGAGCCAATTCAGGAAATTGTGACAGTAACTGATTAAAATAACTGACATCTTTCGGTGAATGGGACACGATAGACACCATAATAGCATGGTGATCGGCACTCACTCGCCAAAGATGTAAATCGGCCACTTGATGATCCGGTACGGCCTCAAGAGTTTCCACGACCTTACGCTGCAATGACGCTTTAACACCACCGTCAAGTAAGATAGGACTCGTTTGCTGAATAAGTCCCCATGACCAACGGCTAATAATCACAGCACCCACTATACCCATAACCGGATCGAGCCAAGTCAGTCCCATGTATTTACCAAACAACAAGGCCGCAATGGCGAGCACTGACGTTAACGCATCGGCTAATACGTGAAAATAGGCGGCGCGTAGGTTGTGATCATGACCACCGTGTGCCTTCTGACTCTCATGCTCATGCTCAGCAGCATGGTGCTCCTGTTTATGATGGCTATGATCTTGATGGCTGTCATCGTGTGCATGTGAGTCATCATGTGTATGTGGACCCGCACCATGTGAATGAGCCGTATGGACGTGATCGTCATGGGAGGAGTGTGCTTCGCAGCTGTGATGAGCATGCTCGTCTTCATGATCATCTTGATGTCCATGATCGTGACTATGACCATGAGTGTGCCCATGGTCGTGGGTATGGTGATCTTTGAGTAAAAATACACTCAGCACATTCACACTCAAACCTATAACAGCCACAAATATGGCTTCGTTAAAATGGATTTGCTCAGGGTTAATCAGTCGCATTCCCGATTCAATCAACATCACCAGTGCCACAAGTCCTAGCGCTATTGCGCTGGTATAACCGCCAAGCACACTCACTTTGCCAGTACCAAAAGCAAATGCAGGATCGTTAGCGTGTTTACGGGCATACGAATAGGCGAATAGCGTGATCATAAAGGCCGCGGCATGGGTTCCCATGTGCCAACCGTCGGCGAGCAGTGCCATAGAACCGTAGATGGTTCCGGCAGCAATTTCAGCCACCATAGTGATCACGGTTAAATACAGTACATAGCGAGTGTTCTTCTCGCCATCGCGGTTCTGACTCGAAAACTCATGGGCGTGCTGCCACTGGGCGAGTGAGTGCCCTTGGCTGCTTCCCGTAGTAGCTTGATGCCCTGTCGCTTGCTCGGCTGTCATTGATTTCATTGTATGGCCCCTGTTCCATTTCTATCGCTATTAATGGTGAAAAACTCGTCGCTTGAATTATAGTTTGAAAATCAAAATATATGAAGATCAAATTAACTATTTATCAAGATATACTGTTTTCAAACTTTTAAACGTGTATTTGAATCCCCATAATGCATCTGCACACCTGCCATCAGTCGAGACACTGATATGTGAATTAAGATAGGCAGCTAGACTAGGCAAAGGATATCAGGCAAGGTTTAATGGATTAGCGCTTGATTTATGAGTAAAAACAGCTCACATAGCTGAGTTAGATTGGCTTTATTACAGCCTTACGCAGTTATAGACAGACACAGCGGTGGCTTTTCAGTGCAAGTTGAAATCCAAGTTTTAAGGTTTTTATCTAGGATATTTCGTATATTTTTCGCATGATATTAGGGTCTGTTGATCTTTCGAGAGTAATTTTTAGACAGCATGGCAAGACGTTATAATTTGCTTCGCCAAAAGTAACCATAACCTCAAGCCATGCCAAGACTTATGCTAACCGATGCACGCTGGGAAAAGCTATTTCATTTAATGAAAAGCACA
>NZ_JAGTUL010000021.1:0-80572 GCF_018224605.1 Shewanella sp. M16 | reverse complement strand
GTTATACATTAAAAAATTAATTTTAAAAATTTTAGTTGCACTTCGAATTAAGAATAATAAAATTAAATTGTACAAAATAGGTAATTTACAACATCAGAATGCAAGAATCGATGCTTTTAGCCCTATGCTAATTGAAATTGGTGATGATTTTGTTTCTGCTCCTGGCTCAATAATACTGTCTCATGATGCAAGTATGTTCTTAAAAAGTGGGAAATATAGAGTAGAGAAAACAATTATCGGTGACAGAGTCTTTTTGGGGGCTAATGCTGTAATACTTCCTGGTGTGAACGTTCAAAGTGATGTAATTATTGGTGCTGGGGCGGTAGTTACAAAAGATGTACCATCTGGTTCTGTTGTGGCTGGAAATCCAGCAAGAATTATTTGCTCAATAGATGATTATATTAGTAGATGTGAAGGCCGAGGAGTATTACATGTTCCGCCAAAGGAGTTTGATAAAATAAGAGTTGATGGAAGACCTTCTAAAGATGCTTCTATTGAGTTTCAAAAGGCTATACTAAGTAAATATAATGAAAAATAAAAGTTTCTCATTGCTAAAAGGATTTATTTCAAGAGGTGGTCTACCTGTTTTAGGTTCTGGCATATTTGTTAAGATAGCATCATTATTTTTGAGTGTAATAGTTGCTAGGATGCTAACAAGGGAGGAGTTCGGTGCAATTAGTTTTGCTTTAATGATAGTTACTCCATTAATTCCGCTCTCAGGAGCTGGTTTAGATGTGGCATTTTTGAGGTTCAGCTCATTAATTGACGATGAGATCAGTAGGGTGAAGCTTTATTGGTTTTCTATGCTTCATGGTATTTATTTTTGTGTGTTCTTGATTTTTATTTTTTATATTGTTATTTTTGCTAATAATCTTCAAAGCGAGAGTAGATATTTATATTTGGTTATTTTGTCATTACTATTATTTTCAGACTTTATTTTAAGGATGATCCAAAGCTTCTTTAGAGTAGATAATAATAATTCTCAGTTTGCCTATACTGGAGTTGCTAGAGTTATTGTACTCTGCATTACATCAGTTATTTTTATATATATTTACGGACCTATTGGTTATGCCTTTTCACTAGTACTATCTCCATTTATAGTTTTTTTGATTTTTTTGAATAAAATACCAATAAAATTATCTGGGGTATATACTCTTAAAAGCAAGAAAAGTGATTACTATAGATATGGTATTGAGACTGGGATGGGAGCTGTCATATCCCAGCTGCCGATACCAATAGCTGGAATCTTATTGGGATTGATTATGGGAAATGATTCTGATGTAGCATCATATAAAATTGTTAGCTTGATTCCATTAACATTACTTTTTATTCCTCAATTATTTTTTAAGTCGGAATTTGTTTTCTTAACAAGGAACCATACCAATTGTAAGTTAATTTTAGAATATTTAAAATCATATATCAAAGTGAATCTCCTATTTTGTGGTTTGGTATTGCTAGTTACATACTTTTGGGGTGATTTTATCGTTGAATGTATATTTGGTAGCAATTATGCCAAACATGGTTTCATGCTTTTTTTATTAACTCTTGGTGCTGTTGGCGGGCTTTTATTAAGACAGCCTTTTGGTAATTTGAATTTTGCTTCTGGCCGTTCTGATTTGAATGTATATAATTCAATATTAACACTCATAATTAACTTGAGCTTACTATATTTTTTCATTGGAGAGTTTGGTTTGCTAGGTGCCTGTATTGGAACTGCAATAACATTTTGGGTTAGCGGACTTATTAATTTACTTACTTATTTCCATTATGTTTTTAATCGTTTAACTCATCAATAAAAAAGATTAGTATGTTTGATATTTTATTTTAAAGATTGGGTGATGTATGAATGTATTGTTTTTTGGACAAGCAACTGGTGGAAATGCCTTGTTGTGGTTTGATTATTTTAATTCGCTTGAAAATGATAATAGTAGAATAAAAGTAACGCTATTGGCTAGAACGATTTGTACACTTAAACATAATTTTAAAGTGATTTCCCCATATGGTAAGAAAGAGCGTAACGGGTTTGTAAGAAAAGTTATTAATAAATCTGCATCTATGGTTGGTGTACGGCTTGCCATACAGTACCTATGTTATAATCGATATTTTGACTTGGTTGTATTGCAAGGGAATTACACACCGCAAACAAATTTAGATGTTTTAAAATATTCGAAGTATAACAAGTCAATTTTGAACATATATGGTAGCGATTTTTATAGAAAATTTTTATTAGGTGAGTTTTCAGAGAGGGAACGTAATAACTTCATTGAAGTAATTGATAAGGTTGATGTTGTTATGTGTAACTGGGAAACGACATTTAATGACTTTATAAATTCTTTTCCAAAGTATAAAGATAAAGTTAAATATGTGCCTTGGGGTATCGACCCTAATTGGGCAACGAATGTTCCGACTAAAGTAGAAAGTGGTGTGGTTAAATTTCTTTCAACAAGAGCTTTACATGCTTATAATAATGTCGATTTAGTTGTTGAAGCATTCTGTATGGCGTACAAAGACAAAGCTGAGACTGCTTTGCTGCATGTTGTTGCCTCATATGGACTTGATACGAAAGTCTTGCAAAGAATTAATGAACTTATTTATGAATATAAGCTTGAAAAATCCATTATTGTTGAAACAAATCATTGGTATGAAGGGGACGAATTAATTTCATTATATGACTCTGCAGACTATAATATTTGCTTTGGTTCTACAGATCAACTTACATTAAGCATTCCTTATGCGTTATCTAGAAAAGTTATAAATATTCTATCACCTATAGATAATTACAAAGCTCTATTTTCTAATGGTTTCTCAACGCCAATAATATGTGATACTTTAGATGTAAACTCCTTACGGTTAATCTTTGATAAGATATCGCTTGGTAAGATGAAGGTTTCTGAGCAATTACTAGAAGCAGACCGAAATAACAGTCTAAATTTATTTAATATAGAGAATACCTTTGGCTTTTATTTGGCACAAACTGGCTTTAATCAATCAATATTGAGGCATAATAATGAAAAGTAGTATTTTAACTATTCTCGATATGGCTTTAGACCGATTTATACAAGATTTAAAACAAATTAAACCTGGCCACAATGGCCCTTATAAGGATGAAGAAACATTTGTTAGAGTTTATTCTCATTGGTTAGTTATATCTTCGTATTTATACTTTAATACTACTGATGAAAAATATAAAACGTTTTCATATGAACTTATTAATGCTTTGAAAAGTTCAAATGCAAGACCAATGGGTGCCGCATTCTTTTGTAGAAAAAATCCACAAAAAGATTTTTCAAATGGCTTAATGGGTCAAGCATGGGTTATGGAAGCATTGGTTTATGCATCAAAGATATTTGACGATGTATCATTGATGAATCTAGCTGTCGATTTATATGAGATGCATTATTTTGATACGAATTGTTCACTCTGGAGAGTATTGAATGTAGATGGTAGCTATAATGATTTTGACCAAACATTTAACCATCAACTGTGGTTTGCAGCTATAGCAAGTAAGTTGAATTCTGATAGAGCTAAAGAGGATAGTAAGTCCTTTGTAAATAATATATTAATGAATGTAGAATTGTATCAAAATGGAGTTATTTACCATAAAAGTATGTTGTTTAAATTTAATGTAGAAGCAAAAAATGGAATATCAGCAGTAATTAGTTATTTACTTAATAAGTTATACTCATTAAGGCTAAAGAAAAGTCTATATCTAAAATCAGTTGGTTACCACGGTTTTAATTTGGTTGCACTGTGTCACTTATATTCTCAATTTCCTAATCATAAATTTTTCAGTAGTGAAAAATTTAAAAAAATAATAGGTGTCATAAAGTCAGACAAATATATTTCTGAACTAGTAAAATCAAAATATTCATATCAGTATAATCCTCCTGGCATAGAAGAGGCTATTGCGTTGACAAATTTTGATGCGTACTTAGATATAAATGCAGCAAAAATTGCTCTTTTTAGACATTTTTCAATAACTGGTCTTTCAAACTCTGATGTGTCAGATGATTTTAACACATCATTATCACGGTTATATGAGTTAACTCTTATTAACTGGGATTGTAATGTTGAATTTGATGTTGGTGGCGAAGATAAATAAAGTTGGTACTGTGAAATTCATAATTACTAAACTGCAGATAAGTCAGTTAATTCTTTTATTAATTTTCTTTTTTCCTCTATTTCCTAATATTTTCGTGAATTCCCAAATTCACATGAATGTTTTAGTTTTTTTATTCTCCCTCCTCTATTTACTAGTATATGTTTCGTCCATTGATTTCAATATCTATAAGTCAATAATAATATATTATTTTGTACTTCAGATTTTGCTTTGTTTCTCATTTATTTTTGATATTAATGCTAATTTAATTGATTATGGTTCTTTGTTTTCTTATCTTAGACCCATTATGCTACTTGTTATATCAATTGCGGTTGCTGATTCAGTACTATCTCATGATTATGTGGTAGGAAGAACTCTAAAAACGATAGTTTATTTATCAATTTGCTACGTTGTAATTGAGTTGCTATTTAACTCTCACTTTCATCAATTAGTTTTTTCATTGTATAAGCGAGAGTTTAGATACGAACTTCTTTTTTATGGAGTGACTTTTTTTGGTACTAGCTATTATTCCGGTTATGCCTTTCTAATAGTATTTTATTTATGCCTCATAAATTATAGTTTAAATAAAGTAATGGTTAATTTCTTGTTGATTTTATGTAGTGCGGCATTAGTTATTCTATCACAAAGTAAAACAATTATTTTAGCATTATTCTTATCTACTTATCTGTACTTAATTATAGTAAATAAGAATTATATATTTAGATTATTATTACTATCTGCACCAGTTACATTATTATTTATTTTTATAGCAAATAAAGGTTTTCTTTCAGATATTCTTGTGAGTTCAGGCTTACGCTCTGCTAAATCTTTAGATACTTTACTTATGAATACATCTAACTCTGGTACTTTAAATGTTAGAATGGATCAAATATTATATGCATTTGATATCGCTTACTTTCAAAGCTATATTTTTGGTGCGGGTCTTGGTAGAGCAGAAGATTTAGAGTCTTTACCGGCTGTTTTTTTATATAGATATGGATTGATTGGGTTAGCTTTTCATTACATAATGGTTTTTATCGCACTGTTTTACTCAGCTTATAAGATTTACGTTCTCCGTAATAGCCATTATAGAATATATGCTTTGGTGGTGTTCTTATGGCTTATTACACTACCAATTACTCAGCTAAGTGGTGTGATGATTGAAATGTCAAAGTTATCTTATTTATCTGCTATTATGGTCGGTTATTTGATGAGGTTAAAATTTATAAATGTCAAGTGATATAAAGGTTTCAGTTATTATTCCTTATCATAATTCGAGAGAGAGTCTTGTAAAACTATTAAACTCTATCCCTGATTATGAATGGTTGGAAGTTCTTATCGTAAATGATCATTCCGATGATATAAGCACAATAGTTTCTGAGTTTTCACGGGTAAAGTATCTAAAGCAAATAAATGGCAAACGTTGGGCTGGTGCTGCAAGGAATCTTGGAATTCAGTACTCACAAGGCGAGTATCTAGTTTTTGCAGATTCAGATGATTATTTTTTGCCAGAAGCATTCGAACTAATTCAATCAATGTTAGTTTGTGAATTTGATTTGTTGTTTTTTAGCCCCGTAAGTGAAACTGAATCAGGTAGTAGGTCTATCCGTCATTTAGGATATAAAAAATTAGTGGAAGATTATTTGGAAAGTAATTCTAATGATATAAAATATAGATTTCATGTGCCATGGAGTAAAGTGGTTAAGAAAGATCTTGTAATAAAAAATGATATTTATTTTGACGAAGTAATTGCATCTAATGATGTTAATTTTTCATTAAAAGTAGCTTGTTATGCTAAAAAAATAATTGCGGATAATAGAAGTATATATTGTGTTGTTGAGAGTGATTTTAGTTTGACTAAGCAGCTAAAGGAAGATGTTATAGACTCTCGTTTTGAAGCCTTAGCAAGATATAATGATTTTTTAATAAACATTAATGATCCTAATCTTGCTGCGATGTCAGGACATTTATATTCAGCAAGTAAATTTGGGTTTTATAAGTTTCTAAGTCGTTTTTTTTATTGTAAGTATAAACGATATAGAATATTTTATAGTTGGTCACATATATATAGTGTCTTGCAAAGAGGTTTGTCTAATAAGTGAAAATATTATATCTTCATCAGTATTTTGCGACCCCCGATTGTAATGCGGGAACTAGATCTTACGAAATGGCTAAACGTTTAATAGCTAAAGGACATGAGGTTACTTTTGTTACAACTTCAGCTTTTCTTACTGAAGTTTATAATTTTGATCATGGATGGAATGACCTTGTTGTTGAAGGGATGAATCTTAAAGTGCTGCATTTACCTTATTCAAATAAAGATTCATATATAAATAGAATTGGGAAGTTTGTTAGTTTCTCTATTAAGTCGTCTATAAAATCGCTTTCGATTGATGCTGATGTTGTATTTGCAACAAGTACACCTCTTACCATTGCAATTCCTGGTGTTTTATATTCAAAAATTAAAAAACGTCCAATGATTTTCGAAGTTAGGGATTTATGGCCTGAACTGCCGATTGCGATAGGAGCTATCAAAAACCCACTAGTTATTAAGTTTTCTAAATGGCTCGAAAAGTATGCATATAGAAATGCTAGTCATTTAATTGGTCTGTCCCCTGGAATGTGTGATGGTATTACCCGTCAGGGGATTGATAGTTCTAAAATTACCCTGGCAACAAACAGTTGTGATACAGAACTATTCCATGTTGATATCGATGTTGGCATAAAGTATAAAATTCAAGCACTTCCTTTTGTGAAATCTAGAAAGCTCGTTGTTTATACGGGCACATTTGGTGTCATTAATAATGTCAAGTATATTGTTGACGTTGCAAAATCTGTCTTGGATTGTAACTACAACATATGCTTCATTGCTATTGGTGATGGCATGCAAAAAAAGGAAGTTGTTGAATATGCAAGGTATTTAGGGGTGCTAAATGTCAATCTTTTTATTTTGGATGCAGTGCCGAAAAATGAAATAGTTAAATTGTTGTCGTCTGCTGATTTGGCTTTGTCACTGTTTGGGCCTATTAAGGAAATGTGGCATAACTCAGCAAATAAGCTATTTGATGCATTAGCCTCTCAAACGCCTATAGCAATTAACTACGGCGGTTGGCAACAAGAGTTTATACAAAAGTCTAAATGTGGGTTAGTACTTGATCAAGTTGATTTTATAAAGTCCGCTAAGATGATTAATGATTTTTTGAATGATGATGAAAAATATTATTCTGCAAAGTCAGCGTGTTATGATTTATCTTACAATCACTATTCTCGTGATATTATGGCAAGCCGTTTAGAAGCTGCGATTCAAGGGGTCGTTAATGTTTAAACGTATTTTTGATATTACAGTTTCATTTTTTGCTTTAGTTATTCTATCTCCTATAATTGTCTTTATTGCTTGGAGAATTCGCAATAACTTAGGTTCGCCAGTATTATTTAAGCAAACTCGTCCAGGCTTAAATGGGAAGCCGTTTGAGATGATAAAATTTCGGACTATGAAAGATGCGGTAAATAGCAATGGTAATCCTTTACCTGATGTGGCAAGAATTACTCACTTTGGTACAAGGTTGCGCAATTCCAGTCTTGATGAGTTGCCAGAATTATGGAATGTGTTGAAAGGTGATATGAGTTTGGTGGGTCCTCGGCCGCTATTAATTCAGTATTTACCTCTGTATACACCTGAGCAAGCTCGTCGTCATGAAGTTTGCCCCGGTATCACTGGCTGGGCACAGATTAATGGCCGGAATGCGATTAGTTGGGAACAAAAGTTTAAGTTGGATGTTTGGTATGTAGACCACAAAAGTTTATTGTTAGACATTAAGATCTTATTGTTAACAGTGAAGAAAGTTTTTATTAAGGAGGGAATATCTGCTGACGGTCATGTTACTATTGAACCTTTTCGAGGGAACAGTAATGACTAAATGTGCAATTTTGGGTGCTAGTGGTCATGGAAAAGTGATTGCAGAAATTGCCGAATTGACAGGTTATAAACAAATTCATTTTTTTGATGATAGATGGCCGGAGATTGTTCAAGTTGAGCATTGGCAAGTTATCGGAAGTTCAACTTCGTTATTAAGTTGTATTCAGATATATGATCTAGTGTTTATTGCTATCGGTGACAATACGATTCGTCTTCAGAAACAGCAAGAATTGATGCAAGCTGGCGGTCATTTTGGCGTATTAGTTCATCCGTCTGCTGCAGTTAGCACTTACTCAGTACTTGATATTGGTACTGTGGTCATGGCTAATGCAGTAGTTAATCCATTTGCTGAAATTGGTAAGGCGTGCATAGTGAATACGGCTTCCACTATTGATCATGATTGTGTTGTTGCAGATGGGGTGCATTTAAGCCCTGGTGCCAATTTAGCGGGTGGAGTTATGGTTGGCGCTCTGAGTTGGATTGGAATAGGCGCTAGCGTAAAGCAATTAGTTTCAATTGGTAGAAATGCTGTAGTTGGCGCAGGGGCTGCAGTTTTAATGAATGTTTCAGATAATCAAACTGTTGTTGGTGTTCCTGCAAAACCAATTAGTCGTAAAGGATAATACTGTGCTTAATACTTCATTTTCTCCCTGGCCTTTGTTTACTCAAGAAGAGGTCGATGCGGTGAGTCGTGTGTTGCTTTCAAATAAAGTCAATTACTGGACTGGTTCTGAGTGTCGCGAATTTGAAAAAGAATTTGCCTCTTGGGCTGATGCAGAATTTGCTGTCGCTCTTGCCAATGGTACTCTAGCCTTAGATGTTGCGTTAAAAGCTTTAGGGATTACTATTGGAGATGATGTTATTGTTACCTCTCGAACCTTTTTGGCTTCAGCCTCTGCAGTCGTAACTGCTGGTGCTAATCCTATCTTTGCTGATGTCGATTTAAATAGTCAGAGTCTAACTGCTGATACAATTCGAGCTGTTTTAACGCCAAACACAAAAGCTGTGATTGTGGTACATCTTGCGGGTATGCCTGCTGATATGGAGCCTATTATGGCACTTGCAGCTGAGCATGATTTTTTTGTGATTGAGGATTGTGCTCAAGCCCATGGTGCTCGTTATAAAGGCCGTTCTGTTGGTAGTATTGGACATATTGGTGCATGGTCTTTTTGTCAAGATAAAATTATGACCACTGGCGGTGAAGGTGGTATGGTTACCACAAATGATAAGCATCTCTGGGATAAAATGTGGTCTTATAAAGATCATGGTAAAAGTTTTGATTCCGTATATAACAAGCAACATCCTGTAGGGTTTCGTTGGGTGCATGATAGTTTTGGTACTAATTGGCGAATGCTTGAAGTGCAGGCGGTGATTGGCCGTATTCAGCTTAAACGAATGCAGGTATGGACGACCGCACGTATCAATAATGCAGCTAAGCTTGATGCTGTTGCTAGCCTGTACTCTGTGTTGAGGTGCGTCGATGTGCCTGCGGATGTAGTTCATGCCGAATATAAACACTACTTCTTTGTTAACAAGGATAAATTGGCGGCTGATTGGAGTCGGGATCGTATCATTGATGAAATTACTGCCCGTGGTGTACCTTGTTATCACGGTAGTTGCTCGGAGGTGTATCTCGAAAAAGCTTTTGATAATACTCCTTGGCGGCCGAAAGAGCGTTTAGCTAATGCTAAAGAATTAGGAGAAACGAGTATTATGTTATTGGTTCATCCCACTTTGACTGAGCAAGAAATTAGCATGACATGTAAGGTATTATCTACAGTACTCGCTGATGCCTCTGTTAAGTAAGTGAAGTAGCCAGACATAGTTTGGCTTATTTTTTCATCTTTTTAGTTGTTTTAATTATGTTTTATTTTAGATTAATGGGGCAGAAGATGGAATTTTTGCAATTTTTATTTTCATTAAAGCGTTCACAAAAGCGTCTGGTCAGTGTTGCCGTTGACTCAGTGTTTTTATTGTTTGCATTTTGGTTTGCATTACTGGTGCGTCTCGATTCGGTTGAGGTTTTGCTTAAATCTCAATATTGGGGGTTGATAGCATTAACTTTGCCTGTGAGTATTGCGGCTTTTGTTCGGCTTGGGCTTTATCGCGCCGTATTACGTTATCTGGGCTCTCAGGCATTATCGGCGATAGTCGCTGGGGTGTTTGTTTCGACTATTACTCTCGTTCTTCTTGCCTATTACGGGAGTGTTGACTTACCTAGAACCGTGCCTTTTATCTATGCAGCTTTTTCTTTAGTGTTTGTTGGTGGCGCAAGGGCGCTAATGCGTTCTTTGGTGGGGTCTGGCATGAATCGCCGTGGCGAGCCTGTCATTGTCTACGGTGCAGGAGTCAGTGGGAGACAAACTTCGATCGCTTTGGCTCAAAGTCATGAATATTATCCCATTGCTTTTATCGATGATGATGAGTCATTACAGGACACTGTGATCCAAGGTTTACACGTCCATGCACCGAAGGATTTACGTAAACTGATTAAGCAAAAGGCTGCCACTCGGGTATTGCTGGCAATGCCGAGTGCTGCACGTTCTCGTCGACAAGATATTATTAATCAACTCGAGTCGCTCGCAGTTAAAGTGATGACGCTGCCCGCTATGGCGGATTTGGTCAGTGGTGATAAGTTATTTAGTGATGTCAAAGAAGTTGAAATTGAGGATTTACTCGGGCGTGACTCCGTTGCTCCTAGGCAAGATTTATTAGCTGCGAATATCAAAAATAAAGTGGTTATGGTGACAGGGGCCGGTGGTTCTATTGGGTCTGAATTGTGTCGGCAGATTTTAAAACAATCACCTAGTAAGCTAGTGCTCTTCGAATTGTCTGAATTTGCTTTGTATTCTATTGAGCGTGAACTTAATTCTACTGCCCATGAACTTGGGCTCGAAATTGAAATTTTGCCTATTATGGGCTCTGTGCAGCGTGAAAACCGTGTTCAAGCGGTTATGCAGGCCTTTAAAGTTCAAACGGTTTACCACGCAGCAGCTTATAAACATGTGCCTTTAGTTGAGCATAATGTGGTTGAAGGGGTTCGCAATAACATATTTGGCACCCTATATACCGCCAGAGCGGCAATAGCGGCAAAAGTAGAAACCTTTGTATTGATTTCGACAGATAAAGCCGTTCGTCCAACCAATATTATGGGAACGACTAAGCGTATGGCTGAGCTTGCGTTGCAAGCCTTATCTAAAGATTCGCACAAAACACGCTTTTGCATGGTGCGTTTTGGTAACGTGTTAGGGTCGTCGGGCTCTGTTGTGCCTTTGTTCCGTAAGCAAATCGCCAATGGAGGTCCTGTTACTGTGACCCACCCTGAAATTACCCGCTTCTTTATGACCATTCCTGAGGCATCTCAGTTGGTTATTCAAGCTGGCGCTATGGGTAAAGGTGGTGATGTGTTTGTATTAGATATGGGCAAGTCAGTTAAAATTGTCGATTTAGCCGCAAAGATGATTCGTTTAAGTGGGTTTGATATCAAAGATGAGGCTCATCCTGATGGCGATATTACAATAGAGTTTAGTGGTTTGCGCCCGGGTGAAAAACTCTATGAAGAGCTACTGATTGGTGATGATGTAACTGGTACTGGGCATGAGCGTATAATGACTGCTAACGAGATTTATCTACCTTGGAACGAATTAGAGCTAATTTTTAATCGTTTAGATAAAGCTTGTCATGAGTTTAATCATGAAGTTATTCGTGAAATTTTGCTCTCAGCGCCAACTGGTTTTGCACCTAAGGACGGTATTTGTGATTTAGTGTGGTTAGCTAAAAGCGGAGTTGATAAAGCTAATAAGCATATTGCAGAAGTCGTGAAGTTAGTTAAAGCTTAAATTTTGCTCTCTTATAGGTTGATTGATTACCTAACTATTTCTCATTAATATTTTGGCTACTTATAGCAATTAAGCGCTAGTCAGTTAAGTAAAGGTTGGTTTTTATGAAAATTGCTGTTGCGGGAACAGGGTATGTTGGTTTGTCGAATTCAATGTTATTGGCTCAATATAATGAGGTTGTTGCAGTAGATATTATTGAAGAAAAAATTAAGTTATTAAATGATTGCATATCTCCAATTGCAGATGCGGAAATTACAGATTTTTTGATAAATAAATCACTCAACTTTCTTGCTACTATTGATAAAGTATTAGCATATAAGGGGGCTGATTTTGTAATTATTGCTACACCAACTGATTATGATGCTAAAACTAATAATTTTGATACTTCATCAGTTGAAGCTGTAATTCAAGATGTATTAGCTATTAATCCACAGGCTATAATGGTAATAAAGTCTACCGTGCCTGTAGGATATACAGCCAAAATGAAGCAAAGGTTTGACTGTGATAACATCATTTTTTCACCTGAATTTTTACGAGAAGGTAAAGCTCTTTATGATAACTTACATCCTTCGCGTATTATAGTGGGCGAACGTAGCGAGCGTGCAACTGTTTTTGCTAATTTATTAGTGCAAGGTGCTATTAAAAAAGATATTCAAGTTCTATTTGCAGATTCGACTGAGGCTGAAGCGGTTAAATTATTCTCTAATACCTATTTAGCTATGCGAGTTGCTTATTTTAATGAATTAGACACATATGCTGAGACTCATAATTTGAACTCGCGGCAAATAATTGATGGTGTTTGTTTGGACCCAAGGATTGGTAATCATTATAATAATCCTTCCTTCGGTTATGGTGGTTATTGCCTACCTAAAGATACTAAGCAACTGCGTGCCAATTATGCAGATGTACCAAACAGTATTATTGGTGCTATTGTTGAGTCAAATACTACTCGCAAAGATTTTGTTGCTGATTCTATATTAAGTCGTGATCCTAAGGTAGTGGGTATTTATCGCCTTATTATGAAGTCTGGCTCTGATAACTTCCGGGCCTCAAGTATTCAAGGGATTATGAAACGACTTAAGGCCAAAGGCATTGAGGTCATCGTTTATGAACCAGTGCTAAAAGATAAGGAGTTTTTCCACTCACGAGTGGTAGCTGATCTTGCCGAATTTAAAGCTTATTCCGATGTGATAGTATCTAATCGTATGGCAAAAGAGCTTGTAGACGTTGCTAGTAAGGTTTACACCCGCGACTTATTTGGTAGTGATTGAGTTTAATGACATCGAACGATTGAAAAAACCGAATGTATATTCGGTTTTTTCGTCTATAGCTGTTTTTAAGGATGCAGTATGTCTAGGAAGTATTTTGGTACCGATGGTGTGCGTGGCAAAGTGGGAAAATTTCCTATTACCCCTGATTTTGCCATGAAGTTAGGTTGGGCAGTGGGTACTGTGCTGGCATCTAGCGGAACGAAAGAAGTGCTGATTGGTAAAAGATACCCGTAGCAGTGGTTATATGCTTGAGTCGGCAATGGAATCGGGGTTTTCTGCGGCAGGCGTGAATGTTGCACTTATTGGCCCTATGCCCACACCTGCGGTTGCCTATTTGGCCTCAATATTCCGTGCTGACGCAGGGGTGGTGATCAGTGCTTCACATAATCCATTTTATGATAATGGCATTAAGTTCTTTTCTAATTCAGGCACTAAGTTAAATGATGCCCAAGAACTTGAAATCGAAGCCTTGTTAGAAAAGGCGCTTAACCAGAATGCAATGCAGTGTGTTGCCTCTGAGAAGCTGGGTAAAGTGCGCCGTATTGATGATGCAGCAGGTCGTTATATTGAGTTCTGTAAGGGTACATTCCCTAATCATTTATCTTTAGCAGGATTGAAGATTGTCGTCGATAGCGCCCATGGCGCCGCGTATCATATCGCGCCCAATGTTTACCGTGAACTCGGTGCTGAAGTGATTAGCATCAATGATAAGCCTAATGGGGTGAATATTAATGATCACTGTGGGGCTACGTATTTAGACAGTTTGCAAACAGCTGTTATGCTACATGAAGCTGATCTAGGTATTGCGCTTGATGGTGATGCTGACCGTGTCATGTTTGTTGACCATAATGGTCATGTGGTTGATGGTGATGAGATTTTATTCATCCTTGCCCAGGCCGCCCACAGCAAAGGTGAAATGACTGGTGGCGTGGTTGGTACCTTAATGTCAAATCTTGGCTTAGAGCTTGCGCTTAAGCAGATGAATATCCCTTTTGTTCGCGCAAAAGTAGGCGACCGCTATGTGGTTGAACAGCTTAAAGCGACTGGCTGGCAACTTGGCGGTGAAGGTTCAGGACATATATTGAGTTTGCAGTATGCTTCAACGGGTGATGGAATTGTTGCATCCTTACAGGTACTTAAAGCTGTATTAGAGTCCCAGAAGAGTTTGTCTGATATTAAAGCTGGCATGACTAAACTTCCTCAAGTGTTAATTAATGTGCGTTTGGCCACGGCTGATGCTGACAGCATTTTAGCGACAAGCAGCGTACAGCAAGCTGTGATTAAAGCCGAAGGGATCTTAGGTGACCAAGGGCGTGTATTGTTGCGCAAATCCGGTACAGAGCCGCTTATTCGCGTAATGGTCGAATCTACCGATAAGATTATGACGCAGGCTCAAGCAGAATATATTGCGGATGCGGTCCGAGCTACTTAGATCTGGAATCTGTAAAGCCTAATGGCGCTAAGTGCCCATTCAGATCTTAATATGCTGAATTTTCAAGCCAGAAAGTTGTATACTTTCTGGCTTTTTGTTTTCTAACCTTTTACTTTTTTGGGTGAGTGATATGCGAATACTGATTACGGGAGGAGCTGGCTTTATCGGTTCTGCCTTGGTCCGTATGCTAATAGGGCAAATGACGTGCGTCGTGATCAATTTTGATAAGTTGACCTATGCCAGTGATCTTGAGTCCTTAGCCTCTATTGCCAATAGTGAGCGCTATCATTTTATTCAGGCTGATATTTGCGATAGAGTGAAATTAGATGCCGTATTTCAGGATTATCGGCCAGATGTGGTGATGCATTTTGCGGCCGAAAGCCATGTTGACCGCTCAATTGATGGGCCTGCTGAATTTATCCAAACCAATATAGTGGGAACTTATACATTGCTTGAGGCGTGCCGCTGCTATTTCCAAAGTTTGAATGCGGATAAGCAAAAAGTTTTTAGATTCCATCATATTTCTACCGACGAGGTTTACGGTTCATTAGGGGCTACAGGATTGTTTTCTGAGACTACAGCCTATGATCCTAGCTCTCCTTACTCAGCCAGCAAGGCATCGGCGGATCATCTTGTTCGGGCATGGCATCGCACCTACGGTTTACCGATAGTTATCACTAACTGCTCCAATAATTATGGGCCTTTTCAATACCCTGAAAAATTGATCCCTTTGATGGTCAATAATGCATTGGCCGGAAAACCGTTACCTGTCTATGGTAATGGTCAACAAGTGCGCGATTGGTTATATGTAGATGATCATGTGCGTGCCTTGTTTCTTGTTATAACACAGGGCAGAGTCGGGGAGACCTATAATATTGGAGGGGCTAATGAGCGTAGCAATCTAGCGGTTGTTTACCAAATTTGCGATTTACTCGAAGAGTTAGTACCTACTCATCCACAAGCTTTTGTTATTAATGGTATTGGTTTTCGAGGTTTGATAGAACATGTTACAGACAGACCTGGGCATGATGTGCGTTATGCCATTGATGCGAGCAAGATCCTGCGAGAACTTGGTTGGCAACCATTAGAGTCCTTCGATTCTGGGCTCAGAAAAACTGTCGAGTGGATAGTGGCTCGGTATTTTAACGCGCCAATTGAGTAATATTGGAGATTAACCTGTAAATACTGTTATAGGGGACAGGCAGTAATAGAGACTTTAAGTAGTCGACTTGGTCTTGTTGATTTTAACCTTATACCATCGCCTTGTTGGAAAACGAGAATATCATAGGGCATGATCTTGATAAGCTTGCCATTATGCTCCCATGTCATGGTATCTAAGCAGCAAAGTATTTGGATGATAGGGACGTAAGCTTCAGTTTTTTGCAGTTCATTTGGATAGTTGTTTGAGGCTGCAATCTGTTCTTCGATAAATATGTCATCAAAGCTAAGCCTTTGCGTATGCGCTTTAAATGCGCCGCGTTTGGTCATGACATTGAAATCAATAACATCACTGCCTAATAATTGACTTGTTATTGAGGTTTCACCAGCAAAGCAGAATGGGCTATCAGCTGGCGTGAGTCGCTTATATTCAGTTGTATTTGTATTTCCTGATATATTTTCTCCAGCTCCAAGGCCATTTATCTGTTTTGTCCCTTCATGACTATTGATGCTGAGTTCAACACCATCACCTTCCAGAATGAGCAGTTGCCTGTCTATGTCGATAAATGATGAGAAAGGTCCGTTGCTGCTAATACTTGCAATGCTGATCCGATAATCAAATTCAGTAAGTTCGGCATTGATGGGGGAAATGAGTAGCTGTTTTGTGCTTCCACCACCATTTTTCCATGGCGTTGATGGGCAATCTTGATAGCGGATCAGTTGTATGCTGTTATTCAAAATAGCCTCTTTATTGTTTAAGAAGGTTTGTTTCGCTTTTCTTCGCTTCACAACTTCTAAAGCATGGCTTTGCGATTGCAGAACATTTCTGCGTGACTTATGGATAACGGTACGGAGGCTTTGCTCTTACGGTAAGTGCAAAGCCTCCGTTATTCATAATCTAGTACCGCAGTTTAGTGCTAGCTGCCGGCTCTGCTTTTATAGACCTTTCTTTTTCAACACATAATTTGCAGCAAGTTCGCCGGTGATCCGTTTGCCTTCAGTGTCTAACATGATCAACTGATTTTCACCGACCAAATATTGTGTACCATCTTCTAGGATGATTTTCTGGCCCAGTTCGTCCCATGTCACTTTGCCCATCAGTTTTAAAATCTTTTCATCTTTACCTAAATAAACTGTTTCTTGAACAAAGCTATTATCAGCTTGCAAAGTGATTAGGGTTTGCATTCCTTCACAACTGGCGCAAGGCAATACGCCTTCATAACTACCTGCCCAATCGAGCGAGTTCTGGCTGGTATCACCTACTGGGACGGATTTTGCCGCTTCTGTTTGAGCTTGGGCTGTATTGACTGCCGTTTCTTCTTTTGGGGCTTCTGAGCAAGCCGTGGTGAATAAAGCCAGCAGTGCGATGTAACATAGTGATTTTTTCATAGTAGCTCCAATAGAAATTTTGGGAATTATGCATTAAGTGCACTCATCATACCCGCCAAGACTAGGTTAGGCTAACTTTTGCTATTTCTATTTTTATAACAATAACTTAAGTTGTTTTTGTGTGGATTTTAAGTGGCCAGTATGTTAGTTGTTAGTCCTAAGCGGTAATCAAAGGGATGATAATTTATCCTTTGAAACTAGTCACTTTCAAGATTGAATCTATACTAAAACGTAACTATTCATCGTAAACGGTGGTTTTGTGGCGTTATTTAAGAAAAGTGCTGATGTTATCGAAGATACATCCCATAAGCCTAAACAAGGCATTTGGAAGGTGGCCATTATTGATGATGAACCTGGGATCCATGATGTCACTCGATTTGCGTTAAAAAATCTGACCTTAGATAATCGAGTCTTGCAGTTCTACTCCTGTTACAGCGCTGCTGAAGGTTTAAGATTATTTCAAACTGAATCAGATATCGCCTTGGCCTTTATTGATGTCGTCATGGAAACGGATCATGCAGGTTTAGAGCTAGTACAAAAAATTCGCACTGAATTAAATAACCACAGTACCCGCATTATTTTGCGTACGGGTCAGCCGGGGCAAGCACCTGAAGAGCAAGTTATTCGGGATTTTGACATTAACGATTATAAAGCTAAAACAGAGCTCACCGCGGCTCGGCTTAAGTCTTGTGTGTACACCTCATTGCGCTCCTATCGCGATATAAAAATTATCGAGCAAAGTCAAAAGGGGATGGAAAAAGTGATTGCTGCTTCCACCTCTGTACTTAAGAGCCATACATTGCATAACTTTGGTAGTGCAGTGCTCGAACAGACCTTGCAACTGCTCAATCTTGAAAGCTCGGCTCTTTATCTCACGAGTTATCATCAAGACCTTTACCTCGATACTCAAATGAATCTGCTGGCCGCCACGGGAGATATGATCAGTTACTTTGAAGGTGGAAGCGTTGAGACTCTGCCAGGGGATGTGCGGGAACATATTATTGAAGCGATAGCGCTAAAAACGTCGCTGATCCGTGACAATATTTATGTTGGATTTTATGAGCTTAGTGGTCATGTTACCAGTATTCTCTATTTACAACACAACACTAAGTTAACGGATTTTCAAGTCAGCATTCTTGAGCTATTTGCGGCAAATGTGAGCTTAACCTTTGAGAACTTATCGGGCCGCGAAAATGTGCAGCAGACACAAAGGGAGCTAATTTTAATCATTGGAGATGCGATTGAGCAGCGCAGTAAGGAGACTGGAGCACATGTGCGCCGCGTAGCGCGCATGACAGAAATGCTCGCGATTGCCATTGGTATGAAGGCAGACTTTATCGAAACTATTCGTTATGCGGCGCCTCTTCATGATGTAGGCAAAATCGGTATCCCTGAGAGTATTTTGCATAAGCCCGGTAAACTCGATGCCGAGGAATGGGCTATTATGCAAACCCACGCAGAGAAGGGTTATAACCTGTTGGTTGGCTCAAATCGTATCATTGCCAAAATGGGCGCTAGAATTGCTTATACTCACCATGAACGTTGGGATGGGCAAGGTTATCCCCGCGGGCTATCGCAGGAAGACATTCCGATTGAAGGCCGCCTCATGGCGATTGTCGATGTGATTGATGCTTTGCTTTCCAAACGAAGTTACAAAGAGGCTTGGTCTGTTGAGGCGGTGCGCGAGTATGTCTTAGCGCAATCGGGTAAACAGTTTGATCCCGTGTTATGTGAAGCCAGCCTTGATTTGTTAGATGTGTTTGCCTCCCTACATATCCATATTCCGGATGAGCCACTATGACCCGAATGCTTGATCGAATTTTATTTGATGTCAGTAAGTCTCAGGTTATTGATGAGGGTGATCTCATTCAAGCATCACAACTTATCGTGAGCTCAATTTGTAAGGGATTACTGATCTCTCGGGCGGGCATTTGGTTGTTGAGTCCGGATAATCAGAGCATCGCTTGTTATTATTCACTCGACAATCAGCAGCCACAAGAAGCGTTAGTGCTCACTCGCGCACAGTTTCCCTATTACTTTAGCCTGCTCGACAATGAGCGCACAATTGTCGCCAATAAGGCGCAAACGGATCCCGCCACTAAAGAATTTGTCGAAACCTATCTGAAACCGAATCAGATCAGCTCTTTGTTGGATAGTCCTATTCGTCACCACGGAAAAATGGTGGGGATTATTTGTTCTGAACATCAGGGCGAGGCGAGGGAATGGACTCGGGATGAGAAGGCTTTTGCCTCGGCACTCGCCGACCTTTTTGGTCGAGCCATGAGTGCTAAAGAGATCATTGAATATCAACAACAGCTCAAGCTCATTAATACCGATCTTGAGCATCAAGTTGAGCTGCGCACCGCAGAGCTTGAAACGGCATTATCGACTTTAAAATCAACCCAAAAGCACTTAATTGAAAATGAAAAAATGGCGGCCTTAGGCAGCTTAGTCGCCGGTGTTGCCCATGAAGTGAACACCCCCCTTGGCATAGCTGTCACATCCGTGACCCATTGTTTGGATGAGTTATCCCTATTGAAAGGACTCTTTGAGAAAAACGAGCTTGATGAGGATAAATTTGTCAGCTTTATCAATACAATGCAGGATGGTTTATGCTTAATTGAACGTAATCTTTCCCGTGCAGCAGAACTGGTGCATAACTTTAAGCGTACTGCTGCAGATCAATCGATACTGGAACGCGAGCGCTTTAATTTGAAGAATTATATTTTTCAAATATTTAGTTCATTAAAACCCTTGATGCGTAAGAAAAATATCACTTTAAAAGTCGAACTTGACGATAATATTTTTATTGATTCTTACCCCGGTGCGATTGCACAAATTTTCACTAACTTAGTCGCGAACAGTTTTCGCCATGCTTTTCCCGATGATTTTGTCGGTGATAAGCAAATTGTGATAGTGGTTGAAAAAGTGGCTTCGCAGATCAAGATGATTTATGAAGATAATGGCGTAGGTATGTCCGATGAAGTGAAAGCCAAAGCATTCGAGCCCTTTTTTACCACTGCAAGGCAGAGTGGCGGAACAGGTTTGGGGATGTCGATTATTTATAATCTGATCACACAAAAACTGAATGGTAATGTGTCACTCTTCTCAGCGCCTAATCAGGGGTTACGTATTGAGATGCTGATCCCTGAAAGTAGTAAGGGTTGAGATAGGTTAGTGTCTTCTTATATGTTACATAAAGTAAAAGACGAATTTAAATCTTACTGAGCCAAAATGGTATTTAGCTTTTGCGGTTTACTATTCTGTAGCGTTATTTTTCTTGCATTAACAGCCAACAGCCCTGTTATCTGTTCTTCCTGCTCGCGACATTTTGTATGCTACAATCTTGGCACTTCAACATGGCTTATCAATCCTAAATATTTCAATGAGAAAAGGCATTTTACTGGCGGGCGGTACTGGCTCGCGTCTTTATCCTATGACGCAGGTTGTCTGTAAGCAATTACTGCCCATTTATGATAAACCAATGATTTATTACCCACTTGTCACCCTGATGCAGGCTGATATACGGCATATTTTGATCATTTGTACTCCCCACGATTTACCACTGTTTTATGCATTACTCGGTGATGGTAGTCATTGGGGACTTAAGCTGCAATATGCCGAACAAGCCTCTCCGAAGGGATTGGCTGAAGCACTCATTATCGCCGAGCCATTTTTAGCGGGTGATGCCTGTGCGCTTATTCTAGGGGATAACCTATTCTATGGTCAGCACTTAACGGTAAATTTGCAACATGCTTGGCAAGGCCAATCTGGGGCGACCGTTTTTGGTTACCATGTGGCGAACCCTAACGCTTATGGTGTTGTTGAGTTCGATGACACGGGTAAAGTGCTTTCTATCGAAGAGAAACCTCTGCAGCCTCGTTCACGTTACGCTATGCCTGGCTTGTACTTTTTTGACGGCAGAGCTGCAACATTTGCAAAAACGGTTTTACCTTCGGCAAGGGGCGAGTTAGAGATTGTCGATGTTATCACTCGTTACTTAGCTTTGGGAGAGTTACGGGTCGATATTCTAGGGCGTGGGACGGCTTGGTTAGATACTGGTACGCCTGATGCCATGGCCGAGGCGACACAATTTGTTGCTGCCATTGAGAAACGACAAGGGCTAAAAATCAATTGTCCTGAAGAGATTGCATTTCGCTGCGGTTGGATCAATGGGCAGCAGTTAGCGCAATTGGCTCAGCCTTTACTCAAGAGTGGCTATGGTGAGTATTTGCTCGGTTTACTCGATAAGCAGGTATTTGATGAAATGTAATGAAACTGAATTAGCCGAAGTATTGGTGTTTGAACCTCAAGTATTTGGTGATGAGCGTGGTTTTTTTAAGGAAACGTTCAGGCAATCCTATTTTGATGCTTGTTTTACTGCAAGAGGACTTGAGCCTCCCGTATTTGTGCAGGAAAACCAGAGTCGTTCGCAACACAATGTGTTACGTGGATTGCATTTTCAACAGCGTAAGCCACAAGGTAAATTGGTACGGGTCTGTGCAGGGAGCATTTTTGATGTTGCCGTCGATATTCGGGTTGACTCGGCTACCTATGGAAAATGGGTTGGGCGAGTGCTATCGGCAGAGAATCATCTGCAAATGTGGATCCCGCCGGGCTTTGCGCACGGTTTTTATGTTCTTAGTGATTATGCCGATGTTATTTATCAATGTACCCAATATTATGATTCTGAAGATGAAAGCGTTTTAGCTTGGAACAGTGCTGAGTTTGCCATTGATTGGCCATTAATTGCCGCACCGATTTTATCCACCAGAGATAGCATCGCCAGCACACCCTTATAAAGCCAATCACTGCTTGTATTAAAAGGAACGACAATGAGTTTATTATTTTCGCCTTTAACCTTAGGTCAACTCGAGTTAGCTAACCGCATTATCATCGCGCCTATGTGTCAGTATTCGGCAGAAAACGGCCAAGCAACCGATTGGCATACGATTCATTTAGGGAGCATGGCGTTATCGGGTGCGGGAATGCTCATTTTAGAGGCTACCGCTGTTCTGCCCAATGGCCGAATTTCCTATGCAGATTTAGGCCTATGGGATGACAAAACGGAGGTTGCTTTAGATAAAACCCTCAAATCTATTCGCAAGTATTCAAGTATGCCAATGGCGATACAACTCGCCCATGCGGGGCGTAAAGCATCAACTCGAAAACCTTGGGAAGGTGGCGGCACTATTGCACCCGATGAACATAATGGTTGGCAGACGATAGCGCCTTCCGCGCAGGCTTTTAACGAAGGCACAGCATTACCGAGAGCGATGACATTGGATGAAATTGATGAGCTTATATTGGCATTTGTCAGTTCGGCGCAACGTGCCGAACGATTAGGGCTTGATGCGATTGAACTCCATGCTGCTCACGGTTATTTACTTCATCAATTTTTATCCCCATTATCGAATCAACGCATTGACCAATATGGTGGCAGTTTAGAAAATCGTTTGAGCTTATTGTTGGCCGTGTTCGATGCAATTAAAGCAGTGATATCGCCTAAGATGGCACTCGGTGTGCGGATATCAGCGGCTGATTGGGTTGATGGCGGTTGGGATTTAACCCAAAGCCTAGTATTGGCAAAAGCATTAGAGGCCCGAGGCTGTGATTTTATCCATGTCAGTACTGGTGGGTTAAGTCCATTACAACAAATTCCTGTTGCAGAACACTTTCAAGTGCCTTTTGCCGAAGCCATTAAAGCTGAGGTAAACACACCTGTGATTGCCGTGGGATTAATTAAGGATGCCAATAAAGCAGAAACGATTCTGGCACACGGGCAGGCTGATGCTATTGCACTTGCTCGCACTATGCTCTATGACCCACATTGGCCTTGGCATGCGGCAGCAATATTAGGTGCAACTGTGAAAGCGCCGCCACAGTACTTACGTTCATCGCCACATGGGATTAAATCGCCAATAAAGTAATGAGCTAATTTGGCAGTGCAGATTTTACTATTGTAAGTTAGTCCTAATAGCAGAAAACAAAACGGGCAAGAATTATCTTGCCCGTTTTGAGGTTTTACTGCGTACTAATTATTTAATGGGGTCAACACTGGGTCTGGTATACCAAAGCGCACGTGCATCAGTTACATCAAACAAGTTGTACTTACGGCCAAGCATTTGACCGCCGTCGCGGGTCAACGGCATCCATGATAGGAAAGCACGACTATGGGTAGACTTAACCGTCATTAGATCGAATGGGATTGAAATATAGAATCCCTTGGTAAAGCTTCCCTCACCGTATTCATCTGCCGATAGATTAGTTTTAGTCGCAAATGCGCCGACGATAACACCACTATCAAACTGTTTAGAGAAATCAACCGTCACGCCTTTATCTTCGGTGAGATATTGTCCAGCACTGACTCTGAGTAAGGTGTTAGGAAACCACTCCGGTTGGTAATAAGCAGTTGCATGTCCAGTCACTACGCCAGTCTGAACTCGATAGGCACGATTGGTGAGAGGGTCAAATTGATTTTCATCCTTAAAGAACCCAAACATGCTATCGGGATCTCGCTGTTTAGCATAGTTAACATCGAACCCAAAGGCCCACTGACTATTAAGTGGGCGATATAGAAACTCAGTACCAACACCGCCATACATCATCTCTAAATAGCCACCATAGGCTTGATAGGAAATATTATCGCTAAGATTGTCCATCCAAGTGAGTTGCAGATTATTAACTCTCACTGGGTTATCGTGAACATATTGGCGGATTAAGGTTCTTACTCGTTTTAAGTCGGTGCCGTCTGGTGGCACGTCATATAAAAACTTATCGTAGTTATCGTATAAATTAAGGTAGAGAGAACCGCCAAATTCGAAGTTATCGGTAAATCGATAGTTGGCACTACCTGTAACACCGATATTAAACATGTAGAAGCCTTCCGAACCACCGAAGGATTGCACCATAGTTGGTGAAATATCAAAGCCAAGCTTGTCTAACCAATTTTTGTCTGAGTGTGTGACTAGTTGGCCTTGAGGTAATGAAGGGACACTGACTTGACTTGCGTCTGTAATCTTCGCATTCAGATAGCCAAAACTTGCTACTTGCGCAAATTTTTCCGCATCAATACGAGTTTCGATAATTGGTTGGCTATAGTGAGTTTCAATCAAGCGATACTCTTTGATTCGAGTTAGATCGCTATTGTTGGCGAGTATGGTTGCCGCCCTTTGATGGGCTTCATTTCTATCTCGAAACTTAGTTTGCTCACCAACGACAGTGATGCTGTCAGAGTCGAGGTAAATTTTAGGATTGTTATAGCCCGCAATGGATTGTAGATCCTGTGCTACTTTCGACCAGTTAATTGCTGTTTCTAACATGCCCTCTTGTGGCTGTATTAAATGAACGTCTGCGATTTCTGTTGTGGTATCTATGGTGGCGCTGGCTATTGCAGGCGTTTGTTCTGAAGAATTAACACTATCTAATGGCGTATTGGTTGTTTGCGCATGTGTTAACGGTGCCGCAGGAATTGGCTTATATTTCGCTGCAGCAGGATCGCGTTTAATCTGTGTTAACTCATTAAAATTCGTTTGTAGGCTAAAACCAAGCGTCCAAGTGTTTCCGCGCTCATAGCTTAAATGCAGGTCTCCCCAGTCTCCGAACCGATATAATAGGCCATAGTTAAATTTGCTGTCCTGTGGCATAGCAATACCGCCGCGAACAACTGGAAAATCGGATTGGTAGTCGTTACCATCGTATTCGACTTTGACGCGTAGTGGGTCCCAAGGCGTTTGATATTCGACACCGCCGAAGAGGGCCGCACAACCTTTAAACCAACGTTGATAATCAACTGTGCCACCTTTACCACCATAGGACGTATCTCGATCGCAGTTATAGTTGAGATCTTTTTTATCCGATGTCAGGTTGCCGCTATTACCGATATATCCCCAGCCAATACCTAAGGTGAAATCTAACGGCCCAACTCGTTTAGTGGCTGCAATAAACTCACCATCAAATAATCCAGTACCACCAAAGTCACGCACACCTATAGACGTTTCTGGAAGCCAGTTAGTTTCTTCAAGCAACCGGACTTTAAAGTCTATACCTTTATCTGTTAGCTTAGAATTTCCACTAAAGCTAGGATCGTTACTATAGAGTAAATCTTGCACTTGAGTATAACGTACCGTCGTTTCAAACCAAGGGAAAAGTTGTACAGAGGCTGTAAAGTGTTGGTATTCGTCGTTATAGCTAGTGGCAAAATTAAACTCGCCTTCAGATGCCATACGCCCCGTTGGCATCTGCATTAAACCAACACCGCCAAAATCTGATTGCGAGGCTAAGAGTGTGGGATAGGAAAATTCATCGGCAGTCGCATGTAATAGTGGCAAAAGTGCCAAAGATAGTGCGGATAGACGACCTAAAGAATGGAGAGAGTTTTTCATTACAGAGCCCGATTCCTGAGTAATTCAATTATGTTTTCATTCAAACTCGTGTCGTCACCAAAGCCGCTTGAAAACTCAACGTAAAGTGTTGCCCCAGGTGCAATATCCTGAGTCTGATGGTTCCAATAGGCGATAGGTTGTTTTATTGCCTGTCCATCGGGTTGAATTATCCATATAAAACTAGTTTCAGCATTATCTAGTATGCCTGCTTGCTTGAGGTAATCTTTGCTACTTAGTTGATTCTGCCATGTAAAACTCCCCGTTTGAGCCACAGCACCAAGTACAGTGACGGTTGTTGGGCGAGGTGGTAAAACTAATAGAAAACGACCATTAATCAGCGTGTTATACGAATCATTAATTCGAATAACATCAACATCCAGTGGTTGTATTACACGTTGTCCAAGTTTTAAGTTGCGAATGAATTGTGCAAGTTTAGCTAGCTTGGCGATGTAAGCACTGTCGTCTTTAACTTCGCCCATTTTGGATAGTAGGGTTAAGACTTGCTGGCGTTTAGTCTCTAATACGGCGGTATTCTCAATATCGAGTAATGCCACACCTAACCAATAAATAGGCACGACTTCATTTTGATTGGTTTTATTATATTTTGGAAGTTGGACTAATCCATCTTGCACTATTTGCTCAATACGCACTGCTGCAGGATAGTTCAGTTGAACCTGAGCATCTTGATTTATTGATGTGCTGATGAATAGCTGAGTTTCAGCTTGAACAGTTGTCGTTAATACCGAACTAAGTACAAGTGCCAATGGTGCTATGTAATATCTCATAATGGTTCCACTAGGATGCAAATGGCTTAAGTAAAGTGATATCAATAAAAGGTAGATTTGGTGCTATCTTCTGGCGACTTTTAATGACGTGTCCATTATCTGGCTTTAACCAAAATTCATTTTGATACTGGATATTCAGGCCTTCCACTGATACTAGCTCACTGTAATGCAGTGCTTGGGTTGGCGCATCGTTGATGAGTATCTCTTCCTCGGCAATAAAAGCAAACTGCGAGTTAATTTTATATCCATAATGGTATCCTGGCTGCCAATCAATAGTTCGAGTCCAAGTTTTAGGGGTACTGCTTAAATGCAAACCTAAGAGAATAGGATCGGGTTCAGAGCTTTCTATTGCGGCTAAATTGCCAGTAAGTAGACTTTGAGTTTTTACTAAACGTCCGTTCACTGTCACTAACATAGCGTTATCCGCGGAGAGCCATTTTAGCTCAATTACTTCCGGTACGGGTCTGACTGGGGTGAGAGTTTGTCTCGGTTCCGCAAAGGCTAAAACAACAAATGCTTGGGGGGTGTCATCAATCTTGACATAAATGCTGGCATAGGGATTAGCTTTCACTTGCTCGGTTGTGAGCTTAACATCGCTATCTCCAACGAAAGCCAATTTCATCGTATCGTTGAGGGCGCTAATTCGTTGACTACAGCCAGAAATTCCCATTAATGCAATGGAGGCTGTGAGTAGTGATAGTAGTTTTTTATTTATACGCATCCGAGTTGCTTATTCTCAATAGTCATAAATATCAAATGTAGAGAGAGGTGAGTCTTATTTCAAGAAATGGAGCAATTCCTACTCTCTAGAGAAACAAAAAAAACAACCGCCAGTAGGCGGTTGTTTGATAGCTATATCAGACTGATTAGTTGCCAGTACCAGTGTTAGTACCTGTACTCGTGATTGGGTTGCCATCAGAGCTGTTAGAGATTGCAACAGCACCGGCAATCGCAGCACCAGCAGCAACAGAACCAGCAACGATTAAACCAGTGCTGTTAGCTGCAGCGTTAGTGCCTGCTGCTTTGCCTTCAACTGCATTTGCAGCCATAGAGCTGAATGCTGTCATTGCAACGATAAGTGCTAGTGAAGTTTTTTTCATCGTGATTCCCTTTTTGAAAAAATGTGCATGATTTTTTGATAATCTAGTACAGCATAGTAAGCGATGCAAACAAAATTATCAATGTTAAATCCATCTTCTTGCTCATGCGAAAGTTTGAATTTCGGCACTAATATTCAAGCTATATCTATCCATTTTGCATGATTTTTAGTGAAGAAACTGATTAAGTCGTTAGCTTATTTTAAACAAAAGAAATCTTTAAGTTCATCGATATTTTCCATGGCATCTTTATAGCCTAAGTCGATTAAAGCGCTGGTATATGTTTTTTCGAAGAGTAGGTAGGACACAATACTTGAGTCTGATTGCCTGTCTATACCAATGAAGCCGAGTAAGGTTTTAACGGCCCATGGCATGTCGTCATAGAAGCGGGCAGCAATTTTGCTGAGATCTTCGCTAGGTTTGATGACTAGGGCTTTAATTGGATGCAAGGCGAGTTTGTTACGGCTTGACTCAGGGATCAGGCTTAAAGTGTTATTGATCCTTTCTAGTCTCTCAAGGTCGCTATTTAAGGTATCTGAAAAGATGGTATCGAGCAGATGACCTGCTATGGTCGCTGTTTTTGGGTGATATTCTAGTTCCATAGGAAAGTGCTTGTGCGGGCTCTCTAAGTTAATGACTAAGAGTTTTTCGGCGCCTAAATGAATAGGGCTTGAGAGCGGTGCTAGCTGATGGACTGAACCATCACCATAATAGGCTTGGTTGAGTTTAATGGATGGAAATACCATAGGGATTGCCGAACTGGCGAGTAGGTGCTCGGTATTGAGCATGATACGTTCGCCACTGCGACGGGCACGGGTCCAGTTTTCGATTTCTTTCGCGGCTTGGAAAAAGGTCACTGAGCGAGAGTTATTATAACAAGAGGCATCCACACTCAGCGCGGTCAGTGAGCCATTACGGATATTACGGTCGATACGTTTAAAGTCGATTAGCTCATTGAGTAAGCCTCTGAGCGGATCATTATCGAGCAGACTGCCTGCATCGGTATTGACCTTATCATCTTGCATGCCTTTGAGGGCCATTTTCGTTAGATGGCTGAGAACGCCTGTGATCGAAGCTCGGTAGACTTTTCGAGTTTCAAAGTGACGCCAAACCCATTCGAGTTTTCTGACACCAAGGTGAAAGCAAGAGGCATGGGTAGCGATAGCGGTGCCATTGATGGCACCCGCAGAGGTTCCGCAAATAATTTTAAAGGGAATACCATGATTGCGTGGATAAAGCTGGACCAGTGCTTTTAACACGCCGACTTGGTAGGCCGCCCTAGCGCCGCCACCGCCTAAGACTAATGCAGTTGATGTAGGCAATCTTCAGACTCAATTTATTGTTTTAATAGTTTTATTAAAGCAACGCCCCCCTATAAAAAGCAAGTCGGTAGACTCAATTAGTTGTAAATTTCGATTTATCGTTTATTCGATTGCTGGAACATTTCGCTTTAGACAATTAATCCGCTGTAACCTTGGTCGTTTTACTGAGGCCAAAGCAATGCTCCGATGTTGGAAATTCACCCGTTCTTACTTCTTGGGCATATTGTGCGCAGGCCTTAGTGATCAATGGTCCTAAGTCTGTATAGCGTTTAGCAAATTTAGGCGTGTAGTCAGAAAATAAGCCTAAGATATCCTCAGTCACGAGCACTTGACCATCGCAGGCGGGTGAGGCGCCAATGCCTATGACTGGGATTGAGACTCCTGCCGTCACTGTGCGCGCCGCGAGCTCGGATGTGCCTTCAATCAGTATGCTAAAAGCGCCTGCTTGCTCAAAGTCTTTCGCTAAACTAACGAGGGCTTCGATGGCGGCAGCATCCCTTGCTTGGGTTTTAAATCCACCCAATTGATTCACGTGTTGCGGCATTAATCCTATGTGTGGCATTACAGGGATCCCTCGCTGGGTTAAAAAACGAGTGGTGTCGAGCATCTCTGCGCCACCCTCGAGTTTTACCGCCTGCGCGCCTGTGCGTATTAATACTTGGCTGGCATGTCTGAAGGCTTGCTGAGGCGATTCTTGATAACTCCCAAAGGGCATATCGATAATAACGCAGGCATGTGCTGCGCCGCGAGTGACAGCAAGACCATGATTAATCATCATTTCTAATGTGACCACGAGTGTAGAGTCTTGCCCATAAACCACCATGCCGACGGAGTCGCCGACGATAATCATATCCACATGGGGATCGATAATTTCTGCCATCGGCTTTTCATAGGCGGTGAGAGCAACTATGGGGGTTTTACCTTTCATTTTTTGTAATGTAACGGGCGTTACGCGGTTTTTATCCATGTGGATACTCATGTCATCTCCAATTTATTCAGTCTGATATGACATGTTAGCGTTTGCTGCTTTGGCTTAGGCTCGATAGATTGACTTAATGTCTAGATAAAAAGACACTTATTTACAAAAGGTGCTTCTAAACAAAGAGGCGCTTCTATAGGGAAGAGGCTCGATAATACGAAAAGAAGCTTCGATATAAAAATCACTTTGGGCGATAACATCTTGAATCAAGTCACTGACACGCATTTATCCCAGCTGCATATTACTCAGCACACGCAGGTCGCACCTTCACGTTTAGCCGCCGCAGGGCTAAGTGCCTCCATCATGTTGCTTAAGCGAACACTCAAGCCGTTTGAACATGTGCAGCGCCATAGTCATTCCTGGGGACAGGTCATTTATGCCAGTCAAGGCGTGTTGAGTGTGATCACGCCTGCGGGGCGTTACATTGTGCCGCCTGAGCAAGCGGTGTGGGTGCCTCCCTTTGTCGATCATGAGGTTATCGCGCTAGGTCAGGTGCAATTGAGTAGTCTGTATTTGGATGAAACCCGGATAGGCGGGTTTCCACCCGACTGCACTTGTTTGAGTGTGAAGCCTGTTTTGCAGTTATTGCTGCAAGAGGCTAATGCCTTAGTGAAGAGTGAGGCTGGGCTAATTGATCCCGATTTTAAGGATCGCGTCATGCGGCTCTTGATGGTGATCCGTGATTTTATGGTACTCGCCCCTAAGGTCGCCTTGGATTTACCTTATCCTAGGGATAAAAAATTACTGCGCATTACCGAGGCTTTGCTTGCCGATCCAAGTGAGCAACGTACTTTGGTTGATTGGCAGCGGGAGGTCGGTGCCTCTGCCCGCACGTTAGCGAGATTATTTAAACAGCAAACAGGGCTGAGTTATAGCCAATGGTTGCAAAGGCTTAGATTGCAGGTGGCGATTCAAATGCTCAGCCGAGGTGAATCTGTGCTCACTACAGCGTTATCCTTAGGTTATGCCTCGGGTTCAGCCTTTGGTTATATGTTTAGGCAGTTGATGGGTGTCGCTCCGAGTCAGTACCTGTTAGCGCAAAATACCTTGCCCAAAATACAGCGGTAAACAGCCGCATATAAAAAGTCATGTTGCGAGCCAATGTGAACGATGAAGGTCAATAAAAAGTCCAATAAAAAACGCACTTAAGCTGGGCTCAAGTGCGTTTCGTTTTTGATCTTCAGCTTGTCTACATTTCGCGTTAAGGCTTAGCCTTTAACTGCGTTTTTCAGGAAGTCGAGCAGTTGATCGAATGGAATATCTTGTTTTTCACCTGTGCGGCGGTTTTTGTATTCAAATACGCCAGCATCAATATTGCGATCGCCAATCACCACTGTATGTGGGATACCAATCAGTTCCATATCGGCGAACATCACACCTGGACGCTCTTTACGATCATCCAATAACACTTCGATACCCGCTTCATTTAAGTCTTTGTATAACTGCTCGGCGATATCGGTTACGCGGTGCGACTTGTGCATGTTCATTGGCAGAATACCCACGCTAAATGGCGCAATCGCTTCTGGCCAAATGATGCCACGGTCATCGAAGTTTTGTTCGATGGCTGCTGCCACAATACGGCTCACGCCGACACCGTAACAACCCATCAGTAGCACCTGTGACTTGCCATTTTCGTCAAGTACAGTCGCGTTCATCGATTTAGAGTAGTTAGTGCCCAGTTGGAAAATATGGCCCACTTCGATACCGCGTGCCATAGCATAAGTGCCTGAACCATCAGGTGTTGGCTCGCCTTCGACTACGTTACGGATGTCGGCAACTTGCGCTGTCGGCAGATCGCGTTCCCAGTTGATACCAAAATAGTGTTGGTCATCAACGTTAGCACCGGCGGCAAAATCGCTCATGACGCTAACGCTGTGATCGATAACGATAGGGATTTTAAGACCGATAGGGCCAAGTGAGCCAGGACCTGCGCCAATGGCGTCACGGATCAGCGCTTCTGGCGCCATTTCCAATGGTGATGCGACTAAGTCTAACTTGTCAGCTTTGACTTCGTTTAGTTCATGGTCGCCACGAACGATTAACGCCACTAGCGGAGCGGCTTCGGTCGCACCTTTAACGATCAAGGTTTTGACCGTTTTAGTGATATCCAAACCAAACTGCTCAACTAATTCCGCAATGGTCTTCGCATTTGGGGTATCGACTAAACGCAATGCTTCAGTGGCTGCGCCGCGTGGCTCAGTTGGCATAGGTGATTCGGCTTTCTCAATGTTAGCCGCATAATCGCTGCCTGTTGAGTAAGCAATTAAATCTTCACCACTTTGTGCTAGAACATGGAACTCGTGTGACATGCTGCCGCCGATTGAACCCGTATCAGCTAAAACTGGGCGGAAAGCTAAGCCCATGCGCGATAGAATGTTGCTATAGGCTGTGTACATAGCCTCATAGGTTTCATTCATGGTATCGACGTCAAGGTGGAAAGAGTAAGCGTCTTTCATCAAGAATTCGCGTGAGCGCATCATGCCAAAACGTGGACGAACTTCGTCACGGAATTTGGTTTGGATTTGGTAAAGATTCAGCGGTAATTGCTTGTATGAGCTGACTTCTTTACGAATGAGATCGGTGATCACTTCTTCATGGGTTGGCCCCAGTACGAAGTCGCGATTGTGACGATCTTTAAAGCGTAACAGCTCGGGACCAAACTTTTCCCAACGACCCGTTTCTACCCACAAGTCTGCCGGTTGCACCATAGGCATTAGAATTTCAATTGCACCGGCTTTGTTCATTTCTTCACGAACAATGGCTTCGACTTTACGCAGTACACGTAAGCCCGTGGGAAGGTAGCTATAAAGGCCCGACGCATTACGACGGATCATGCCCGCACGTAACATTAATTGATGACTAATGACTTCTGCGTTGGCAGGAGTTTCTTTCTGTGTTGATAGCAGGTACTTGCTGACGCGCATTACCGATGTCCAAATTTGAGTTGAATGGTCGCCATTTTATCACCTGCTTTGGTGATGTCACCTAGGGATTTAGGTTAAATTCAACTAGCTGGGAGATAAATAGCATTTTTTGATGCTGGATAACGGATAACGGATAACGGATAACGGATAACGGATAACGGATAACGGATAACGGATAACGGATAACGGATAACTAAAGGAAGAGCGCTGTGCTGTTAGAGCGTGACTTCGTCACTGCTAGTATCAAGATAATCCTTACTGCTTACTTATCCCGTCTATCACCAATCACTTTGGCGGGGTTGCCTGCCACTATCGCCCAGTCGGGCACATCTTTCGTTACTATGCTGCCCATACCCACCACAGCGTGATCACCAATGGTCACACCATCGACTATGCCTGCCTGAGCGCCAATCCACACATCTTTGCCAATAACAATGCCTTTGGAGTTGGCAGCTTGTTGATATATGGGGGTATCTGGCGCCATGCCATGGTTAAAGGCGTAAAGGGTGACATTATTGGCGATGCGGGTTTGATTGCCTATCTGAATCCCGACTCTGCCGCCATCGAAGGAGCAACCATGATTAATCGCCACTTCGTCCCCTAGCGTGATAGGCCCATGCAAAAAACACTCGGCGGCGATCATGCAGCGATTACCTATGCGGATATCACGATTGGGTTCGGCAAATAACTGAGCTTCGGGGGCGATAAAACAGTGCTCGCCGATAGTTACCGTTTCGAGGGCACAAAGTTTTGCTTGAATATCGTCTTGCCAAGGTTTGGCCCAGATTAAATGTTTCTCTTTTAAAGAAAAATACAGCCACGGCATCCAAGAGAGCCGCTTTTTATGCTGGCTTTGATAATCAGGTTTTGATGTAGGCGTTGGCGCGGACATTTAGCCACATTTCCCCGGTTTGAGTTCCAATACTAAGATGTATTCTTGGTCATTGTCATCGACCGCCATTTGCCAGAACACATCTAAATCATAGAGGGCGACTTGATATAACTTAGGATCGTCCTTGGCTTTTTTGTAGGCGGGACGTGGATCTTGGCCGAGCACTCCGCGAATAAGTACGGCTAAATCTGTGTAGGTTTCCTGCTCGGCGTAACGCTCAATCTGTGCCTTGGCATGGTCAGAATACACCACTGAAATCAGTTTAGGCGCGTCTTGGGCAATGCCGCCTACAGCATCGGTAATCGAATCTGAGAAAGGAATGTATGGCTTAATATCAATTATCGGTGTGCCATCGAGCAGATCCATACCGGAAATTTCGAGGCATACTTTGCCCTTGCGCTGCACTACGCCGTGCAATTTCACTACAGACTGACCTATACCATTGGGGCGAAAAGTGGAGCGAGTGGCGAACACGCCGAGTTTTTCATTGCCGCCTAAACGCGGCGGCCGTACTGTGGTTTTCCAACCTTGGGCAAGATTCTCATGGAAGCAAAACAGTAACCAGAGATGTGAATATTGCTCTATGCCACGCACCGCATCGATATGATTCACATGGGGCTCGAGCTCGACATAGCCGCGCGCTTCAACAAGTCCGGGTTGTCTTGGAATGCCAAATTTTTGTTTATAGGGCGTGCGGCATGTTGCCACTGCGATAATTTGGTTGGTAAATGTCATGCAAAAAATTACCTAAAGGGTAAGTATAACAACCGCCTAAGTTCATCATTCTAAGCTCATCATTAAGGCCCATCTTTGTGTGCTAATAATGCAGCGTTGGTCATGAAGCGTTAGCCATTAAGCGGTTGATAGGGGCAATCTTATAACACTATAGGATCACGCCGCGAGCAGTATGCTTAATATGCGTGAGGCTTACTCTGTTGTAGCCGTTTTTACTGCTTGACCAACGCATAATGCGCGGCTGATACAACCTTGGGCTGCTTCTTCAAATATGACACATTGCTTGATGATAATGCCGTTAGCCCCTTTATCTGCCGCATTGCGACGGGCTTCGGTTCTGGCATCGGCAAGCGACGCGGGCGCACCGTTAGCATCGGCCTGACAGGACTCACCTTCGACCAATCCTTTTAATTCATAATGACCTTTCGGCAAGGTATCGCCTTCATAAAGGATGACATCGGATGCCTTGAAATAATCATTAATCGCCTCACTGTCCAAATTACTGTTAAAACTGTAGTCGCTTGCACAGGCACTGAGCAGGAGCACTAATGCACTTGAGAGGATAATTTTCATGGTTTGACCTGAGGTTGAGGAGAAAACTGCGCAGCCTTTGTAGGCTGCGCTGATGCGATATTATTATCTGAGTAAATTCTACCGCTTAAGGTACTTTTGATAAAGCTGCTGATGGCGATTATTCAGATCTATCTGCCGCCCTTCAATCCAGATTGCCTCAATTTTATTGGTCATAGGGTCGAGAATGTCCCCCTCTGACAGCACGACACTGCCTTGGTATCCCACCGCTATCGCACCTAAATCCTCCACACCTACCAGTTTTGCGGCATCTAAGGTGATGGACTTAAGTGCTTGTTCAGGCGTTAAACCATAGGCGGCGCTGTAACCTGCGGCGTAGGGGAGGTTACGGCTATTCCAGTCCGATGAGAACCCAAGGGCGAAGGGAATACCTGCATTGGCGAGTAAAGATGGGATTTTAAAGGGTAAATCAACTGGCTCATCTTTACGTTTAGGCAGACTCAAGGTATGGGGGTAAATGACTCCAGCCTTAACTTCCCTTAGGCTTGAGTCCAAACGCCATGCATCGTATCCGCCGACAATTACCAGTTTGAATTGGTATTTTTTCGTCAAGGCGATCACTTGCTCAATTTGGCCAACACTGTCGGCATGTGCAAACAGTGTCGCTTTGCCTTGGTATAGCGGCAACATGGCATGCCAGCGCAGGTTGTTGGTCGCGGACTGCGGATCTTCATCCTGGTTTTTGTCTTTACCGTTGGCCTTATCACTTAAGAAATAGCGATAGCCATCTTCAAAGGCGATATTGAGCTTGTCGATTGCCTGCTGATTTTTCTCGATGGCCTTGGCTTTCTCTTTTTCATCTTCTGGCATGCGTTTGATTTGCGGCCAATAGACATGGAACTGTCCAGCACTTGGCGTCAGCGCATCTTCAATCGTCCATGCATCGAGATCCACCAGTACTGATTGTCCAGCTAACCCATCACCGCTCGGGACGATTTGTGCGTGGGTAATGCCGTTGTAACGTATGGTCGGGATGAGCTCCGAATCCGGATTATAGGCTGTGGCCGTGCTGATCTGTGGGTTGATGTAGCCCACCTCGGCGTTATCGACCGTTGGGCGGCTCATTTCAATTTCGACTAAGCCTAAGCTGGTGTCTAGGGCGATTAAGCCCGGATACAAGTGTTTACCGCTGGCATCGATGATTTGAGTGTCACTGGTTTCTGCGGTTGCATTGTTGATTTGGCTGGTCAGTTGAGGCCCAACTGCCGTGATCTTGCCATTTTCAATCAAGACGTCTGTGTTGCTGAGCACGCCTTGAGTGACTGTGTGCACAGTGGCGTTTTTTATCAGTACGCTGCTGCTTTGTTTAGGCGTAGGTACGATATCATTGGCCATAACTGGGGCCTGCGTGATGCAAATTGCGCCGAATAGCGCCACAAACAAAACGGTTTTAGATAAATGTTGCATTATTTGGCTCCCTCATGAGCGTGGCCCCATGCCTGATAGTGGGTGTCGCAGTGCCACTGTGGCTCGTTGAGTGGCGTGACTTTTTCACCCGCTTTAGTTTGGTCATCACTGCTGAGAATTTTTTGGATAAGTGCGGCTCGCTCGTTCACCACAGCTTGCTGGGCAACTTGGTCTTGGTCGCGGTCAAAATAGCGTTTTCCTTCAACCCATACCTGCGTCACTTTGGCGTAAATAGACAGAGGCTCTGCGTTCCAGAGTACGATATCGGCCATTTTGCCTGGGGTGAGTGAACCCACAAACTCATCGACTCTTAATTGTTTGGCTGGATTGATAGTGACCATGTTCCAAGCGTCTTCCTTCGACATATTGCAATACATCATAGACTTAGCCGCTTCTTGGTTGAGTCTGCGCTGCATTTCATAATCGTCTGAGTTAATGCTGGTGGTCACCCCCTTGTTTTGCATCAGGCACGCGTTTTGCGGAATCGCATCATACACCTCAAACTTATAGGCCCACCAATCGGCAAAGGTCGAGGCGCCAGCACCATGGGTAGCCAGTTCACTCGCCACTTTGTAACCTTCGAGCACATGGGTAAAGGTTTGTACTTTAAAGTGATAGGCCTCGGCTAAGCGGATAAACATCAGGATTTCTGACTGCACATAGGAATGAATGTGCACATCACGCTGCTGATTTAATACTTCGGCCACTGCTTGCAGACGGTAACTTGGGCGCGGAGCGACGGTTTTCTTTTTATCGCTGGAGCGCAGATTATCATAGGTTTTTAACGCCTTTTCATAGGCGATAGCAGCGTCGAAGGTTTCTTCAAATAAGGCTTTGACTCCCATGCGAGTCTGGGGGAAGCGCTGAACAAATTTCTCACCCCAGTTACTCTGTTTGACGTTTTCACCTAAAGCAAATTTGATACTGGCGGGCGCGTTAGCAAATTTGAGTTGTTCGGCTGGCTCGCCCCATTTCATCTTGATCAGTTGTGATTGGCCACCGATAGGGTTGGCGCTACCGTGGAGTAATTGCGCGCTGGTGACTCCACCCGCTAAGGCCCGATAGATTGAAATATCGTCGGGATTAATAATATCGCCAATGCGTACTTCAGAGGTTACTGCGTCTGTTCCTTCGTTAGTACCACCATTAATGGCGATATGCGAGTGTTCATCGACTATGCCGGCGGTGAGATGTTTACCTGTTGCATCGAGGACTTGATAACCTGATGGCGTACTTAATTGTTGGCCAATTTTTTCGATGCGGCCATTGGCCATCAAGAGATCAGCATGTTCGAGAATGCCTTGCTTATCCGAGGTCCACAGGGTGGCATTTTTGATATGTAGCTTCTCCAATTTAGGTGCTTCGCTTAGTCCGTAAGCGACGTTAGGGAAGGTGAGGTGACTCACTAGGCTCGTGTTGGCTTCATTCTTGGGAGCTTGATTGTTTGCTTGGTCTGTTTTTTTGAGCTTTGCAGTTTGAGTTAAAGCGACACCGGCAACATTTGTAGTGCGACTTTTTGCATCGACCATACGACCTTGAATGCCGTCATCGGCCATCCACAGCGTAAAGCGGCTAAGGCCATTAATGCCTGCGGCGCTCAAATCGGCAGTAAAGCTCAATCTTCCGTTATCATCTAACTTAAGTTGGGTGAGTAAGATACTTTGTTCGCCACTGCTTAAATTGCCTTGGATGTTGGGTTTATCACTTTTACTTTCATCATGTAGCGATAAATCTAGCGTGAGGTTATTGAGGCTTAATTGGTAATCTCCCAGTAATCGTGCTTGGGGAAGTGAGCGCAGACTTTGCTCCTGACCTTGCAACCAAACACTGTAGATCTGGCCATCTTTAAAGATATTGCCTTTAGTGATAACAAAGTCAGCCATATAACCGGGCGCGAGTTTACCGGTAAAGTCGGCGGTGCCTGTCATCTCTGCGGCTTGGGTGGTGAGTGCCGCGAGAGCGTTTTCTTCACTTAAACCTTGGGCGATGGCTTGGCGTAGGCGCGGCCAGAAGGCATCGGTCTTAATCCCAAACTGCGTTAACGCAAAGGGGATACCCGCGTTAGCTACCACCGCAGGGTTGGTTGGTGCACGTTCCCACTGTCTTAAATCCGCCAGTGATACTTCACGATCAGCGTCATCTGTGCCGACATCGGGTGCCTGCGGATAGTTTAAAGGCAAGATCAACGGATAGTTCAGCGCCTTTAACTCATTGATGCGTGAGTATTCTTGACCATTACCAAGTAGGTTGGCTGGCAGTTTATGTTCTTTGAGTAAATGGGCTGCACGTAATTGGTCGTTGAGATTTTTGGTTTCAAAGATAATTTGCTTATCGGCTAAATTATCTAAACGCTCAAAGGCGATATTAAATTCGACTTGATTGTTTATTGCGCCATTGGCAGGTTTGTTTTTATTTTGGTTATACCAATTTGCATCGGCAAAGGTTTGCCTAATAAGTGCAATGCTGCCCATTAATGATGAAGGATAATCTTGTTCAGACGAACCTTTATCAAATGCCATAAAAGGTTGACTGCGGGCGCGATAAATCACTTCATTAGCCGTTTTGTCTGCTAATGAAAGGCTGACACCCGTCCCACGGAAGATACCGTCGAGTTTGCTACTTTGCACACTGGTGAAACCATTATTAATCCACTCTTTTGCGCGTTCTTTATTGGGGTAAACGTAATTAAACCATTCTTTTTCAGAATGAATTGCACCATTTTCCGCATTACCACCGATACGTTTTATATCATAGACGGGGCGAGTGAGCTTAAGTTTGGGATATTCGAACTCAATCCCATAATCGGTAAAAGGATCGATAAATCCGGGATAAATTGTATAACCACTCAAATCGATTCTAAATGCGCCAGCGGGAATGTCGTTGTGCTCAATAATGGCTTTAATTCGATTATTTTCAATTAATAAAGTGGCATCGCTTAAACGCTTTCCCGGTGCAATAATTAATTCAGCATGGGTAAATGCAGTGAGTTTACTGGATGTTGTTCCAGTATTGAGCTGGGCAAATGTTGTTTGTGATACTAAGCTAGCGATTATGCTGCAGCTTATCATTATCTTATTGTTTATCTGCATTATTTTATTCAATCGAGTGAGGGTGAACAAAGAGTAACTGAAAGCAGATGTAAATACTAAGGCTGAATTGTAACGTAATTTGAGTGGGAGTGAGGTGCGGAATTAACGGCTGTCGTTTAAGTTTGAAATGATTGATGGATATAAAAAAGCTCGCAACTAATGCGAGCTTTTATGCAAACTGGTGTTGGCAAATTAGCGCCATCACACTTGGCTGGATTAGATTAAGAAATCTTCCATAGAACGACCTTTGTTGATCTCGTTCTTAAATACGGTAGGCATACGGCCTTGGCCAGTCCATTGAACCATTTCACCGTCAACTTCAATTTGGTATTTGGCTGGACGAGGAGCGCGTTTCTTCGCAGCAGCTTTAACAGCTACGCCACCTAAGTCATCAATTGATAAACCAACGGCTTCCATTTGTTGACGGATTTCTTCAATCTTAGCATTACGAGCTGCCATGGCTTGTTCTTCTTCCTCAGCCATAGACTCGCGTTCTACTAAAATTTTATCTAATTTGTCGGCTAAATCACGTAACTCTTCAACGCTAAGTTCTTTTACTGCAGCTTTAAAACGACGGCCGTGAGTTAATATCTCTAAAAATTCGCTCATATCTATTTTCGTCCCACTCTATTTTTAATACAGGATAATGGTGAACAACACCTAAATGATAGAAACTAATATAGCTCGAATCAAATAAAATTATGCGTTTTAAGGAAATTAAATATTATTTATTTTTTGAACTTTTCTTATTCCCTCAAATAAGTGTCCAAAAAAGTGGCCGTTGCAGCGGATTAAAAAATACAAACAGGCGTTTGACTTTGGTTGACGTTAACGTTAACAGGACGTAAAGTTGCTCTATCCTGCATTGGTATTAACCAATGTTTTGTCCATGTACATGAAAGTGTAGGAAGGAAACCCTATGAAAGTATTGGTGCCCGTTAAGCGCGTTGTTGATGCCAATGTGAAGGTCAGGGTCAAAGCTGACAATACAAGTGTTGACACTGCAAACCTAAAAATGGCGTTGAACCCTTTTTGTGAAATCGCAGTAGAAGAAGCGGTTCGTTTAAAAGAAGCGGGTAGCGCTACTGAAGTGGTTGTTGTTAGTATTGGTAATAAAGCCGTGCAAGAACAACTGCGTACCGCGCTTGCATTAGGCGCAGATCGTGCGATTCATATCGATACTGAAGAAGAGCTCGTGCCAGTGTCTATTGCCAAATTGCTCAAAGCGGTACAAGACAAAGAACAAGCAGAGCTGGTGATTTTTGGTAAGCAATCCATCGATGGTGATAATAACCAAACTGGCCAAATGTTTGCCGCGTTAATGGATATGCCACAGGCGACCTTTGCTTCAGAAATCAAATTAGAAGCGAATACATTACAAGTCACCCGTGAAATTGACGGCGGCATGCAAACTCTCAAGCTGCCTTTACCTGCTGTCGTGACCGCTGATCTACGTTTGAACGAACCCCGTTACGCTTCACTGCCTAACATAATGAAAGCCAAGCGTAAGCCATTAGAAGTATTTACTGTGGCAGACTTAGGCGTGACGTTAAAGAGTCACCAAACGATTGTGAAGGTCACTCCGCCAGCTGAACGTAAAGCGGGCATCATGGTAGCGTCGGTAGCTGAGCTAGTTGAAAAGTTAAAAAATGAAGCGAAGGTGATCTAAATGGCCATTTTAGTATTAGCTGAACATGATAATGCTGCACTGAAACTCGATACGGCAAAAATTGTTACCGCCGCCCGTGCCATAGGCGATGAAGTACATGTCTTAGTTGCGGGTCACCAATGTGGCGCGGTTGTCCAAGCGGTGCAGGCACTACAAGGCGTTAGCCAAGTACTCGTTGCCGATGCCAGCGTGTATGAAGCGCATTTAGCGGAAAATTTTGCCAAATTGCTGGTGGACTTAGCGCCAAACTATGGCCACATTCTGGCCTCTGCTTCAAGTTTAGGTAAGGATACGCTTCCGCGCGTGGCGGCTTTATTAGATGTCGCGCAAATTTCAGAAGTTATTACCGTCGTCAATGCGGACACCTTTGTGCGCCCTGTATATGCGGGTAATGCCTTAGCGACAGTGCAAAGCCATGATGCCATTAAAGTGATGACAGTGCGCGCCAGTGCGTTTGACGCTGCGCCAGAAGGTAACAGTGCGGCTGTGACGACACTCGATAAAGTGTTTGAAGCGAGAACTCAGTTTGTTTCTCAATCGCTGACAGTTTCTGCCCGTCCAGAGTTAGGCAATGCTGGCATTATCGTATCTGGTGGCCGAGGCATGGGCAGTGGTGAAAACTTCGGCATGTTGGAGCAACTTGCAGATAAGCTCGGCGCAGCAGTTGGCGCATCACGCGCTGCAGTTGACGCAGGTTTTGTGCCTAACGATTTACAAGTGGGTCAAACCGGTAAAATCGTTGCGCCAAACTTGTATATTGCCGTCGGTATTTCTGGCGCGATTCAACATTTAGCCGGCATGAAAGACGCTAAAGTCATCGTTGCAATCAACAAAGATCCTGAAGCGCCGATTTTTCAAGTTGCCGATTATGGACTCGTTGCTGATCTGTTTGAGGCGGTTCCTGAGCTGATTACAAGTCTCAGTTGATTTTATCTGTGATCTAGGTCACATTAAGTGGCTTTGCGGTAGCATCTGCTAAGCCGCTTATGTTTTTATGTGCCTCACGCCCGTGCAAGGGCGTTCTTAGAAGTAGAGGCGCGCCAAATATTAGTAGTGATCAGTAGGGTGATTCCGTTGATCGATTGCGAAAGGATTTGGTGCCGAAGTGGTTCGATTTATCACGATCAACTGCTGGGGTTGTACCTAATAGGTGCAGCACTGCCATAGTATTTTCCGATATGGATATTGGGAATAGTTACTATGGAGCGCTACTGATAGGACAGGTGACCTTGGGTATCTATTGCCTTTTCCCACCAGTTCAGTCGCCCTCCATTCGTATTTAACGAAGATAATAATCAATGACTGTTATGAATTATGCCGATTCGGCACTTTCCTTGTTGCCGCCTGCGGTGGCTATCGTGTTGGCGATCTTGACTCGCCGTGTACTGCTTTCTTTGGGGTTAGGTATTTTAATTGGTGCTTTATTGCTCAATCAATTTTCACCTTTAGCAACGGGTGAGTTTGTATTTAATGGCGTTAAAGGGCTTTTTTGGACTGATAAAGGTCTAAATTCGTGGAACTTATATATTCTCGGTTTCTTAATTGTACTGGGAATGATCACAGCGTTAATTACCGTAAGTGGCAGCGCGCGGGCTTTTGCCGATTGGGCTCGTTTACATATACGTAATAAACGTGACGCTAAACTATTGACCATGTTTTTAGGTTGCGTAGTTTTTATTGATGATTATTTCAATAGTTTAGTTGTTGGTTCGGTCGCTCGACCTGTTACCGATCGTTATTATGTTTCCCGCGCTAAGTTAGCTTATTTATTAGATTCTACTGCGGCGCCTGTGTGCGTTATTTCTCCAGTTTCGAGCTGGGGCGCTTATATTATCGCACTCATTGGCGGGATATTAACTGCCCATGGTTTTGCTGATACGGGTCATTTGAGTATTTTTATTCAAATGATCCCAATGAACTTTTACGCAATCTTCTCCTTGTTATTATTACTTTTTGTTGTCTTTATGGGATTAGATGTTGGGCCAATGCGTGAGCATGAGCTCAATGCCCAACGTGGTAATTTATACGATGAGTCTAAAGGATTACCGCCTGGGGCGAACGCGGATTTACCTGAAGCCGAAACCGGTAAGATTTTAGGTCTATTTCTGCCGATTACCGTGTTGGTATTTGCAACCCTCTATTTTATGATTAACAGTGGCGCTCAAGTACTCGCGGCGGAAGGGATTGAATTTAATATTATTTCTGCTTTTGAGAAAACCGATGTCAGTTCATCACTTTTCTTTGGTGCATTAATTGGTCTAGCGGTTTCGCTGATATTGAATTTAGTGCAAGGCGTTGAGAAATTGATGATAGTCAAAGGTATAGTGCAGGGTGCTCGCTCTATGCTGCCGGCGATTTACATCCTGTTATTTGCTTGGACAATCGCAGGTGTGATTGGTCAACTCGAAACCGGTAAGTTTATGGCGAGTTTAGCAACAGGAAATATTCCGTTCGCGTTTTTACCCGCCTTAATGTTTGTGCTAGCAGGTATTACCGCGTTCTCAACCGGTACTAGCTGGGGTACGTTCGGGATCATGTTGCCGATTGCAGCGGATATGGCGATGGGAAGTCACACTGGCATGATGTTGCCTATGCTTGCCTCTGTGCTGGCGGGGGCTGTATTTGGCGATCACTGCTCGCCAATTTCCGACACGACTATCTTGTCGTCTACGGGCGCCAGTTGCCACCACATCGACCATGTGGTGACTCAGCTACCTTATGCACTTATTGCGGCGTTTATTAGCTTAGTGGGTTATGTGGCACTTGGATTTACCGAGTCTGTTGTCGCGGGTTTAGTGGCTTGTAGTGTGGCATTTGTGATCAGTATTATCGTACTTAAAATCAAATCTAAAGGCGCAATTAGCTAGACGTTAATTGAAACCTTTCACTGCAAACGTTCACGACAAATAAGTCAAAATAAATCAGCCAGCATTATGCTGGCTGATTTTTTTGGTTAAGGCTGAGTTTGTCTTTATCTATAGCCTATCGCATTAAGGCTATCAACTCTTAGCTTAGCGTGCTTGATCTAGACCGCGGCGTTTAAGTAAGCCTTCTGTGGTGGGTTCTTGTCCGCGGAAGTTTTTGTAGGCGTCCATTGGCGCTATGCTATTACCCACTTCACGGATCGTTTTGCGGTACTTCATGCCGATTTCACGATTGAGCCCACCTTGGGTTTGTACATAGGCAAACGCATCCGCCGCTAAAATCTCACTCCACATATAAGCGTAATAACTTGCCGAGTAACCGCCGGGGAAGGCGTGGGCAAAATAGGTCGACTTATAACGCGGAGGTACGGCACTGATGTTTAAGCCGTGCTTTTTCAGGGCATTGGCTTCAAAGGTTGGTACATCTTGCAACGGCGTATCTGGGCTTAATGAATGCCATTCCATGTCTACTAATGCGGCGGCCATGTATTCCAGAGTGTCAAAGCCTTGGTTGAAGCTGCCAGATTTCAGCAGTTTTTGCAGCAGTTCATCGGGAATGGGTTTGCCTGTTTCATAGTGTTTCGCGTAGTTCGCTAACACTTTTGGATGGGCGGCCCAATCTTCTTCAAACGTCGATGGGAATTCGACAAAGTCGCGTGAAACCGAGGTACCCGCCAGACTTGGATAAGTCACTTTAGAGAACATGCCGTGGGTGCCGTGACCCATTTCATGGAACATAGTAGTGACTTCGTTATAGCTGACGAAGGTGGGTTCACCTTCGGGCGCTTTCTTTATGTTCATCACGTTGACGACCACAGGTTTAGTGCCTTCGAGGAAGGATTGACCGACGAACGAACTCATCCAAGCGCCACCACGTTTACCTTCACGGGCAAAATAGTCGGCGTAGAAAATGGCCATGCTTGAGCCATCGGCATCAAACATTTCGTAGGCTTTTACATCGGGATGGTAAACCGGTAAATCTGGGCGTGGTTTTAAGGTGACGCCATAGAGTTCTTTGAGTGTGTAGAATACGCCGTCTTCGAGAACGCGGTTAAATTCGAAGTATGGGCGAATGCTATTGGCATCGAGAGCGTATTTTTCTTGGCGGACTTTTTCTGCGTAAAACTCCCAGTCCCACGGTGCCAGTTCAAATTTCCCACCGGTTTTAGTGATCATGGCTTGAATGTCGGCCGCTTCTTTCTCTGTGTTAGCAACTACCGCAGGCACCATTGAACCAAACATGCTGTAAACCGCTTCGGGTGTTTTGGCCATTTGCGGTGCTAATCGATAACTTGCCCAGTTTTCATAGCCTAATAGTGTTGCGCGCTCGGCTCTGAGTTTCGCTAAACGAGATACGAGTGACGCAGTTTCGTTTTCACCAGTTAAGCCACGGTTCGCTGAGGCTTCCCAAATACGCTGGCGTAGCTCACGGTTTTCCAGTGATGCCAACACAGGTTGGCGAGTGGTGTTGGTGATGTTAATCAGATACTTGCCATCGTGACCGGCCGCTTTGGCATCGTTCGCGGCTGAAGTGATTTCACCGTCGGTTAATCCAGCAAGTTCACTTTTTGAATCCACCACAACGGCGATTTCTTTGGTTAAGCGTAATAAACGCTGAGAGAACTCATTCGTTAGTGTTGATTGTTCTTCATTTAACGCGCGGATTTTAATTTTTTGTTCATCGGTAAGTTTAGCGCCAGCCATGATAAAGCGTTGGTGATATACCTCAACCAAACGTACGGCTTCTGGGGTTAACCCTAAGTTGGTGCGGTCGTTATAGATGGCTTCGATACGGGCAAATAGCGCTGGGTTTAAGTTGATATTATCTGAGTGGGCCGCCATTTTGGGCGCCATTTCGCCTTGGATTTTACGCAGTTCTGGATTGCTATTCGACCCTGCTAAATTATAAAACACGCTTGATGCACGGTTGAGTAGGGCGCCGCTTTTCTCCATAGCGACAATCGTATTATCGAAGGTTGCTGCTGCCGGATTATTGGCTATTGCGAGAATTTCTTGATACTGCTCAGCCATGCCTTGCTCTAGGGCTGGCGCGAAGTGCTCATTCTTGATGAGGCTAAAATCAGGGGCTTGATATTGCAGGTTACTGGCTTGGAACAGCGGGTTTTGGGTTTGTACCGAGATAACGTTAGGTGCTTTAGTTTCTGTGCTGCTGCAACCTGCCATGAATCCGGCGGTGAGAGTGGCGCCGATGGCGATGGCAATAAAACTTTTACGCATAATTGAGTGACTTCCTTTGAATTGTTGTTTTTTTAGGACTGTAACGTTAGTAACTTAAATAGGACTGAAAATGGCTTGTTATCGGGTAATGTATAAGTAAAAAAGGAGCCTCGCATTAGCGAGACTCCTTTGGCTATTTCCTTGCAGGGAAAATAGGTACCGCTTTTTACTTACTTCTTAATCACGCGATGATGAGATGATTAATTAGCGAGTAAACTTGTGGTATTTATCAATACCAGAACTTCTACCAGTGTCATGACATACTGCACAAGATTCAGAGGTCGGTTGTTTAAACCAATCAGCCACACTTGGTACGCTGATTTCACCACCGTTGCTTGCCATATGCGCCTTAGCAGAATCGCTAGTGTGGCAGGCATAACAGTTAGCGGTGACAGGACTGGTCATTTTGTTACCTGGCTCAAGAATGTATTGATTGGGCACTTTGCCTAAATCAATCGCTTTTTCGTGACAGGCAACACAGCTAGTAGAGGCTTCAATTGCGCCTGCACCGTTTGCGGTTTGCGCTTGAGTTCCATCAGCTTTAACTTCACCGACTTTAGCGCCATTACCCCAGTGCCAGCTGTGTACCATAGGACCAAAACCAGCGCCTAAGGCTGCTGATGTACGTGCCATGCCGTTGTCATGACAGGCGATACAAGCATTACCACCTTCATCGAAGGCACCATTTTTGTGGAACGCAGTGGCATCGTTGTGACAAGTAGTACAGCTGTTAGTACTCGCTATCTCACGACGTTCGAAGCCAGAGACCTTTTGAGTGGTGACAGGGTTAACGACATCTGAGTAAGCCGTAAAGGATATGCCCATAGAACCATCATAACCTGTCGCTCTTAGGCTACCATTACTTTGGTAACGTTGATTGCCATCATATTCCATCCAACCAGCGGTACTGAATGTCACGCGGGCAGAATAAACATAGTTAGCATTCACTGCGCTGATATCTGTCAGTAAATGACAGATATTTTTAGTGCCGTCAGTGTTGTAACCATAGTAGTAGTTAGTACGGTTACCTGGGCGACCCACTAAGCTGCCATTTTCATAGGAATGTAAATAAGCGCCCGCATAAACTACGGGTTTCTTAGCGTCATATACTAGCGGGCTAGAATAGTTAAAGTTGTCTTTAATGCTAAAGACGTTACCATCGGTGTCTTTCACTGTCAGCGTTGTACACCAGCCTGGGGCGGTTACTGCAGCCGCAGCACCTGTTGGCGCATAGTGGTCTGTCTTGGTAGAAATATCATCTACTTTAACAGGTGTTGATAGACTCAATTTATACTTAGCGCGAATCGCTTGGCGTTCGGTTATACCCGCTTTGCTTTCGTGCATAATGCGCAGATCCGCACCATTACTTGGGATAATAGCCCCTGGTACGCCACCACTGTCATGGCAATCAATACAACCGGGTCCAGCTACGTTGATGTTTTTAGGTGCTTCAACGTGACAAGATGTACAGTTTTGTACTGAAAAGTCTTTAGTAAAATCTTGGTGATTGATATGACCAATTTTAGATAGGGTGTTTGTCGCATAGCCACCCGTAGAGAAACCTTCAGCATTGACAACTGCGCGGCTAACTGAGCCGTGACACACTAAACAGCCTTCCACGAAGGTGACTTCGCTGTCCATGCCAGTAGCGACATAGCTTGCATGACGACGAGGACTTGTTGAGTAGTCGATATGGCAAGAGTAACAACTATCAGTTGTGGTTGAATGAGTGCCTTCTGGTTTGTTAACGACCAGAGGTTTAGAGGTCGCAATACCATTATTACCACCGACACGTAACCAAACGATACCTTCAGTGCTTGGATTAACCCCTTTCATTGGTACTTTAAATTGGTAATGACCATCAGCTAAAGCGGTCAATTCAGCGCCGACGGTTGCTTGAGTTGCTTCACCGCCAATATGGACGTTATCTGCAACACCATTTTTATCAGCTTCGGTGCGGTTAGTGATGAAGCCTTTATCTGTTAGTGCAGCCACTTTGGCTTGAGCATTTAACAGTCCATTGATTAGGTTATTGTTTTCATCTGTAATTTCAAATTCGTAAGTGATACTGCCTTCGCCAAAGCTATAGTTGATCACTTTGACGTTAGTCATAGTAGAACTGGTGACAGGGGGCGGTGTTCCAGGCTCACCGGGTGTTCCAGGTTCACCGGGTGTTCCAGGGATACCGGGCGTTCCTGGTGCTCCATCTACACCATCTTTACCATCATCGCCGCAGCCAACAAGGGCGCCAGTTAGTGCTAAGGCAACTAAATATGCCAGTTTTCTAGAGGTGAAAATTCTCATCATAATCTCCATTTGATCCAATATGCGAATAAAGGACGGAGTGGAGCACTAAAGTTTGCAGGGTAGATTAGTGCTTTGACCGTTGGTCTCAATTTGCAAGCTATCGAATACTTTTCTTTTTTTAATTGAGCACGTTTTGTCTCGAATGAAATATTACTGTTAACGCTATGTTTATTTTTTGAGCGCAAGCCCATTTATACCTATTACTTTGGAGGTAGATCGCACTTTTTAAATTTAACTTTTACTAATTTTTCCTTATGAAACAACATTTAAGTTTCAGTTAAGCTTTCATTAACAATTGAACGGCATCGGGGCGTTTTTTATGTTTTTTGCAGGGAAGAGTATTAAATGAAGTGGACTAGAAATATTTCAGGAGGCGATTGGGGATTAAAATGATTGATAAGTTGGTGTCATTGCAGAATTTCATGATAAAAGCTTAGCGGCTGCTAGTGTTCTGATGTGAAGCGCAATGTTAGACTAGCGCTCAATTTGGCTCTGGTAGCAGACGCGTAAGCGCTAACGTTTTTAAAGGGTATAAGTCTTGGCTCAATTGTATTTTTATTATTCGGCAATGAACGCGGGTAAATCCACTTCCCTATTACAGTCATCCTATAACTACCGTGAACGCGGTATGAATACTTTGGTCATGACAGCCTCCATAGACGACAGATATGGCAAAGGTAAAGTGGCCTCACGTATTGGCATTGAAACCGAAGCACAGGTATTTAGTAGCCAAGATGATTTAACTCAAATGATTAGCGATGTGCATCAAGCGACGCCATTAAGTTGTGTGCTGGTGGATGAGTGTCAGTTTTTGAGTAAAGAACAGGTTAAGCAACTGACGCATGTGGTCGATAATATTGATATTCCTGTACTCTGCTATGGCCTAAGAACGGACTTTCAAGGCGAACTTTTTAGCGGCAGTCATTATTTATTAGCTTGGGCCGATAAATTAGTTGAGTTGAAGACTATTTGTCATTGTGGGCGTAAGGCTAACATGGTGGTGCGTCTTGATGGTGAAGGCAAGGTGATGCGCGAGGGTGAGCAAGTGGCGATTGGCGGTAATGAAAGTTACGAGTCTGTCTGTCGCAAACATTTTCGTGAATTTATCTGGGATGCGCATGAATATGTGGGATGAGGCTTCGTTAATCGCGCGTGATTATTGAGCGACTCATTCTTTTTATGCGATTTAAATTAGCTCGTTTTGTTTTTAAGTCATACTGTCTGTTGCCTTAATCGCTGAAAATACCTTGATATCAACAAATTAATATTTGGCAAAATGTACTATCAGCTTAACATTAGTATTGATTAGTGGCGGTTGTGGGTCACAGGCACCCTTCTTTACAGTGAAGTTAGGTTTGATAAAGTGTGGAACATCATGGGTACTAAGACTAATTAATAGAGCCGGATAATGGCTAGATGAGTTTGATATCTTGCTTTACTGAGTGGCAACGGATTTGCTGAGTTGCATGAAAGATGAATATTTTAGTGTTTTTTTGGAGCTGTTTTGCCTAATTCCACATCAGAGATGAAGTTCGAAAATTATCGTCCTCGTCCACCACAACCTGAGCCTAAAGCTAAGGTTAAGCCGCCGCGTAAAGCCAGATCAAAGGGCAGGGTCTGGTTCTTATTTTTCATTCTGATTTGCTGCGCTGCATTGTTGATTGGACTTGAGGTTAAGACTTCGTTTTACCAAGCAAAATTCATCAATCAATATGCTAAGACGCTCACCTATGAATTAGAAAGCTCACCGAGCCAAGCGGTTATTTATCCTAGTTATGGTCCTTTCGATGAGCGCCATGGCTACAGTAAGTTACCTCAGTATATTGATAGGTTATTGCAACGGAATTTTCAGGTCACGCAACAAGTGGCGTTTTCGCCAGCGTTGCAGGAATACGCTCAACTTGGATTTTTTCCGCCTTACCACGAAAAGGCGCAATCTGGGTTGACGCTGCTCGATTGCCGCAATACCGATTTATACGAATTTGCCTATCCTAAACGGGTTTATCAGGACGACGATAAGATCCCCAATGAAATCGTTAATACTTTGCTGTTTATTGAAAACCGCGAGTTATGGACGACGGAAGAGAAACTCAATCCTGTGATCGACTGGCCACGTTTTGTGGTGGCAGGCATGAGCCAAATTGCTGAAATGGTTGGTATGAATGTCTCTACCGCGGGTGGCAGTACACTCGCGACTCAGATTGAGAAATTCCGCCATTCTTCCCAAGGTTTAACCTTGAGTATTAAAGATAAGTTACTGCAAATTGGCTCGGCCAGTGTGCGCGTGTACCAACAAGGTGAAAACACTGAACCTGCTCGTAAGCGCATCGTTCAAGATTATCTGAATACCGTGCCATTATCTTCGGCGCCAAATCATGGTGAAGTACATGGTATTGGTGATGGATTGTGGGCGTGGTTTGGTACCGATTTCGATACTGCAAACAAGCTGTTAGCATCGCCGCAGATCAAAGGTAATGCTACCAAGCGCGGACAAGTATTCCGGCAAGTGGTTGCCTTGATGATCGCCCAACGTCGTCCGTCCTACTATCTATTGCAAGGTCATGAAGATCTTGAGAACTTAGTCGATAGCCATATCCGTTTACTCGGCCAGTATTATTTGATTGATCGTGGCCTACGTGATGCTGCACTCGCGCAGAAATTGCAGTTTAAGGTCGCCAAGCCGCAACGTAATACCCAATCTGGCGCAGATAAGGGCGTGAACACAGTTCGCATTCGCACCGCAGGCATGTTAAATGTGGGGCTGTATGATTTAGACAGGCTCGATTTGACGGTCAATAGTAGCTTACACAGTGACTTACAGCAGAAAGTCAGTCACTACTTACGCAGTCTGGCGCAAGTGCCTACCGCGGAGAAAGTGGGTCTGCTTGGCGAACGGTTACTCGACCCAAGTCAACTGCAAAACGTACTGTATAGCTTTACTCTTTATGAGCGCACTGAGACCGCCAACCGAGTTAGAGTGCAGACGGATAGCACCGATCAGCCTTTTGATATTAACGAGGGCAGCAAGTTGGAATTGGGCTCAACCGCTAAATTGCGGGTGATGGCGACCTACTTAGAAATCATTGCCGAGATCCACGACAAGTATTCCAAGAAACATGGGATTGAATTGGAATCCATCATTATCGAACCTAGGGATCATTTAACCCGTTGGGCGATTGATTACTTGATTTTGAATCCCGACAGACGTTTAGACCGCATGTTAGATGCGGCGTTACAGCGAGAATATTCGGCCTCAACCAGTGAACAGTTTTTTACCGGTGGTGGGTTGCATGTGTTTAATAACTTTAAAAAAACAGAAGATTTAAAAACGCCAACACTTTACCAAGCCCTGCAGGATTCGGTTAACTTGCCGTTTGTGCGCCTCATGCGCGATATCGTGAATTACAGCAGTAGTATGCAAAACGAGGGCAATATGGCCCAGTTGCTGCGTAATGATAAAGATCCGCGCCGTGACGAATATCTGCGGGTATTTGCTGATAGAGAAGGTAATACCTTCGTTACTAAGTTTTATCGCAAGTACAAAAAAGTGGCTGCGAATGAGCGTTTCGACATGTTTTTTGATGGTTTGTCCCAGTCGGAGCAGCAGTTGACGGCGGCGTATCGCTATTTACTGCCCAATGAACCTATGGCGGCATTTAAGGCTTTCTTGAAGCAAAGATTGCCGCAGGTGAGCTATACCGATGGTCGTATTAAGAGCTTATACAACAAGTACGGTCCGGATAAATATAATTTGCCAGATCAAGGCTATATCGCACGGGTGCATCCCTTGGAATTGTGGGTGTTGGATTATCTTAATCATAATCCTGATGCCAACTTGAACGATGTTAAGCAGGCGAGTGAAGCACAACGTCAAGAGGTTTACCGTTGGTTGTTTAGGACGCGGCATAAAAACGCCCGTGACGTACGAGTGCAAGTGATGCTTGAAGTTGAAGCCTTCCTCGACATACATCAACGTTGGGCGCGTTTAGGTTATCCCTTTGATTCTATGGTGCCATCCTTAGGCTCAGCGCTGGGTAGCTCGGGCGACCGCCCCGCAGCATTAGCTGAGCTGATGGGCATTATTCAAAACGACGGCTATCGTTTGCCCACAGTGCGTATCAATCAACTGCATTTCGCCGCAGATACGCCCTATGAAGTGAGATTGCAGAATCAGAACACCCAAGGTGAGCGGGTAATGCGCCATGAAGTAGCACAAGCCTTAAAAGCAGCGCTGGCGAACGTAGTGCAAAACGGCACCGCACGTCGTTTAAAGGGCATTTTTACCGATGAAAAAGGTGGCATGTTAGCCATAGGCGGGAAAACCGGCACCGGTGATAACCGTATTGTGACTCAGATGCAGCAAGGTAAAAAAGTGGCGACTACGGCGATGAACCGCACCGCGACCTTCGTGTTTTATCTAGGTGACAAATACTTCGGTACTTTGACCGCCTTCGTGCCCGGCAGTAAATCTGATGATTTTAGTTTTACTTCGGCGCTGCCATTGCAGGTGATGAAGGGCATGATGCCTATTTTAGCTCCCTATGTACAAACCGAGCAGGGCATGTGTGTGGTGAACGAATAAAGGCATGAATTAATAAGTGCCACGCCAACGACAAAGAGTGTTCCAGATGAACACTTTTTGTCGTTTTAAGGCTTAAATTTTCTATCGATTGAGCTTATTGCTGTGGTTAAGGTGCTTTAGTTAAAGCGCTCTATTTAAAGTGCAGCGATTAAGATTACTGCGGCGATAACTGGTAAATTTTTGATTTAGCTTCATCGGTTACGAGATAAATCAGTCCATCTGGCCCTTGCACGACTGAGCGCAATCTTTGCCCTAATTCAGTTTTCAGCAGCCGCTCTTCTTTAATTATCTTGTCGCCATCAAGCACTAAACGCACCAGTGTTTTTTCCTTTAGGCTGGCGAGTAACAGATTATTTCGCCACTGTGGAAATTTATCGCCTGTGTAAAACATAAAGCCCGCCGTGGCAATAGAGGGAACCCATTTGTAGACGGGTTGCTCCATTCCCACCTTATGGGTGCCTTCGCCGATGTTGCCGCCGCCATAATTCTCACCATAGGTAATCACTGGCCAGCCATAGTTTTTAGCCGCTTGGTCGATATTGAGTTCATCGCCGCCCTGGGGGCCATGCTCGCCCGTCCACAATACTTTGCTGATGGGATTAATCGCCGCGCCCTGCATATTGCGATGACCAATAGACCAGATCTCGGGTAAGGCGCCCGCCGTATTGACGAAGGGGTTATCCTTAGGCACTGAGCCATCGGCATGAATACGCACCACTTTGCCTAAATGATTGTCCAATGTTTGTGCGCTATCTTTTTCACTATAGCGATCGCCGAGTGTGATAAACAGTGTGCCGTCAGGCGCCCACACTAAACGAGATCCAAAATGGTGGCCGCTGTTGACTTTAGGTTGTTGACTAAAAACGCGAGTGAGATTTTCAAGCTTGTTACCATTGAGCGTGGCAAAACTGACCGCTGTGCTATTGAGCTCGCTTGCATCACCTTCAGCGGGTTCTGAATAACTGAAATAGATTTTTTTGCTGCTGGCAAAATCTGGCGCAAGCACGACATCAAGTAAACCACCTTGACCTTTGGCATACATAGGCGGTAAACCCGTTAAGGGTTCATCCACTTTGCCTGCGGTGCTGACAATGCGCATTCTGCCAGCACGTTCAGTCACGAGCATACTGCCGTCGGGTAAGAATGCCATACCCCAGACATTCTCTAACCCTTGGGCTATGGTTTTTACCTGAATATTACCCGTTTCCGTTTTGACGCTAATGGTCGCTGCGCTAGCGGTTTCGGTGTAAATAGCCGGTGAGCATGCAATAAGACACAGGGCAAGATTTATGGTGCTTAGCTTCAAGGTCTTTGGCATTAATTTACTCAGTCTCAAGGTCCTCAGCTTCAAGGTCATCAGTTTCATCGCTATCCTTAATCACAGTGTTCTCCTATAGGTTGGATCAGAGTAACAAGTCAGTCACATAAGGGCAATTTATCGGTGAGACCTTGTATCGAAAACTCGCCTGTCCAGCTTTTATGAGTTTAAGCTTCACAAATCAAAAGCCTAACGTATGAAAACTAACGCATGAAAAACTAGCGCATGAAAAAGCCTAAGGCCATCGCTAAACCGACGATCACAATAAAGCCGCGTAGCAAGGGCTGTGAAATACGGTAGGCCAGCGCCGCCCCCACATAACCACCGACAATCGCCATAACGGCAAGCAGCAACAGATATTGCCCATCGATAACATTGCCCGCGGCATAAACCACAACGGCGATGGCGGTGAGCAGGGCTGAAATCAGATTTTTAAGTCCGTTCATCCCATGTAGATTGGTTTGCCCCATCAGGCCAAAACTTGCGAGTAGTATGATGCCTAAGCCACCATTAAAATAACCGCCATAGATACACACAGCCGACAGCATTATCAGTGCCGTTATCGGACTTAACATTGGCGTAGAGGTGTTTTCGCCTTGCTCAGCGATTCTTCGTTTGAGCAACCAAGGGCCAACAATAAAGGCCGCGGTGGCCAGTAGAATCAGCCAAGGGATCAGCTTTGCGAAGACTTGCTCGCTGGTGGTCAGCAAAATACCCGCGCCAATACTGCCGCCAATTAAAGCAATTAAGATCAGATTCTTAAGGCTAAGACTCGCCGGATATTCGATATCCTTTCTAAAACGCCATGCGCTGGCGATATAACCGGGCAGCAGCGCGGCTGTCCCCGTGGCATTCGCCGCAATCGGTGGAACCCCGACAAACACTAACGCTAAAAGGGTAATAAAACTGCCACCACCGGCAACTGCATTGAGCATGCCGCCTAAAAAGCCAGCGAGTGCAATAATAAGCCAGTCCATAGATACCGCTCCTTTGGACAATGAGAGAGATAAACAGAGCGCTAAAAATGTGTCTGTTATTATGAGTCAATCTAAGCACTCACCCTAACAGGATGATTTCGATATTGAAAGTCGCGTAATGATTCGTTACATATCGCCATTCGTGAAGGTGAAGATATAGGATGAGTGAGTAGGCTTTTACTTGCTTAGTGCTAGGGTACTTGATCCCAAATACCAGACATAAAAATAACCGCTGCTATGGCTTCACTTTGCTCGGTAAAAACATCTTCTCCCCAACAGTTTTGTCCACGTTCTTGGTAATAAACATGAAAGGTACTGAGCATAGGTGTTCGAATGCAATACCAACCATCGAAGGTATTCTTAGCAAAATTGACCCAATACTGCGCATCAGCAGCTTGGATTTGCTGAATGAGTAATTCATTTTGCGATAGCAAGGCCACAAGCTCATTCTGGGTGGTTATTTGATGCTCGGCTTTTATAGCCTCGAGAAGATTTTTAAGTTTTATCATGGGATCTTTTTCATTCATCGAGAGTATCTACATCACTTTTAACGAATGGCCGCGGAGATGGAGGATTGGATTAATGCTTCAAAAATATCTGTTTGCCCGGCAGGAATAAGCTGCCTGTGAATTTCGCGGCGTTTCGCACTGTCGAATAAACGCTCCGCAACCCAACCCGTTAAATAGAGTGAGGAAAGGCAGCCGCCCGCAGTGGCAATATTGCCATTAATCACGAGGGCGCAGTCTTCTACATCGACGCCCATGGCAACTAAGGCAGGTTTTGCATCGGGGTGAGTCGTTGCCGAGAGATTGTCGAGTAGCCCTAATTTGGCAAAGAAGAATGACCCCGCGCAGATACTGCCAAGCAATTGTCGTGTGGGATCTAATTTAAGGGCGGACATAAACTCAGTATCAGCAAGTGCCGCAGGTACGCCTTTGTAACCACTGCTGAATAATACCACGTCGGCATCAGCGACTTCGGCCACATGACCATCGGTTGCAACCGTCATCCCCAAGCTTGATATGTGGCTAGGTTTGGTCCCGAGTACTTTTACTGTCCAATCGGTTTTTGTACGGCCGAGAATATCGCGCATTAAGAAGAAATCGATATCGGTAAATTCATCAAATATAACAATCGCAATCTGGTACATAAGCTTTCCTCTGGCTTTGTGCGGATAGTTTTTAGGTGTTATTTTGGCATTGTTTAATATATACAATTAGTTAGTGTTTTATAGGACTTAAGGTATTCGTTCCGCATCCTTATCACGAACAGCAATGAGCTATAGCCTACAATTTGGCGCGTATTATCGCTTTTTCAAGAGGTCATTTGCTCAAATCTAATGAGTTAATCAGGTAATTCATATCTAATGAATGAGTTGTGCAATTGACTAGGATTAGCTCTCAAGTCGCAGCGTTAACTAATTGCTAGATAAACAAAAAGCTCAGAATTATCTTCTGAGCTTTAATATATAAAACTTGAGCAGTGATGTTAAGAAGCAAAGCTAAACTGAACGCTTAAAACACCATTTCTGGTACATGCTCTGGCACGATTAATTTACCGGCGGTTTTGCTGACGATTTCTTCGACGCTGACGCCTGGCGCGCGCTCTAACAAATGAAATGCGCCATCTTTGATTTCGATAAAGGCTAAATCTGTGACGACGCGTTTAATGCAGCCGTAACCGGTTAGTGGCAATTCGCACACGGGTAGCAGCTTAGAATTGCCGTATTTATCGGCGTGCATCATAGTCACGATAATGTTTTCGGCGCCGGCGACTAAATCCATCGCGCCGCCCATGCCTTTGATGAGTTTGCCTGGGATCATCCACGAGGCGATAGAACCATTGACATCGACTTCAAAGGCGCCGAGTACGGTTAAATCCACATGGCCGCCACGGATCATGGCAAAGCTTTCCGCCGATGAGAAAAACGAGGCGCCTTTCACTGCGGTAACGGTTTGTTTACCTGCGTTGATTAAATCTGGGTCGATGGCGTCTTCGGTCGGGAATTCGCCCATGCCGAGTAGGCCGTTTTCCGATTGCAACATGACTTCCATGCCTTCGGGAATGTAGTTGGCCACCAGTGTTGGAATGCCAATGCCGAGGTTGACGTAGTAGCCATCTTTTAATTCTTTGGCGACGCGCTGAGCCAGTTGTTCTCTTGATAATGCCATGATATCTATCCTTTCTATTTGGCTTTGACGCTTTGGCCTTTACTCTTAGGTTTTTACCCTTAGTTTTTACTTTAGGGAGCTAAGTGCCAATTGCGTTAACTGTGTTTCAAGGTTTTGCCAGCGCCTTTTATTTCGCGGCTTTTACCGTGCGCTGCTCGATACGTTTCTCGAACGTGCCTTGAATAACCCGGTCAACATAGATGCCCGGCGTGTGGATATGATCTGGATCTAGCTCGCCCGGCTCAACAATAAACTCGGCTTCAACCACAGTGATTTTGCCTGCGGTTGCCATCATAGGATTAAAGTTGGCGGCGGTTTTACGGAACACCAAATTACCCATGGTATCGGCTTTCCATGCGCGCACTAAGGCAAAATCTGCGGTCAGCGACTCTTCTAATACGTAATGGCGACCTTTGATTTCGCGGGTTTCTTTGCCATCAGCGACTGGCGTGCCGTAGCCTGTAGCGGTGAAAAATGCCGGAATACCTGCGCCGCCTGCGCGGATCTTTTCCGCCAGCGTGCCTTGGGGCGTTAAAATCACGTTCAGTTCGCCAGAGAGCATTTGCTGTTCAAAGGTGGCATTTTCACCCACGTAAGAGGCGATCATAGTGGCGATTTGGCGATGTTTTAACAGTAAGCCAAGGCCGAAATCGTCAACGCCAGCGTTGTTTGATATCGCCGTTAAGCCGTTAACGCCCATCTTAACCATTTGATTGATTAAGCCTTCTGGAATGCCGCATAGGCCAAAGCCGCCGACCATAATGGTCATGTCGTCCGATAAGCCTGCTAACGCTTCTTCATAGCTGCTGACGACTTTATTGAGTCCTGCCATTGTGATGTCCTTTTATGCTTTAGAAAACGCGCGGGAAATAACGCGCGTTTTTAATAACAGTTGTTGGTGTAGTTAATTATTTTTGTTCTATTTTGCTAACAGGGCAGTGGCCACTTTCGAACCGTTGTTGCGATTTAACTGTGTGCTGATCGCTTGCCCTGCTAACGCGAGTTTTGGTAAATCGATACCCGTTTCGAATCCCATGCCGTGCAGCATATACACTAAGTCTTCGGTGGCAAGATTGCCCGATGCGCCTTTGGCATAGGGGCAGCCGCCAAGACCTGCAACCGAGGAGTCAAACACCCGTACACCTAAGTCTAAGCAGGCCAAAATGTTAGCTAATGCTTGGCCATAGGTGTCGTGAAAGTGTAGCGCCAGTTTCTCAATAGGCACTCGTTCACTCACAGTTTGCAGCATTCTACGGGCTTTTGGCGGCGTGCCTACACCGATAGTGTCACCGAGTGATATTTCGTAACAGCCCATTTTGTAAAGGATTTCAGACACGCGGGCCACTTCACTGACCGCTATCTCACCTTCGTAGGGGCAGCCGAGCACGCAGGACACATAGCCGCGCACCGGAATATTGTGCGCTTTTGCTAATTCCATCAAAGGGATAAAGCGTTCAATCGACTCTTCTATCGAGCAGTTGATATTGCGCTGACTAAAGCTTTGTGAGGCGGCGCCAAATATTGCCACCTCACTCGCTTTTGCATCCAGTGCTAGTTCAAAGCCTTTAACGTTGGGTGTGAGAGCGCTATACACCACGCCGCTTTGACGCTGTATTTGCTTGAGCACATCGGCAGAATCGGCCATTTGTGGCACCCATTTAGGTGACACAAAGCTGCCTGCTTCGATACGCTTAAGCCCCGCACTTGCCAGCGATTCAATCAAGGCGATTTTAGCTGCCGTCGGCACTGCGACTTCGTTTTGCAGGCCGTCGCGTGCGCCCATCTCGAAAATGCTGACCCTGTCTTTGGCGTTCGCTGCTTGGCTTAGATTGGCTAACGACATCTTAGGCTTCCTTGATCGCGGTTGGCTCGTTTGTCTCTAACGGCTCAACGTTAAGCAAGGTTGCGCCATCGGTGACCAGCTCGCCCGCTTTAAAGTAGAACTCAGTGACTATGCCATCAAAGGGGGCTTCGATGGTGTATTCCATCTTCATGGCTTCCATCACTAGCAAACCTTGGCCCGATTTCACTTGTGTGCCGACATCGACTAAATGGGTCACTACCGTGCCGTTCATGGGCGCTTTTAACTTATCAGCATTGCTGGCTTGTTCTTCGACCACGAGTGTTTGCACTGCTTTGAAGTGGTAACTGCCAGAGGATAAAAACAGCGTAAAGTCATCACCTTGGGCGCTAACCGGCACTTTACTCTTATGGCCGTTGATTTCGGCGAGCAGTAAGTCTTGTTTCAACTCGCCATTGAGCAACCAATCTTGGCCGTGCAGCGGTAGCTGATACATGCCGCCTAAATCGAGCATCACTAACTGCTGCAATTCATGGGCATCATCGAGTAGGGCAATATTGTGCTGGCTGCAGCTGTTGAGTCTAAAGCCGCTGACTTGACCCCAAGGAGAGTAAGGATCGGCGCTGTTGATCGCTTGCGCTTTGGCGGCTTCTTTACGGGCAAGCACTTGATACAGCGCGGCAAAGGCAAGGGCAGTGTCGGCTTCGCTTGACGCTGTACCAATTAAGGTGTCGCCATAACGGCCAATAAAGTCAGTGCTAAAGTCGGCATTGGCAAACGCTGGGTGCTCGGCAATATTCGCCAAAAACTCAATGTTGTGCTTAAGACCGCTGATTTGATACGATTCTAACGCATGCACTAAACGTTGCAGGGCGCGCGGACGTGATTCATCCCACACAATAAGCTTGGCAATCATAGGATCGTAGAAGTTACTGATCACATCATTTTCGCGAATACCCGAATCGATACGCACGTATTTGCTTTGCTCGGGTTCACGCAAAAAGTTGAGTTTACCGCTGGCGGGTAAAAACTCATTTTGTGGATCTTCGGCATAAATTCGCACTTCAAAAGAATGGCCGTGAATACGCACTTCATCTTGCTTAAGGGGCAGTGGCTGACCACTGGCGACCATCAATTGCCATTTCACTAAATCTTGGCCTGTGACCATCTCAGTCACTGGATGCTCAACCTGCAGACGGGTGTTCATCTCCATGAAATAGAAGCTATTGTCTGTGTCGAGCAGAAACTCCACAGTGCCTGCGCCAACATAATCGATGGCTTTGGCTGCCGCGACGGCCGCTTCACCCATTTGGGTGCGCAGTGCATCGCTTAAACCGGGCGCAGGCGCCTCTTCGACCACTTTTTGGTGGCGACGTTGAATCGAACAATCGCGATCCGATAAGTAAATCGCGTTGCCAAAGGTGTCGGCAAACACTTGCACTTCGACGTGGCGCGGCTGGCGTAAATAACGCTCCATCAATAACTTATCGTTACCAAAAGAAGAGGCCGCTTCACGGCGCGCCGAGTTAACGGCTTCCATGATTTCGCCTTCATTCTCGACGATACGCATGCCTTTACCGCCGCCGCCATAAGCCGCTTTAATCAGCATAGGGAAGCCGATTTTCAGTGCCTCCGCTTTTAAGGTCGCATCGGTTTGGTCATCGCCGTGGTAACCCGGCACTAAGGGCACATTTGCCGCCGTCATAATAGATTTGGCGGCGCTTTTGCTGCCCATGGCATCGATAGCATCACTGCCTGGGCCAACAAATGCGATGCCTGCTGCTTCACATTTACGGGCAAAGTCGGCGTTTTCAGATAAGAAACCATAACCAGGGTGAATGGCTTGGGCGCCGGCTTTTTTGGCGATGTCGATAATCAAATCGCCCTTTAAATAGGAGTCTGCCGGCGCACTGCCGCCTAGATAGAAAGATTCGTCGGCCATGGCGACATGGCGCGCTTCTTTATCGGCATCGGAATATAGGGCAACGGTGCGAACGCCCATGGCATGGGCCGTTTTGATGATGCGACAGGCGATTTCACCGCGGTTAGCAATTAATAGTTTAGTAAACATGTGCTTGGTCAACATCAAAGGGCTCCTTGGGTATCACTTGGCTTTTGCATGGGCTTGGAGGGCGTTGAGTGTGCTTGTTGCCAGTTAGGCTGACGTTTCTCAAAAAAGGCGTTTAAGCCTTCTTGGCCCTCGGTCGATACCCGAATGCGGGCGATACGCTCGCTAGTGTATTCAATGGTTTTTTGGTCTATCACGCCGTCTTCAAGATGCGACAGCAGTGTTTTTACCCATGCCATGCCTTGCGGGCTGTTGGCTAGCAACGCGTCAATCATAGGCTTTGCGGCGGCGTCTAAGTCATCGCTGATCTCATGAATGACGTTAAGCTTTAATGCGGTTTCTGCACTAAAACGCTCGGCGGTCAGCATGTAGCGGCGCGATGCACGGTTACCCATAGCGCGGGCAACGTAAGGGCTAATTACCGCAGGAATTAATCCGAGTTTTACTTCGCTTAAGCAAAAGCTGGCGCGCGTCGTGGCGATAGCGATATCGCAGGCGCAAATCAGCCCCAGTGCGCCGCCAAAGGCTGCGCCTTGCACTAATGCAATGGTGGGTTTTGGAAAGGTATCTAAATCCTGCATCAGTTTTGCTAAGGCTTTGGCATCATTTAGATTTTGCTCAAAGTCCATTTTGGCTTGTTTGCGCATCCAATTGAGATCGGCGCCGGCGCTGAAGTTTTTGCCGTTTGCTTTGAGTACCAGCACTTGGCATTGCTTGTGCTCAGCAAAATAGCTAAGGACGCTAATCATCTCGCTAATCATCACTTCATCGAAGGCGTTGTGTACTTCTGCTCGGTCAAGAATAAGCTCGGCAACGCCGTTATTGAGTGAGTAACTCACGTGCTGCAAGTTGCTTAATTCCTGTGGCGTTATTGGTAAATTTGTCATAACTGTTTCCCTATCTTATTGATTTGCTGTGTATACGTATGGTTTACATACGGAACACACCAAAGCGGGTGTCTTCGATAGGGGCATTTAATGCCGCCGATAGCGCAAGGCCGACCACATCGCGGGTTTGCGCTGGGTCAATAATGCCGTCATCCCATAAACGGGCGCTGGCATGATACGGATGACCTTCTTTATCGTACTGGGCGACAATCGGCGCTTTAAAGGCTTTTTCATCCTCAAGTGACCACTCTTCACCTTTACGGGCTAAACCGTCGCGACGCACTGTGGCGAGAACGCCTGCGGCTTGCTCTCCGCCCATCACAGAAATACGGGCGTTAGGCCACATCCACATCATGGTCGGTTCGAACGCACGGCCACACATGCCGTAGTTACCCGCGCCGTAGCTGCCGCCAATAATCACAGTGAATTTAGGTACATTGGCACAAGAAACCGCGGTCACCATCTTAGCGCCGTGTTTGGCTATACCTTCGTGTTCGTACTTTTTACCCACCATAAAGCCGGTGATATTTTGCAGGAACAGCAGTGGAATTTTGCGCTGGCAGCACAGTTCGATAAAGTGCGCGCCTTTTTGCGCCGACTCAGAGAACAGAATGCCGTTGTTGGCGACAATGCCGACTGGGTAGCCGTGAATACGGGCAAAACCGCATACTAAGGTTGCGCCATAGTTGGCTTTAAACTCATCAAAATCAGAATCATCGACGATACGGGCGATCACTTCCTTGACATCAAAGGGCTTTTTCAAATCAGTGCCGACAATGCCATACAGTTCGCTAATGTCGAACTTTGGCGGTTTGACAGGACTTAAGAGTGATTTGATTTCTTTTTGATGATTCAGGCGTGATACCGCGCGGCGGGCAAGCTCTAACGCGTGCTCATCGTTTTGGGCTAAATGATCCGCTACGCCGGAAATTTTAGTGTGTACTTCGGCGCCGCCGAGTTCTTCGGCGCTGACTTCTTCACCAGTGGCCGCTTTGACTAATGGCGGGCCTGCTAAGAAGATAGTGCCTTGATCTTTTACGATAATCGATTCATCCGCCATGGCCGGCACATAGGCGCCGCCTGCGGTACATAAGCCCATCACCACTGCAATTTGCGGTATGCCTTTAGCGGACATTTGCGCTTGATTGTAAAAGATGCGGCCGAAATGGTCGCGGTCGGGGAAAACTTCATCTTGGCGGGGCAGGTTAGCGCCGCCCGAGTCGACTAAATAGATACAAGGCAAGTGACAACGGCTCGCAATATCTTGTGCGCGTAGGTGTTTTTTAACGGTAATCGGGTAGTAAGTGCCGCCTTTAACTGTAGCGTCGTTGGCGATGATCATGCATTCGACACCACTCACACGGCCGATACCAGCGATAATGCCCGCTGCGGGCACTTCCTCGTCATAGACTTCAAACGCCGCAAATTGCGACAGTTCTAAAAAGGGCGAGCCTGCATCAAGCAGCTTTTCAACCCGCTGACGTGGCAGTAATTTACCGCGGGATAAATGGCGCTCTAGCGCCACAGGGCCGCCACCGAGTTCGATTTTATTGAGTTTAGTTTTAAGATCGGCCACTAGGGCGGCCATATCGTCTGATTTTGCTTTAAATTCATCGCTACGGGCGTTGATACGACTGCTTAATTGCGTCACTTTGATTGTCCTTATAAAGCGGAAACTCGGTATCACCTTGCTCGAATGGGTGGCGCAAACTGTAAGTTACAGTGAGGTGCTACCCATTCACTTGTGAGAGATTATTTAAACTCGCGTTATTTCGACTCATTGAACAGTTCGCGGCCAATCAGCATGCGGCGAATTTCTGAGGTGCCGGCGCCGATTTCATACAGCTTGGCATCACGCAGTAAGCGGCCTGTGGCGTATTCGTTGACATAGCCATTGCCGCCTAGCAGTTGAATGGCATCCAGTGCCATTTTGGTGGCGAGTTCTGCGCTATAAAGAATGGCGCCTGCAGCATCTTTACGGGTGGTTTCACCGCGATCGCAGGATTTTGCCACGTTATAGACATAGGATTTGGCGGCATTCATGCCTGTGTACATGTCGGCTAACTTGCCTTGCACTAGTTGGAATTCACCAATCGATTTACCAAATTGCTCACGCTCGTGGATGTAAGGCACAACGATATCCATACAGGCATTCATGATCCCCAGCGGACCGCCAGACAGTACGACGCGCTCGTAATCTAGGCCGCTCATCAGCACTTTTACGCCGTTATTGAGGCCGCCTAAAATGTTTTCTTCTGGTACTTCTACATCTTCAAACACCAGTTCGCAGGTGTTAGAGCCGCGCATGCCGAGTTTGTCGAGCTTTTGCGCTTGGCTAAAACCTTTCGAATCACGTTCAACGATAAAGGCGGTAATACCGTGTGCGCCTTTGGTTAAGTCGGTTTTCGCGTAAATGACATAGGTGTGTGCATCTGGACCGTTAGTGATCCACATTTTGTTGCCGTTTAAGATGAATCGGTCGCCTTCTTTACGGGCATGTAGCTTCATCGAAACCACGTCAGAACCTGCGTTTGGCTCACTCATGGCCAGCGCGCCAATATGCTCACCGCTCACCAGTTTTGGCAGGTACTTGGCTTTTTGCGCTGCATTACCGTTACGGTTGATTTGATTGACACACAGGTTTGAGTGGGCGCCGTAACTTAGGCCGATAGAAGCGGATGCGCGGGAGATTTCTTCCATTGCGACGACGTGGGCTAGGTAGCCCATGTTTGCGCCGCCGAACTCTTCGGGTACCGTTACTCCGAGCAGTCCCATTCCTCCAAGCACAGGCCAAAGTTCATTGGGAAAGGCATTGTCGTGATCCACTTTCGCGGCAATTGGGGCGATTTCATTCGCGGCAAAATCCTGCACTGTATCGCGCAGCATATCGACGTCTTCGCCTAGGCCAAAATTCAGACTTGTGTAGAGAGAGTTCATTGCTTGTGTCCTTTCAGATGTTCTAATTTCAGATTGTTATAGTTTTTATGATTTTTAGGTGCTTGAGTCTTTTAAATCTTGTACTTAAATCTGTAGTCGTTATCGCCATCAAATTGATTTGATTTTGTGTCAACGGGGGTTTAGGCTTTTGCCGTTTTGTTATCTTCTAAGGCTAAACGGCACTGCTGCTCGGCGGAATTGAGTTCCATCAATACGACTTTGATGTCGTCCATTTGCTGTTGTAGTGCGGACTTCTTTTCTTCCACTAGCGCCAGCATGGTATTGAGCTGTGAGGTGCTGCTCTTGTCGGCATCGTATAATTCGAACAAACGACGGGTTTCTGCCAAAGAAAAGCCCAAGCGTTTACCGCGAAGAATGAGCTTGAGACGCACCCTGTCTTTGAGGCTATAAATACGGGTTTGGCCGCGGCGTTTAGGTTTAAGCAAACCTTGGTCTTCGTAAAAACGAATACTACGAGTAGTGATATCAAACTCTTTTGAGAGATCACTGATCGAGTAAGTCGTTTGTGGTGTGTTCGTTGCGCTCATTCATGCACCCTAAATAATCAGTTTTAAGCAAGATATATGAAGTTTACGTAAAGGTAAAGATTTTGGCTTTTATTCTGTTGCTATAAAAGTGTCAATCCCAATTGCCATAAGCTTGTGCAGCGAGATTAAAACGTGTGCTTTAAATTAGTGTTCTCACATAAAACCACAAATATCTTCTGGTTATAGGCTAACGTCTAATAGTGGGCTTTAGACCTCCTTGCTAATAATAGAAGCAGGAAGGGGTAGTTATTGCGGCTGACGATGTGAGTCGCAGTCCTGATTGGAGGACATATGTTGACCGAACAGCAAAATGCATCTGTAGCGCAAGCCACAAATCAAAAACAGAACCAACAAAAACATCAAGCGTTGCACCAAGCATCCTTGCTTAATAAAGCCGAATTCTGGGGAGAAGCGGCGAAGACGCTCGATTGGATTAAGCCGGCGCAAACGGTGCTCGATGAATCGCAGGCGCCGTTTTATCATTGGTTCGCCGATGGTGAGATGAACACTTGTTATAACGCCGTTGACCGCCATGTGTTGGCTGGACGCGGTGACCAAGTGGCTATCCAGTATGTGAGTCCTGTTACTGATACGGAATACGGCATTAGCTACGGGGAGTTACAGGCTCAAGTGAGCCGACTCGCGGGCTTTATGCAATCTATTGGTATAGGGAAGGGCGACCGTGTGGTGATTTATATGCCTATGGTGCCGGAAACCGCTTTCGCTATGCTGGCCTGTGCCCGCATAGGTGCGATTCATTCGGTGGTTTTTGGTGGTTTTGCCGCCAATGAACTCGCGACTCGGATTAACGATGCCAAGCCTAAATTAGTCTTGTCGGCATCTTGCGGCATTGAGCCTTCGGGCGTCATTCCTTATAAGCCTTTACTAGACAAAGCATTGGAACATGCTGTTCATCAGGTGGAGCATTGCCTGATTTTAAATCGCAGCCAGTATCAAGCCGATTTGCAGGAGGGCCGTGACTTAGATTGGCAAGCCGCATTAGCGACTGCACCTAAGGCCGATTGTGTTTCTCTTAAGGCCACAGATCCCTTGTATGTGCTTTATACCTCAGGCACCACGGGTCAGCCTAAAGGTGTGGTGCGCGATAATGGTGGTCATGCAGTGGCACTGGCTTGGTCGATGCAGCATATTTACGATATTCAAGCGGGTGATGTGTTTTGGGCTGCGTCCGATGTGGGCTGGGTTGTGGGTCATTCTTACATAGTGTACGGACCGCTGCTGGTGGGCGCTACAACCTTAATGTATGAAGGCAAACCTGTGGGAACGCCAGATCCCGGCGCATTTTGGCGCACGATTGCCAAATATAAGGTCAAAAGTTTCTTCACCGCGCCGACGGCTATTCGCGCAATCAAGCGTGAAGATCCTGATGGTGAATATCTACAAGGTGTTGATTTAAATTGTCTTAAAAATGTGTTTTTGGCGGGGGAGCGTTGCGATCCCGATACCTTAGTTTGGGCACACACTAAGCTCGCTAAACCTGTTATTGATCACTGGTGGCAAACCGAAACGGGCTGGCCTGTCGCAGCAAATTTGATGGGCACAGCGCCGGTTACCATTAAACCAGGTTCGCCAGCTTTACCTGTGCCGGGTTATGCGGTTGAAGTGCTAGACGAATTAGGTGAGCAAGTTGCGGCCAATACTTCAGGTAATGTGGTTATTAAATTGCCTCTACCGCCGGGAACCTTAACGACACTGTGGCAAAATGATCAACGCTATCAAGATAGTTACTTGTCTATGTATCCGGGTTATTACTTAACTGGCGATGCGGGTTATACTGATGAAGACGGCTATCTCTACATTATGAGTCGTATCGATGACATCATAAACGTGGCGGGGCACAGGCTATCGACGGGACGCTTCGAAGAAGTGTTATGTCAACACCCTGATGTGGCCGAAGCCGCGGTAATTGGGGTAGATGATGCGCTTAAGGGCCAAGTTCCCCTCGGATTAGTGGTACTCAAGAAAGGCGTGACGATCAGTGATGAAGAGCTGCATAAACAGTTAATAACCTTGGTACGCCAAGAAATTGGTCCCGTCGCCTCCTTTAGGTTAGTGAGTGCGATTCAAAAATTACCTAAAACGCGCTCGGGTAAAATTTTACGCGGTACTATGCGAAAAATTGCCGATAATCAGCAATATACTGCGCCAGCGACCATAGAAGATCCACAGACCTTAGAGTTAGTGCGTACCGCGCTCACTCGCATGGGTTATGCCGATGCCTTAGTGTAAGAAATAGAGCGTAAAGGCTTTTATAGAAAGAGTGTAAAGGTCTTATAGAGAGTTGAAATATCAAGGCGATAGTAAACTGACCAAGCTTGCTATCGCCTTTTTGCGCATGGCATTTCTTATTTCGGCAAAATCAAAGATTGAAATTTTCACCTCAAATTTGCTAGTCTTGCAGGCTCATCACGTACAGCTATCACGCACAATCATCACCTACAGTTTTACTGTAATCAAATGGCTTAGGGACGACTCTAAATACGCCTAATCTAACATGGGGACGACCCCTTTATGGGAGTTCACTATGAGTTGGTTCTTATTAGTTCTTGCGGGTTTATTTGAAATTGGTTGGGCTATAGGGCTTAAATATACCGACGGTTTTACGCGTTTGTGGCCAAGTATCTTTACAGTCGCGTCGATGGCAGTGAGTGTGTTGCTACTAGGACTCGCGGTTAAGCAGCTACCTATCGGTACGGCTTACGGCGTGTGGGTTGGTATTGGCGCTATGGGCACCGCAATTGCGGGAATTATCCTCTTAGGAGAAGGCGTTAGCTTACTTAAAATCGCCAGTTTGATACTGATATTACTGGGTGTTTTAGGGCTTAAACTTGCCCATTAATTGACGGTTCTACTAGGGCGTGTTGACGTTTCGAGATTAAATTTTGTTCGCTCTGGCAAGCTCGTGATCACGAAACGAGGAGTGACGTGTAGTTATTCTACTCAAATGACGAGTGACAAAGAGCAAGAGCTTGCCAGACGACCCCTTCGGGCAGCGTTTGGCCGGCGTTTCTGCTGCGTTATCACCCGTTTATGTAGAATAACTGCACTGCACGGGCTTTGCCTTGCATAAAAGCCAGCTAACTCGCTGCAAAAACAACCCTGAAACGTCAACACGCCCTAGATAAAATGAGACCTAAACGATTGGTACTTTCGGCACAATCGAAATTGCCAATCGTATGTCTCTGGTAATTAAGTTACAAAGATCGGTATAATTACCCCTCAAAATTGGTTAGCTCTAACCTCTGTGACCCGTGGGAATAATATAATGCAAAACCACAGCAATCTTAATGATATCGGCGTAATTGGCCTTGGTGTTATGGGTAAAAACCTTGCGCTAAACATCGCAGATAACCAATATCACGTCAGCGCGTTTGACCTCGATCCTGTTAAAGTTAATGGTGTAATACAGCAAGAAAAACAGGAACGTGCTGGACTCGAGTCTCGCATTCTTGGCTGTGCTAATCTTACCGAAATGTTAGCCAGTCTCACAAAACCCCGTATTTTTGTGCTTTCTGTTCCCGCGGGTGCACCCGTCGATGGTGTCTGTAGTGCTTTGATTTCTGCCGGAATTGAGTCCGATGATATTGTGATCGATACTGGTAACAGCCTATGGACTGACACTGTTGAGCGTGAAGCGCGCTACAAAGGGCAGTTTGTATTTTTCAGCTCTGCAGTTTCGGGCGGCGAAGTCGGTGCGCGTTTTGGACCCTCACTTATGCCTAGCGGTGATATCGATGCATGGCACCATGTTGCGCCGATTTGGAAAGCGATTGCCGCTAAGGTTGATGCGAGTACAGGTTTACCCATAGAGCGCTTTGAGCCGGGTAATCCCGTGACAGAAGGCGAGCCATGCACGACTTATATTGGTCCTGCGGGTTCTGGCCATTATGTGAAGATGGTGCATAACGGTATTGAATACGCTGACATGCAGTTGATTTGCGAAGCGTATCAAATGCTGCATGACGGTTTAGGCATGAGCGCTGCAGAAGTGGGCGATGTGTTTGAACGCTGGAACAAAGGCAGTTTAAACAGCTATTTGATGGGGATCAGTGCCGAAGTCTTAAAACAAGCCGATCCATTAACGGGTAAACCGCTGGTGGAAATGATCTTAGATAAAGCGGGCCAAAAAGGCACGGGTTTGTGGACGGCCGTGAGCAGTTTACAAATTGGCTGTCCGGCGCCGACGATTGCTGAAGCTGTGTATGCGCGCGCCGTAAGTACCCAAAAATCCTTACGTCTACAACTCAGCCAGAAATTGGCTGGGCCAAATGCACCTGTTATCGATGACGCACAAAAAGCACTGTTGATTGAAGCCCTTGAAAGCGCGTTATATTGCGCGAAAGTGTGTTGTTACGCCCAAGGCTTCCAGTTGATGGCGATGACGGCTCATGAACAAAAATGGCAGTTAGACTTTGCTGAAATTGCAAAAATTTGGCGTGCGGGTTGTATTATTCGCGCGACGTTCTTGCAATCAATCACTCAAGCCTATGAAGACAAATCTGATCTTAGCAATCTGTTGATGGCGGACAGTTTTGCGTCTGCCTTGTCTGAAAAGCAAGGCCTATGGCGTACCGCAGTCGCGACTGCGGTGATGCAAGGCATCCCAGCACCTTGTATTAGCTCAGCTCTGGCGTATTACGACAGTTACCGCTGCGAAACATTACCGGCAAACTTGCTCCAAGGTCAGCGTGATTTTTTCGGTTCCCATACATTTGAGCGTATCGATACCCCAGCCGGCGAGAAATATCACTTAGATTGGAGCGCCAAAGAGCGCACCTTAGCTAAGGTTTAATGTTCGTGAAAACTCGTATATAGTATTTTATAAAGACCCTCAATATTGAGGGTTTTTTTATGCTTGCACGAAATGACAATTAACTCATTAGCGCCAAAGATAATAGTTTATTTCCGCAATAGCCTATTACTTTTCGAGATTAACCTTATGCCTTGGGTTATAAAGTTAAATATGAGTCAGTAAGATCAAGTTGATGGATTCTAGTCTTCTGAGTATGGTTAGTGATTCTTATATGTATTCTCTCTTTTCAACCCGCCATAAGAATAGTTTTTTAATAATATTGCTGTTCGGCATTTAGACTAAGTATGTTTTTTCATACTTGCTTTAGCGTATTTATTTCTCACATTAATAGGTATTTCATGCTGTAAAATATGCATCTTTCGTAAAGATGTAACAATTTATTTTAAATTTTAAACATTCTACCAAATAGCTTTTATTTACTTAAATATTTATTGGTTTGACTTAATTTTTTGATTTTGTAGGTATTTATCTCATTTGCAAATGAGAGGTTAAGGCTGTTGCTATTTTTGTGCATGGATGCTTAGCTCACATTAAATCTACTTTTCTGTTTATTGTTGTTTTCATTTTGATTACTTGTGTGTTAAAAGATGTATCACCATCAAATGCTAATATTGGTTTTTTGGTGGTTAAATAATAACTAAAATAACAGTATTTAATGCGGATAAAAGGCGAGTGAATTCTAGCTATCCAATATTAAATTATAAGATGTAATGACAAGAAGGAATGTCTATCCATGCGTATGTCCATTGTTGCATTAAGCATCACGGCCGCCTTATTGGCAGGTTGTGGAAGTGACAAAAAGGCTCCAGAGCCAGTCGCTAAGATCAACACAGCACCAACAACTGCCGATATGACCATTGATGTGTCGCAGTCTCTATTATTTACTGGCAAATTAGATGCGACAGATGCCGAAGGCGGTTTGACTTACTCTTTAGTTGATCCAACTGATTTAAAACTAGGTACTTTGACTTTAGTTAATAAAAGTACCGGTGAATTTACTTATGCTTCCAATGCCAGTGAAGGCACTGATGTTGTCAGATTTAAAGTATCTGACGGTCAGTATCAAGCAGAGGGCACATTAACAATTCATATCAAAAATGGCGATCCCTTATATGCTTATCAATGGCATTTGAAAAACACAGGCCAGAATTCTTTTGCATTGAATCGTGGTATCGCTGGCGAAGACATGAATGTTAGTGAAGCAATTTCAAAGCAAGTTATGGGTCAAGGCATCACAGTTGCCGTTGTGGATGATGGCTTGGAAATTTCTCATCCCGATCTGGTCAATAATACTGTCAAGGGAGGATCGTATAATCTGATCACAGGTTCAGTTGATCCTACACCTTTTTCTGGTGAATCTGGTCACGGCACTGCAGTGGGCGGGATTATCGCAGCAGAAGGTTGGAACGGTATTGGTGGTCGTGGTGTCGCCCCAAAGGCACAACTAATTGGTTTTAACTTCTTAGATTCCGATCCGACAGGTAAAGTGACAAATGTTCAAACATTTGAAAATTTTACTAAATCACATGGCGCTAGTGCTTACAGCGACAGTGCGCGTGTTTTTAACCAAAGCTATGGTTACAGTGTTCCTTTCCCACACGGTTTTGATGAGGATGAGTCTGAGGTATATCGCGATGTGGCCACTCAGAGCTTTGATGGAAAAGGGAGTATTTTCGTTAAATCTGCAGGTAATGGTTATGACTATTACCGTTTCAGTACCTTTTGGCTTCCAGGTGATTATTTTTCTGCTACAGCCGAAAACCCTGCTAACCATGGATTACCTTTCCATAATTCAAACATGTCCAGTGATAATGCAAACGTCTACAACTTAGTCGTTAGTGCAATCAATGCTAAAGGCGTGTTATCGAGCTATTCATCTGTAGGTTCTAACATTTTTGTTACTGCACCTGGTGGTGAATACGGTGAAGATAACCCAGCAATAGTGACAACAGATCGTGTAGGTTGTGAGAATGGCTCTGCGATTGCAGAAGATCGCCCAAGTACGCCGTTCCATGGTGGATTACATCCTTTAAACTCAAATTGTGATTACACTTCAACGATGAACGGTACCTCATCAGCGGCACCAAATACTTCAGGTGCAGTCGCCGTGATCATGAGTGCAAATCCTGATTTGACTTGGCGTGATGTACGTCATGTTCTAGCCAAAACATCAACTAAAGTGAATGCTGATATTGCGACTAAAACCGTTACTATTGGTGAGGGTGAAGGTGCTCCAGAATATGCTGCTATTCCGGGATGGCAACAAAATGCTGCGGGTTATTCATTCCATAATTTTTATGGTTTCGGCCGAGTTAACGTAAGCGAAGCGGTAAAATTGGCTAAATCCTATGCAGAGGATTTAGGTGAATATGTGGTAACTGAATGGCAAGCGAGCCAAGAATTGGCAAAAGCTATTCCTGACGCAGACGTCAATGGTGTTAGTGATACTCAGATGGTAGCGGATGATTTAATCATTGAAGCTGTACAAATCGAGTTAACGGCAGATCACTTACGCCTACCGGATCTGGCTGTTGAGCTAATATCTCCAGCAGGAACGAAAAGTGTATTAATGACACCTTATAATGGTATGGTATATCAAGGTGTTATGGATAAAACAGATCCTGAAGATCTCATTACAGGCTTTGATGCAACGCCTATGCTGTCTAATGCTTTCTATGGTGAATCAGCTAAGGGAGAATGGACTATCAAGCTTATTGATGTGAATAGTGGTAGCTATAAATTTATCAAATATGATCAAGGTTATATCTCTATTCCTAATGAAGCTGATGGAAAACTAAAAGGTTGGTCAATTCGTTTCCATGGCCATGCTGCCAAGTCTGCATCTTAAGGAGTATTAAATGAAAGCGTTGAATTTATCATTAGTTGCAGTTGCTCTTACGTTATCTGCACAAGTTATGGCACATGACAAAGTTGATTTGGTTGACCCTCAAGGCGAAACAAAAGGGGTCACCGTGAGTCGTGCTGAGTTTTTAGGAACTGATACCCAGTATTACGTCAAAACTGACGCGGGCGTGAAGCAAGCAAAACAGTTGACGAAAGGGCAAAAAGTGGTAACTCAGTCTGGTAAGCCATTTGCAGAAATGACAGGAAAATTGGTTGTTAAGCTCAAACCTGGTGTTTCAGCTGCAGATTTTGCAAAAGCTCATGGCCTGAAAGTGGATTGGCAGAATAAGAGTAATTTACTCTTGTTAGCCGCTGAAGAAGGCACAGATCTCATCAGCTTAGTGAACGCTATTAAGGCGTCACCCGAAGTTGAACGAGCTAAGTTAGATCGTGCCATTGCCAAACAAGAAATACAGTAGTTTTTGTTTGATTTAAAAGGGCCAGTTGGCCCTTTTTACTTTTTAACTATGTAAGTTCATCAGCAGCAAAGGCGATCAGCTTTTGCCAGAGTGCTTGGGCGACGGGGCCTAAAGGTGAGTGGGGTTTTCGCATCACATAGTAATCGAGTTGAATGTTGTTTTGCCTTTCACGCAGATCCAGTGCAATCAACGCGCCCTGTTTGAGTGAATCTTCAATCATATAGTGCGGCAGCTTGCCCCAGCCCATACCACTTTGAATAAGCATTTTCTTAGTATAAAAATCATTAACATACCAACGTCGTTGCCCCGCCTGTACCCCAAACTCAATATTCGCAGTGCCTGAGCCTGTATCTTGGATCACGATTTGGTATTCATTAACGAGCTCTCGTGCGTAGGTCAGTGTCGGATGACGCTCAAGCATGCGCGGTGCTGCAACATCGAGAAGGCTACCGGAAAAAAGATAGGCTAATTCTAAATGGCTCGAACGTATGGGCTCAATTCCGCCTGCGGAGATGATGATTTCAGCTTTATCTTGATTCAGCGCTTCGAGTGCACCAGTTAAAAACTCTTGTTTGAGAATAATTTGGGTATAGGGAAACTCATTTTGAGTCAGCTCTAAAATCGGCAAAATTCGAGCGAGATTAAAGGAGGCTTCAAAAGCTAAGGTGATGCTTGCTTCGTTACCTTTGGCTAAATGCTTCGCTACTTGCTTCATTTCTTGCGCTTCATTCAGTACCCGCAGGGTATGTTGCAGCAGTTTTCGACCTTGCTCAGTGATGGCGAGTCGATAACCTTCGCGATTAAACAGGATAAGATCGAGTTGGGATTCTAACTGTTTGATACTTTGGCTAATGGCGGGTTGGGTTTTATGTAGCTTGTCACTGGCAGCTTTGAGTGAGCCCGCCTCAGCTACGGTTTTAAACATCAGCAGTTGGTCTAAGGTCACAAGGATTGCTCGCAAGTTATAAATTATTAGTTTATGAGATATTAGATTTTATTCCATATTTATTTATCTTTTATCGGCTCATAATCGATTCCATTCTCACTCGTCTTCTGCGAATTTATGCCCAAGACTGACGGCAAATATCACGTTTAATGGGGTGTGTGCGATGCGATTTTCAAACTTATGTGATACTAAGGGTTCAAGTATCAATGGCTTAGTTGCAGAGGTTGATACACAGAAGTTATTCCTTTGTGCCAATACACTCAATCGCGCCGCTGCAACCGTCACATTGGCGATGAGCATAGTGTTTTTCATCTCGGGATTTGCCAAGTTATTTAGCGTGTCTATGTTCCATGTTCCGTTTACTTTGATGAATCTTCCCACCGGATTTGGCTATTTTATTGGTTTGATGGAAGTGATTGGCGCCCTTGGGTTGTGTCTACGTGACTACCGAGTGCTATCGGCGAGCGGTTTACTGGCGATTATGTTGGGGGCGATTTATTTCCACTTTAACTATGAAGCGCCGATTAATGCACTGCCGGCATTGAGCTTATCGGCAGGACTCTTTCTGATTATTAAACTCGATGAAATTGTTGAGCGTTTAGTGCGATTTCAGCGGCAGTTGGTGCAGAGTCGTTCCGCATTTTAAGCGTGCATTGAAGTGTTATGTAGAACCGTGAGTTAAGTGAGAAATGCTGAGTTTAAAGCCAGTAGTACAGATATAAGTTAATCAACACGAGAGGATTATGATGCAAGTTAACGCGAGTCGTATGCCTGTGCTATTTGTGCCCCATGGTGGTGGCCCTATGCCTTTGCTCAATGATGTTAATCATAGGGAGTTGCGTGCATTTTTAACTTCAGTAACAGCGCCAATGCCCACTCCGAAGGCGATTGTGTTGATCACTGCCCATTGGGAAGAATCTGTGGTGACTTTGTCGAGTAGCCCAAAGCCAAGTATTTTGTATGATTACTATGGATTTCCACCTGAGGCTTATCAGCTGACATATCCTGCACCTGGTGAGCCAGAATTAGCCGCACAGATTGCGAATATGCTATCGGATAAGGGCATCACAGCCCGCTTAGATAGCGAACGCGCATTTGATCACGGTACTTTTGTACCACTTAAGTTGATGTATCCTGAGGCGAATATTCCCGTGGTGCAGATGTCGTTAGTCCACAGCCTCGATCCTAAAACCCATATAGCGATTGGGGAGGCTTTAGCGCCGCTGCGGGACCAAGGGGTGTTGATCGTGGGGTCTGGCATGTCGTTTCACAATATGCGGGCATTTTTCTCAAGCGATCTCACAGTGCAAAGCCGCAGTGCAGAATTTGATCATTGGTTGACGCAAACTTTAACGGCAAGTGATAGTGCTGCCGAGGTAAAAAAAGCGTTAACTCATTGGAAATCAGCCCCTGAAGCGCGTTTCAGTCATCCGCGGGAAGAACATTTATTACCGCTACATGTGTGTTTTGGTGCAGGCCATAATGGTTCATCCCATGCCGAACGCAACTTTAATGGTATTTTGTTAAACACGCTGATCTCTGGTTATATCTGGCAATAAATGGGGTAGGATTTCCCTCGTCGATAATAAGCCAAATTGAAGTTGTGCTGCGGCCAATAAAAAGGTTCGTATCTATCGAAGATATGAACCTTTTTATATTCAGCATTGAGCTGTGGTGTAGCATTAGCTTAGCGGATTTACTCTCATGCGGTAAAAACTAAACCCACGCTAAACAAGGTACTGAAAATCATGGTTAACTTAGCTGTACGGCCGAGTAACGGATTTAAGGCTTCACCAGAAACGGCATAAAAATCGCTACTGAGTTTGCGGGCAATAAGCAGAGATAATCCCGCAAGTAGTACTGGTAAACCGGGTAGGATACCGAATAAAAAGCCAGCGATGACTAGACCAAAGGGCAAATAGATTAAGGCTTGATAAAGCACTTTTGCATGAGCTTCGCCGATACGTACTGCTAGAGTATGCTTGCCAGCTTGGGTGTCGGTACGGATGTCGCGAGTGTTATTCACCAACATAATCGCAGCGTTAAATAAGCCAATCGCACAGCCTAATAACCAAGCATTAATAGTCGTATCGCCCGCCTGCAAATAATAACTGCCCACCACTGCAACTAAGCCAAAAAAGACAAATGCCGCTACTTCACCGAGCCCATGGGAGGCGAGGGGATAGGGGCCACCACTGTAGCCAAGAGCACCTAAAATAGCGGCTGCGGCGAGAATGGCGATGGGCCAGCCTCCGTGCCAAATCAGATATGATCCCACGGCAAGCGCCATTAAGAGACAAAATATCATGGCATTGCGAACGCTTGTTGGTGAAATTAACCCACTTTGAGTCACGCGAACGGGCCCTAAGCGCTCGTCTGTATCTATGCCGTTTTTAAAATCAAAATAGTCGTTAGCGAGGTTGACGGCGATTTGTAATAAGACAGCACACAACATTGAAGTGGCAGCGATTAACCAGCTGTAACTCTCAAGATGCAGGGCGAGAATGTTGCCTATCAGTAGGGGACCTATGGCCGCGGGTAGCGTACGGGGTCTTATTGCTAAAATCCAAGGATTCATGGCGTCCAGTCGTTATTGGTAAATGGAAATGGTACCGAGCAAGGGCTCAATTAGCGCATAGCATAACAAGATTTAACACGAAAGTGAGCACTATCTAATAAACGCATTTAACAGAGTTTGAATTGGCGCACATATGTTCACTGATGCAGGATGAGATTTGTCGTTAAGTTCAAAGAAAATCAAAAAAGTCTGTGTTTCCATAGTTAATGTTGATGGATGCTTTGTGCTGTCCATGACATAGGCGTAACGCTAAATACTCTGTTTAGTAGATAGCATAGGCGGTTGTTACCCTATGCTCGTTATTTTTTGCCGCTACAACAATGCCGATAAGGACATATTTGGATGCGTTTTGACAATAAAGTGGCATTAGTCACTGGGGCTGCGGCTGGGTTAGGTCGAGCGTATGCCATCATGTTGGCTGAACGGGGGGCAAAAGTGATACTCGTCGACCAGCCGTTATCGTCCTATGAGTCAATTTCCACCGACGGTGCTCTGACGAGCCAAGCCAACTTAGAATTAATGCAGACCTATTGCAGCATTATTAAACTCGGTGGAGATTGCATTTATTTTGTGCTTGATGTGAGTCAGCGAAATGAAGTGAATAGCATGATCGAAGAGGTGATCCTACGCTGGCATCGCATTGATATCTTGATTAATAACGCGGGCGTTTATGGTGCTTGTCCCTTTGAACACATTAAACTTGAGCAGTGGCAGCACCAATTGGATGTCGATCTCAATGGCAGCTTTTATCTCACTCAAGCTGTTTGGCCCTATATGCAACAACAGCATTTTGGCCGGATAATGATGACAACGGGAGTTTCGGCCTTGTTCGGTGACTTGCACCAAGTTGGTTTTAGTGCGAGCAAGATGGCGCTGGTCGGCATGGTGAATAGCTTATCATTAGAAGGTGAAATTCATAATATTCGAGTCAATAGCTTATGCCCTCAGGCCGTAACCGCGATGACGGCCAAACATTTAGCGAGTGCGATTCAGCCGCTATTTTCCTTTGAATCATTAACGGCTACTACGGCTTTCTTGGTGAGTGAACAGGCGCCAAATGGTCAACATCTACTCGCCGGAGCGGGCAGTGTTAGCCACGGCATGTTTGTCGAGTTTCAGCCTATGTATTTTAATGAAGGTCTTTTTACGCCAGATAACCTCGCGCAGCAGTGGCCACAGTTACACCAATCCTTCCCCGTGACTTTGCACTCCTGTGGAGAGGATAAAGTATTGTCTTGGTCTAAGTTAAGTGCACTAGAACATCACATTAAAATCGATTGATTCATCATGCTTGTATTTGAGCTAAGCCTGCATCTATAGCGATTTAAATGCAGTAAGTGGCTCAATAAATCCGTAAATGCTAACCACAATAAATAACATAGACACTCCAGCGTGCCTCGTTTAATTTCTCACCGTTGGAGTGATGATTTGATTGTGAATAATCGATAGAAGACTGGTCAGTTTAAGGCTAACTGAGTTACCCTTTAAGATTAATTGCTAATTACGCAGTAGGATCCCATGAGTCAGGTATTAGACGATCTTTTATCATTACTTTCCCTTGAGCAAATTGAAATTGGCCTCTTTCGTGGTCAAAGCCAAGATCTGGGTTTTGGGCATGTGTTTGGTGGTCAAGTGATGGGCCAAGCACTGAGCGCCGCAAAACAGACAGTAGCTGCTGAGCGTAAGATCCATTCATTACACTCCTACTTTTTACGTGCAGGTGACGAGAAGTTGCCGATTGTTTATGAAGTAGAAAATATGCGTGATGGCGGTAGTTTTAGCGCTCGTCGGGTTAGTGCTATTCAAAAAGGTCGCCCCATTTTTCATATGACCTGCTCCTTCCAAGAACCTGAGGAAGGCTTTAATCATCAAGCTATTATGCCGCAAGTGCCCGGACCTGAAGGTTTGTTGAATCAGCAGGAATTGGCGCTGACGATGCGGGATAAAGTACCGCCGAGCATACTTGAAAAGTTTATGGCCGATGCGCCAATTGAGATGCGATTGGTCAATCCACTGCACCCTTTTGCGCCTAAAGAAACCGAGCCGTACCGTTATGTTTGGATGAGGGCTAATGGTCCTATGCCAAATGATGCCCATATCCATGAATATTTACTCGCCTATGCCTCAGACTTTAACTTTTTAGTCACGGCAGCTCAGCCCCACGGTGTATCCTTCTTAAGTCCTGGGGTACGAATGGCGACGATCGACCATGCGATGTGGTTCCACCGCCCGATTAATATGGGAGAGTGGTTGCTTTACAGTATCGATAGCCCTAATGCTAGCGGTGGCAGAGGTTACGTCAGAGGGCAGTTTTTCAATCAACAAGGCGAGTTAATGGCTTCTTCTACTCAAGAAGGCCTGATACGCATGGTAAAAGGACGTTAGTATGTATCTGAAAATAAAATCGTTTATATTGTTCTCTCTCATGGCTGTCTTGCTCAATGGCTGTGTGACTGTAACACCTGAACAACCGATTATCATCAATGGCGCCGCTGGCTATCTAGAGAAGATCCCATTACCTCAAGGCTGCCAAATCATTATTGCCATTATTGATTTGAATACTCCAGGTGTCATCGTCGCACAAAAAACCTTCAATATCGCCAGAGCACCTGTGCCATTTAAATTTACATTGCCCGCTAAATCGATCGATAAAAGTATCCAATATGGCGTAGTGGCGATGATCAAGTTTCAAGACCAAGTGATCTTCCAAACCTATGACAGGTTCCCAGTTATCAATAATGATAAGTTCACGACAGAAGTGTTAATGAAGGCGGTGATGGCGAATTAACCACTGGCCACAACTGCAATAATATTGTTTTTATATTGATGAAGATTTAGCCCTTTCAATTCCATATTGAAAGGGCTTTTTTGTGATCATTAATCCGCTTGCTATGCTGTAAATGTGAGATTAAATATTAATTTGCTCTATAGAGGATTAAGAATATTAATGCATAAGTTAGTTGATTTTTATAAGGGATATCATTTTGTAAAATATTATACAAAAACAAAATGTATATATTTTGTTTGTTAAAGATATTTTTTTTTTTCTTAATTGTTTTTTAAAGGGTATTTTGATTTGTTTTTGAATCTATTGTTTTTTTTAAAAAGGATTTTTTATTTGCGGGGTTTTTTTCTGTTTAACATAAGGAAATTTT